>UQMW01000045.1 GCA_900542275.1 uncultured Collinsella sp.
CCGCTTTTTCATCGCGCTAGCGCTTCTTTGGGATCGACCTAAGGCGAGCGAACCATAGGGCTGTGGCACCCGAGGTCAGGAGCGCGGTGATGCAAGCGGCGATGGGAGCTGATCCTGTTGCCGGTAGGTCCTGCGGTAGGGTACAGCGTTGAATGACACGGTCCTCGTCATGTGACTCAAGTTTATCGCCGCCGCCGTTGCGACAAAGATCGACGCGCGCGCTGTTGGTGAGTGCGGTTTGGGGCGTATAAGCCGACGTTGCCTGCATGTGCACGGCTGCGCCCCGAGCGTCTGTGCCAAGGATTGCTTTGGCATCGTCAAGGTCGTCGTGCTCATCTTTGAGATCATCACGGGTCCAAGAATCCACATCGCTTCGAGTCGTAAAGTCGGCGGCTACTGCACCGTATTCAATGCGAATGCCCGTTACGACGGTATTGGATGCAAGGTCAAGTTCTTTCGCCTCGAGTGTGGTGGATTCCGTGGTCGAGACATCCGCCTTCCAGAGGTGCCAGCCGTCGTAATCGACGAGGCGGCAATCCTCACCCAGACTCTCTTTTACTTCGTCGGACTCAAGCCAAGGATTTTCGTGCCCATCGTCAAGCGTCGCGTTTGCCGGCCCATCGACGTCTGTCGAGTCCAACGGCGTCGTGCGATACCACACGTTGCACAGACCGTTGAGATCGCCGATGGCGACGGGGGTTTCGATTGAGACGAATCTCGCCGTGCCGTCTTTGGCACACTCAAGATCATCGGTAATCGTAAACTCATCAACCCAGGTAGCTGAATCGTTTCGAGCGTCGATGGTATAGGAGAAAAGTCCGTCCGTATTGGTTTGCGTCGCGGCGCGATTTTTACCATCGCCGTTGGCCAGCAGACCCTTCCCGATAGGTTGGACAAGTTCCTGACGCTTGTCGACCTGTGCTTTGATCTCGATGGGCGCATCCTTCATCGCGACGGATTGGATTTCTCCCGTATCCTTTATTTCAAACGTTATCTCCTCGGCAAGGTCATAGGTCCGCGGAGACATCGTTTCGCGCAACGAGTAGGTGCCGGGTGCAAGATGTTCGATGCGGTGTGGCTTGTCGGATGAGGTCCAGGAGTCTATTTCGGTTTTATCGGGACCATATAAGGTGAGCTGTGCACCTTTCACTTCCTGCTCTCCGCTTGCATCGACCTTGGAGATATCAACCTTGGTGTAATCGTCGGATACGTTAAGCCGTGCTTCCACAACGGGTGTTTTCTGGTCGGCATAGATAAGGTCGACGATATGGTGCGTCCGGTCGAGTAAGAAGCCGGTCGGCGCTTGAGTCTCGACAACCTCGTAGCGTGCGGTGCCAGATCCCAGCGGGAGGTCGTCCGCGCGTGCCTCTCCAGTTTCATCCGTCGCGACGGTCGCGACGGTCTCACCGTCGAGCGCGGCAATGCTACCATCGGGGCGCACGATATCACCCGAGGCACGGATCTCAAAGATGGCGCCCGCGAGGCTGCTGCCGTCTACGGCATCGGTTTTAACGATCCTGATGTTTCCGGCCGCGGCGTGGTCATAATACGAGGCGATTGCAATGGGCGTTAGGCTCATGTCGGCGGGTATGTTTACCTCGATCTCTTCACCGACAAGATAGGGCTCTTTGGCCGAGGTTTCGCGTACATAATAGGTGCCCGGCACGAGCGATTCGGGCAGTGTGACGGTGCCGGTCGCGTCAGTCGTAAAGGTGTCCATTACATTATGTGCTGGATACCAGCATGTTTGTGAGACAGGTTTGTGATTGCTGTCGAGGAGTTGGAAGGTGAATCCGGCTAGCGGAACAGAAGCGCCTGTTTGGGCATCGCGTTTTACAATCTGGAGATGCGTCGACAGAGCGTGGTTGTCCACGATATATTGAAGCTCGGCGCCGTCGGAAATCTGATTGGCCCCGACGGTCCATTCCCCTGCACGTTTAAAACCCTCGGGGACGGTTTCCGGAACCTCGCGAACGGTGTAGCCGGCGCGGTCGTATGGGATGGCTCCGTGGACACCGACGGGTCGCTTGCCTGCGCCGAACCATGCTTCTGACTGATCTTTGGTGGAGGCAAAGCCATAGATGTTTGTGGTCAGTGTGCCAATAACCTGCTGAGAGCTGTTGCTGACAACCTCAAAGACAACACCTCCTGCCGGCTGCTCCAGGCCGGATTGATCGCTATTGCCGTAGTCCTTGAATTTGGAAATCTCAAGGTCAAACGCAATGGGGATATCGGAAACGCGAGATTCGATCTCGACCACGTCTGAATCGCCGAGCTGGTCGGCTCCAACGGTATAGGTCCAGCTGTCGTTGGATGGTAGGTAGCCCTCGGGGGCTTTTGATTCATAGATGGTAAAGGTTCCTAAGGGGACATCGACGAGGGTGGCCCGACCACTTTCATCAGTCGTGAGAATTTGCGACCATCCAGGGGTTGATTGCGACACACACGTGAACTCTGCTCCTGCGAGTGAAGATCCCACCTGGGGGCCGGCATTCGTCGCGGCATCGAGTTTTACGATACACAGGTTGATGGTGCCGGGTTGTTCTTCAATGGCGACCTGTCCACCGTCATTCCCCGTGGTAAAGGCAATACGATCGTGGCGGGGGACATAGCCGGCCGGCGCCTTCGTTTCAACTAGGTAGTATGCCGTGTTGGGCAGAAGTGTTGCTTGCGCTCGACCGTTGCTATCCATCTTGATGGTGCCGACACGCGCGCCGCTGGCGCTCTCAAAAATATCGAATGTTGCCCCGGTAAACTGATAGGTATTGTTTCCGCTGGTAATAACGGTGTTAGCAGACTGCTTTTGGAAGGAAACAGAGACCGCCGGCAGTACATAGAGCATGTCTTGACGTTTGCTGCCGCCCGATACGGTCCCTAGATAGCGTCGCGCGCGGTGCGGAGCGGCTTTGATGCTTCCTGATTTTGCGCTGTCGTGGAGCCACCGCGCAGCCGCCACGACTTCATTGTCGGCGGTAAAGTGTCCGCTCTTGGTTTTACCCTGAGCGTTCGTGTAGGAGTAGGTGCCGTCGACATGGGTAGTGCCGTTGAGCATCCATACGGCAAGCTGGGTGGCGGCGCGGGCGCGATCGGGTGAAAGATGGTAACCGCCAAATGACGTGGCGGTAGGATATCCGTGACAAACGATTGCCGCGAACTCGTCGTCGAGCCACACCCAGCCTTGATTAAAGTTGAGCCATGGGCCGCCCGGCTTGGTGGGGCCGGGGCGCTCCTGGTTCATGCAGTAGGCAATTGAGGCGTCTTGAGCTTCATACTTGCCGATGAAGAAGGGCCCACAATCATCGCTAATAGTGCGGAAGCCGAGCTGGTCGTAGCCATCGACGGCAAATGCGGCCCCCGGTGCCAGGCAGCCGAAAAGCAGGAAGAGGAGCAGGAGCAGCGGACCTGTTGCGATTGCGCTGTGGACAGAGTGCGTGGGTGCGTTGGACATGGCTGCTCCTTATACCTCGTGCGCCGCACGGGGAGGCTGCGACGCGTAGGATGAGGCTACCCCCGAGGTTCATGCGGGTAAGTACCGGAGCCTGACCAAAAGCTTGCCCAATTCCTGACAAATTGAGCTCAAATACAACAATCAAGCAAAAGCGCAGGTAGAAGATAGGGAGAACAGGAGGTCAAAGGTCCTCATCTCCACAATTGACGCGATTTTCAAACGAATCTCCACAGCTAAAACAAGCATCACCACCCTTGTATCGAACAAGACAACCGCGTTATACTAGCCAACACACAAGCGGGCATCGCCAAGTGGTAAGGCATCAGCTTCCCAAGCTGACACTCGCGGGTTCGAGTCCCGTTGCCCGCTCCAGTTAAGAGTACAAGCACGGCACCATCACGGTGCCGTGCTTTTTTCAATAAAGTGCCGGGACTCGAACCCGACAGGGTGCGAGCGTAAAGCAAACGCGAAGCGTTTGTAGCGAGCAGGCGAAGGCGCCGGCAGGCGCCTGAAGCCGGTGCAGATTTGCGAAGCAAATACGCGGATGTCCCCATGGCCGCTCTTGCGGCAAAATGTTAGGTTAATGCCTGCTGCCCATACTTGCACCTGCGCACGGTACAATGGTTGGGTTACGACCAACGTGCCAATAACCAAAAAGGAGCCGCTATGATCGATCGCTATACCCGCCCGGAGATGGGACACATTTTCTCCCTCGAGAACAAGTACGCCATTTGGCAGGAAATCGAGGTTCTGGCCTGCGAGGCCCAGGCGGAGCTCGGCAAGATCGGTATTTCCAAAGACGAGGCCCAGTGGATCCGCGACCATGCCAACTTTGAGAAGGCGAAGGTCGATGAGATCGAGGAAGTCACGCGCCACGACGTCATTGCCTTCCTGACCAACATGAAGGAGTACATCGATGCCGATGTTCCCGAGGGCGACCCCAAGCCCAGCCGCTGGGTTCACTATGGCATGACCAGCTCCGATCTGGGCGACACGGCCCTGTGCTACCAGCTCACCCAGGCCTGCGACCTGATCATCGAGGACGTCAAGAAACTCGGCGAGATCTGCAAGCGTCGTGCCTTCGAGGAGCGCAACACACTCTGCGCCGGCCGTACTCATGGCATCCATGCCGAGCCGATGACCTTTGGCATGAAGTTTGGCTCTTGGGCCTGGGAGCTCAAGCGCGATCTGGATCGTCTTGAGGACGCCCGCAAGAATGTTGCCTTCGGTGCTATCTCGGGCGCTGTCGGCACGTACAGCTCCATCGAGCCGTTTGTCGAGGAATATGTCTGCGAGCACCTGGGCCTGGTTCACTACCCGCTGTCCACGCAGGTTATTAGCCGCGATCATCACGCCTACCTCGCCGGCGTTCTTGCCACCACCGCGGCCACTTGTGAGCGCATCGCTACCGAGGTTCGCAATCTGCAGAAGACCGATACACTCGAGGCCGAGGAGCCGTTCCGTAAGGGTCAAAAGGGCAGCTCCGCCATGCCGCACAAGCGCAACCCCATCACCATGGAGAAGGTCTGCGGCCTGTCGCGCGTCGTGAAGGCCAACGCGCAGGTTGCCTTCGACAACGTCGCCCTGTGGCACGAGCGTGACATTTCGCACTCCTCTGCCGAGCGCGTCGCCCAGGCCGACAGCTTCATCGCCCTCGACCACATGTTCCAGTGCCTCATTCGCGTTATCGACGGCCTGCAGCTGTACCCCGCTCGCATGATGGCCAACCTCAATAAGACCCGCGGCCTCATCTTCTCCTCCAAGGTGCTGCTCGCCCTCGTCGACACGGGCATCACCCGCGAGGACGCGTACGCCATTGTGCAGGAGAACGCCATGGCAACCTGGCACGAGGTACAGGATTGTGTCTCCGGCCCTACCTTTAAGGAGCGTCTCGAGGCTGACCCGCGCTGTACCGTCAGCCAGGAAAAGCTCGACGAGATTTTTGATCCGTGGGACTTCCTCACCCGTATCGACACGGTCTTTGATCGTCTGGAGCAGCTGAGCTTCGAGTAGGTTCGGGCATAACGTTAGCTTTTTAGGGCGCTTTGCTGGTAATGTGTGTTGCCGGCAAAGCGCCTCGTTGCATTTAGGGAAAGACGGGGATAATAGTCGTCTCGAATAACATTCTGAGAGGGGATCGCATGATTTCGTTTGATTACAAGCCTCAGGGCGTGTGTGCTCGCAATATTCACCTCAATCTCTCTGACGATGGCAGCAAGGTGCTGGGCGTCGAGTTTACCGGCGGCTGCGATGGTAACCTCAAGGCCATCTCCAGGCTGGTCGAGGGTGCTCCTGCCGATCGGGTAATCGAGGTTCTCGCCGGTAATACCTGCGGTATGAAAAAGACCTCCTGCGCCGACCAGCTTACACGCGCTATCGAGGCCGCTCGCGCCGAGATCGCCTAATGGGTATCGCCGATCACATCAAGAACGGAATATCGCGTCGCGGCTTCGTGCTCGGTGGGGCTGCCGCGGGCGCTGCCACGGTGCTTGCCGGATGCTCGAAAAAAACGGGCACCAGCGATGATGCTGCCGGCGAGCCGCAGGTTATCAAGGACGATTCAAAGATCGTCTCGATTGTGGATGAGTATGAGGCTGTCGACATCGACCTCGAGCCAGCGGCTTCATGGACATTGCCTCTGGGCACGCTACTGTACTACTGCGATGGTGACTACGCTGCCGCGATGATGGCGCCTGCTTCTGCCCTGCATGCCAATACGCTTGGTGTGCTCAACCTGGGCGATGGCTCGCTTACCACATTAATCGAGGATCCTATTGAGGGCACGGGATATGCATTCTACGATGTCCGTGCCGGCGACGGCGTATTCGCGTGGGTTGAGATGAACTTTGCCAATTCATCGTGGAAGCTCTACGCTCAAAATCTGTCGGGCGCTTCGCTCTCTGGCGACGTGGTTGAGCTCGATCGAGGTGGCAAGGACTATGATCCGCCCCTGTTTACGGCGTTCGGGTCATCGGTTATCTGGTATAAAATGCCTTCGGCAGGCGGCAATAAAACGAGTAGTGATTCGTTTTGCTATCGTCGCTCGCTTGATGAATCCAAGGCCGAGGCAATTTGGAAATCGACGGGTCGCTTTGCATCGGCCCCGCGCGCGAGCGACGGCATTTTGACCATCTCACCGCGTGTCCGCAACGACGAGGGCGTCTACTACGGCATAACGGCAATCGATCTGACCGACGGCAACAACACCAAGCGTGCCCAGCTGGTCCTCCCTTCGTCAGTTTCGCCTTTCGAGGCCGTATATATGGGCGATACCTTCGTGTTTTCTATCGAGGCGGCCTATAGTGGCGTGGGCAGCCTGGGCAATATGGGCACGTATATCGGTAATGAGGGAGGGCCGTACCTCTTCCTGTCACGCGAGCCGCTCGCATGTGCGGCTGGCAAGAAGAATAAATACCTTGTTAAGGTACAGGCGTCGCATTTCCTGATCGACACCTCTGCCAAGACCTATGGCTCGCTGCTGTCGCCCGACCGCGCTTTGGAGTATGGCGATTATCCAGCTACGGCGGGAAAATCGGACTCATTCCTTACGTACGCCACGGTGCGCAACAGCCAGGGTATACCAGAGACGGTCACTGCACGCCTATTCTCTCTTTAAGCTTAGAGGGGTTAAAAAGGTGCCAACAGGGGAATAAACGCGTTGTAATTGTGAGTACCGCCTGCCGAGCTGCCGCGTCATAGCGGCATCCGGCGGGCTCAGGTGCGTTAAAATGGGCTTGTTCTTAGCTAATTGAGACAGGGGGGCCGTGTTATGGCTTCAGATGCAAAAAAGATTCTGCTGGTCGAGGATGAGAAGGCAATCCGTGACGCCGTCGCTGCCTATCTCGAGCGCGAAGGCTACTGGGTTGTGGGCGTCGGCGACGGCCAGTCCGCGATCGAGGAGTTCGAGAAGCATCAGTTCGACCTGGTCGTGCTCGACCTTATGCTCCCCAAGATCCCCGGCGAGCGCGTTTGCCGCACCATTCGCGATACCTCGGATGTCCCCATCATCATGCTGACGGCTAAGGGCGAGATCGAGGACCGTATTATCGGTCTTGAGCTCGGCGCCGACGACTATCTGATTAAGCCGTTCTCGCCGCGCGAGCTCGTCGCCCGCGTTCGCGCTCTGTTCCGCCGTGCCCATCAGGCCGACGAGCCCGCCGTCGAGGTGCTCGACTTCGGCGATCTGGTCATCGATATCTCGGGCCACAAGATCTTGGTCGAGGGCAAGGAAGTCGATCTGACGGCTTCCGAGTTCAAGCTGCTCACCACGCTCGCCCGTCATCCCGGCCGTGTGTATAACCGCATGGAGCTGGTCGAGAAAGTGCTCGGGTATGACTTTGAGGGCTATGAGCGCACCATCGATAGCCACGTGAAGAACCTTCGCGCCAAGCTGGGCGATGATCCCAAGAAGCCCAAGTGGCTCTACACCGTCCATGGTGTCGGCTATCGCTTCGAGGCTCCGGCCAAGACCGATAAGTCGGACGAGAAATAGGGAAATCACATATGACACCTGCGCGCTTTGAAATCGGACAAAAGCACAAGCAGGAGAGCGAGGCGGGTTCCAAGGCTAGTTGGAACACGCCTCGTTCCGATTCACGGCCAACGATGAGCTATCCCTCGCGCATGGCACTTGCTTTTGCTCTGACATCGCTCATGACAGTATTGGTGCTGGTGGGCGTTGTCTCTGTTGTGTGGGGCACGGTCTTTTCGGATTACACACGCTCCAATATCGTCGAAATCGCAAATTCCGCTGCCGAGAAGTTGGCAACCTCATATGAGGAAAACGGCTCTTGGACCGCGGGGGAACTGCGCACGGTTGCAACGTCGAGTTTGGTTTCCGACGATCTGGGTATGCAGGTCGTCAATAAAAAGGGCGTGATCGTTTATGACGATTCCTGGCCCTCGGCAAGCGCCACCGCCGATGTACGCGAAAACCAGGCTACGACCGACGACACGAGCGGCAAGAGGGCATCGCATAGCCCGGTCTCGTCTGCTCCAACCGACTCCGATAGCGTTGCTAACGTCGAGATTGTAACGTCTTCCGGCGAGCATGTCGGACAGGTAAAGCTGTGGGCCATCGGCTCCGACGCGCTGCTCACCAAGGCGGACTCTGCGTTTAGGGAGAAGACCTTTAACGCCATGGCCCTCGCCGCGGTTGTTGCAATCTGCATTTCGGTCGTTATCGGATCGCTCGTGTCGCGCATGCTCACCAAGCCGATTCATCGTATTACGAGCACGGCCAAGCAAATTCGCGATGGCGATCTGTCCGCTCGTACTGGTTTGCGCGGTGATGACGAGATTGATCAGCTGGGTGAGACCTTCGATGAGATGGCCACTTCGCTCGAGAAGGACATGAAACACGAGAAGCGCCTGACCTCAGACGTTGCACACGAGCTTCGCACGCCGCTTATGGCCATGCTCGCAACGGTCGAGGCCATGCAGGATGGCGTGTATCCCACCGACGATGAGCATTTGGAGACGGTCGCTTTCGAGACGCGTCGCCTGGCTCGTCTGGTGCAGCAGATGCTCGACCTGTCGCGCCTGGAAAACAGCACGGCTCCGCTCAACCTTGAGCCGGTGGACATGGTTCCTTTCGTGCGTTCCATCGTCAATGCCCAGGAGCGCCTGTTTGTCGACCGCGATCTGCGCTTGCGCTTTGCTGACGAGACCCAAGGTCACGACGATGTCGTCGAAGCCGATCCCGATATGATCACGCAATGCGTCATCAACCTCATGAGTAACGCCATGCGCTATACACCCGAGGGCGGATGGGTCGTGGTGTCGGTGCTCAGCGACCGTAAACACGTCGATATTGCGGTCTCGGACACGGGCATCGGTATCGCCAAGGAAGACCTGTCGCGTATTTTCGGACGTTTTTGGCGTGCCGACGCCAGCCGCGCCCGCGAGGCGGGCGGTCTGGGCGTGGGCCTTGCCGTGACCAAGCAAATCGTCGAGCGCCACCATGGCTATATTTCCGTGGAGTCGGAGCTTGGAAAGGGTACGACTTTTACGATTCATCTGCCTCGCGAGCACACGGCGGACGCGGCATCTACTACAATGGAGCACTAGCTTTTCGCTATTCGGTGAAGGAGGGGTTTCGTCCCTGCCGCTCCGAGTTTGCGAAAACATGCGGGAAAGAACCCGCATTACTGTCGTATTTTGGTAAGGAGTGACTCACGTGACAACGATGGAGCGTCGTCCGGATTCCCGTGGCAAGGTTCGTGATATCTATGATGCCGGTGAAAACCTGCTGATGGTCGCCACCGACCGCATTTCTGCGTTCGACTTTATTCTCCCCGATGAGATTCCGTTTAAGGGAGAGGTGCTCAACCGCATCTCGGCATTCTGGTTCGATAAGTTTGCCGACATCGTTCCCAACCACCTCGTTTCCATCGACCCGGCGGATTTCCCCGAGGAGTTTGCTGAGTATCGTGACTACCTCGCTGGCCGCGCCATGCTGGTCAAGAAGGCCCAGACGATTCCTATCGAGTGCATCGTCCGCGGCTATCTGACCGGTTCGGGCAAGAAGACCTACGACGAGAACGGCACCGTCTGCGGCATCCAACTGCCTGAGGGCCTGACCGAGGCTTCCAAGCTTCCCGAACCGCTGTTCACGCCGTCCACGAAGGCCGAGATCGGTGACCACGACGAGAACATCTCGTTCGAGCGTTGCTGCGAGATCGTGGGCGAGGACATTGCCACGCAGATTCGCGACCTTTCCCTCAAGATCTACAAGGCTGCCGCCGAGTACGCCGCGACCCGTGGCATCATCATTGCCGACACCAAGTTCGAGTTTGGTGTCATCGATGGCAAGGTCACGCTGATCGACGAGTGCCTCACGCCTGACTCCAGCCGTTTCTGGCCTGCCGCCAGCTACGAGGAGGGCAAGATTCAGCCCAGCTACGACAAGCAATTCGTCCGCAATTGGCTCAAAGCCAACTGGGATATGACGGGGGAGACCCCGCACCTGCCCGCCGAGGTCATCGATGGCACGTCCGAGCGCTATCGCGAGGCCTTCCAAATCATCACGGGCTCCCAGTTCACAAGCATGAAGGAGAACGCATAAGTGAGTACCCGTAGCGCCACGAACAAGCGCACGCAATCCCACGAGGTTACCGGGGTTGCGCGCAAGTCCGCCGCATCCGCCAAGCCCGCCCGTCAGGCAGCGAGCTCTGTCCGCGTCGTGCCGGCTTCGTCTAAGGCACGCCGCAAAGAGCTCGAGAAGGGCGAGAACCTCGAGGGCCTCTCTAAAGAGGAGAAGCGCGCCCGCAAGGCTAAGCAGCGCGCCAAGGAGGATCGCATCTACACGGTGTCGAATATCCTTCTCAAGCAGGATGAGGACTACACCAAGCGCCGCCGCATCTGGTGGGCCGTGCTCACTATCGGCATGGTGCTCGTCGTGGCCATTTGGGCTTCGCTGTACTTCGCTCCCGCTGGCATGGTGTCCAGCCCCGTCCAGATGGTCGGCATCGTTTTGTCCTACGTCGTCATTTTGGGTGACTTTATCTACGACTTCGTTCGTATTCGTCCCCTGCGCAACATGTACCGCACGCAGGCCGAGGGCATGTCCGAGAACAAGCTCAACGCCCTTATCGAGCGCTCGGCTGCCGAGGAGGACAAGAAGGACTCCAAGAAGAAGTAGCGTTTGCATGCATGCTTATCGCTAAGATATAAGGCGCGTCGTTTTTGCGGCGCGCCTTTTTACTGTTCTATAGATAGATGGAGTGGCACATGATTCGAGCTGCCCTGACGGTCGAAGAGGCTCTGGAGAGCATGAAGGCCTTGGAGCCCAAGATTAAAAACTACGCGCGTCTCGTTGTCCGCAAAGGTGTAAACGTTAAGCCCGGCCAGGAGGTCGTCGTTCAGTCTCCCGTCGAGTGCGCGTCATTTGCGCGCGTGGTGGTTGCCGAGGCTTATGACGCTGGTGCTGGCCACGTGACGGTCATTTGGGCCGATGATGCTGTGACAAGGCTTACGTACGAGCATGTCGAGAAAAGCTATTTTGAGCAGACACCCGAGTGGAAGCGCATGCAGCTGGATTCCTTGGCCCAGGATGGTGCCTGCTTTGTCTTTATTGAGGGTGCGGATCCTGCGGCCCTCAAGGGCATCGATCCAGCCAAGCCGGCCGCGGCATCAAAGGCGAGGAATACGCAGTGCAAAGTTTTCCGCCGTGGACTGGATTACAACATCAATCCGTGGTGCATCGCCGGCGCTCCGGTCGTGGCTTGGGCGCACGAGGTGTTCCCGGGAGACGCCGATGAGGTTGCAATCTATAAGCTGTGGAATGCGATTCTGCACACCGCGCGCGCCGATGGCCAGGACCCAGAGAGCGACTGGGAACTCCATGACGCCGCATTCGAAAAGAACCTGCGTTTCCTGAACGACAATCGTTTCGACTGCCTGCATTACACCGCGGCAAATGGAACCGATCTGACGATTGGCATGACGAAAGGTCACGAGTGGGCCGGCGGCAAGGGCAAGACGCCCGATGGGCACCCCTTCTTCCCCAACATTCCCACCGAGGAAGTCTTCACTTCGCCCGATCGCATGCGCGCCGACGGTATCGTGTACTCGGCCATGCCGCTCATCCACCACGGCAATAAAGTCGACGATTTTTGGATTAAGTTCGAGGGCGGCCGCGTGGTGGACTACGACGCCCGCGTGGGCAAGGCAACGCTCGCAAGTATCATCGATACTGACGAGGGCGCTGCTCACCTGGGAGAGGTCGCGCTCATTTCCAAGAACACGCCGATCCGCGAAAGTGGTGTTCTGTTCTACGATACGCTCTATGACGAGAACGCTAGCTGCCATCTCGCGCTAGGTGTCGGTTTCCCCGAATGCATCGAGGGTGGGTATGACATGTCCAAGGAGGAGCTCCTGGAGCATGGCGTTAACGTCTCGAGCACGCACGTCGATTTTATGATCGGCACGGACGACATCGATATTACGGGCATTACGCCTGATGGACGTGAAGTTGTGATTTTCCAGAACGGTCAATGGAGTTGGGAATAGTCCCAGACCGTGGTACAATGCCACCCGCGGGCCGTTAGCTCAGCTGGCAGAGCAGGGGACTTTTAATCCCAAGGTCCAGGGTTCGAACCCCTGACGGCCCACCATAGTTTACGCAGGTCAGAGACGGTGTCGTCTCTGACCTTTTTCTTTTTGTACCCCGCGAGTACCAAAAACGGTACCCCTCAAATCACGTGGATTCCATAATTCTGACCTGTCCGTAGAGGGACATAGCGTCCCGATGGTCGGACGGATGGATCGTTGTTGATGCGTCCGTCCATCCATCCGAAGGAGCAGGGGGACGGCCCGAATGAGTGCGAGCGTTCTGCGCGCTTTCAACAGCCGTAGGGGCTCCATACCTAGCCCCAGGCTGTCGGAAGGGCGTTGAACGCGAGCTTCGGGCGCGGGTTGAAGGACCAACTGAATGGTGCTGTGGTGGGGCGGCCTTTTTGACGCTTCAGCAGACCACACCTATTTCTATAACTTATATATCTATATAAAAGGGGAATTGACATGAAGTCTATTTTGCAATTTGTCTACCTGCGAATATCCAGGATTGGATGCCCCCTTTTGAGGGTGGGTTTAAATTGACATGAAGTCAACCGAAATTGACATGAAGTCAATTTTTATCGACGTGAAGTCAATCCTTTCTAGGGTTAGAAATTGACATGAGGTCAATTTCTAACCCTGTTTTTTTGGAAGGAAAAAAGCCCTTGCGTCCATATTGTCTGTGCCGTTGGTGCAGTCGCATCAAGCAGGAGCTCGCAACATGTCGCAAATGCGGCTGAGCAGAAAGCGCAAGCAGACGGCGGCGCGTCTCTAAAAGATGAGAACCCGGACTATGCCGGTTGGCTTACGGTCGAAGGGACCTCGATTTCAACTCCAGTTGTCTCATGCCGCCAGGGTGACCCTAACGGTTTCTACCTCAATCACGGTTTCGATCGCTTGCCGTCATTCTCCGGGTGTCCGTTTTTAGCTGAAGGCTCATCGCCATCAAGTACGAATATGCTCGTGTACGCCCATAACATGGGATATGGAAACCTTGGCTTTACCGAGCTCCAGAATTGTTATCGGACGGATTGTTTTGCAAATATCGGAGCCGTGACATTCACGAGCGCAAATGGGAATACCACTCGCTATAGGCCGTTGCTTGGCTTGAGAGTGCCTAAAAAATTTGATTTGCTTCTACGATTTGACTTTGCTGGAGAGTCAGACTTCAATGCCTGGCTTAATTCTTTGTCCGAGCACGCTAGCGCGAAGTCAGATTCCGCTGGGTCTGACTCTGTTATCACTTTGGTGACATGCTCTTCCGCGATTGGCGGTGATCGATACCGCAGCGTTTTAGTTTGCAGGAGAGCATTTTGATTAAGGCAGATGTCCTTCCTAGAATATAGTCATGATTTCTTGAACTCAGGAATAGGCCCTAATGATTCAATATAATGCGAATCATTAGGGCCTACATGCTGTCTTTTTAGTCCTCGGGAAGCTCGATTGGGTAGTGGGCGGTCAGGCTGCGGTACTTGCGGTAGAACCCGGACAGCAGGTCGGTCACGCGGTGGCGCTGCCTGTCCCTCGCCTCGGCCTTCGCGCCGAAGCGCGAGCCGGGCGGCATGACCCTCGTCACCGCCGTTCCCTCCTGAGGCACGCCGCCGACCTCGAACGCCTCGTGCATGAGGTCGCGTGTGGGCTCCGCCTTCAGCCTCTCGGCCTCGATGATGCCCGCCATCTCGTCCTCCATGGAGTCGGCCACGAACTTGCGCCAGTTGCGCTCGACGGCGTCGTGGCGCTCGGACTCGGGCGCGGCAGGGTCGATGTCGAACTGGGCGTCCGCCTCCCCGAAGCCTGCGATCTCGAGGAACCGCTCGATGAGCTCGGACTTGTCGCGCAGCTCGGGCGACGCCGCCACCGAGGACATGATCCGCGCCGCGATCTCCCTGTCCTTCACGTGGTCGCCGTGGCGCTGCTCGACGAGTATGAGGATGTAGTCGATGTTGATCTCCACCTGGCGGACGAGCTCCATCTCGAAGACGAGGTCCTCGGCGATGGACTCCTTCTCGGAGCGCTCGCGGTCGCGCATCTCGTCGCGCACGGCGAGGTACTCGCTCTGGTAGTCCTGAAGCTCGCGGGCGCTCGCGGGGTCGTCGTCCTCGAAGGCGTCGAAGCTCGCGAGGATGTTGCGCACGCGCAGCACCGCCGAGAAGGCGTTCACGAAGTCGCGCTTCTGCTCGTCGGTCATGAGGACGTCGATGCCGTCGAGCGGGTGGTGCAGGCGGATGTAGGCGAGCTTCTCGGCATACTCCCGGAAGTACTCGTCGTAGGCCTTGAGGATGACGATGCCGCCCGCCTCGGGGTCGCCGAACAGGCTGATCGCCTCGTCGACCCGCTCGGCGAGGTTGCGGAAGCACACGATGTTGCCGAACGACTTGACGGAGTTGAGGATGCGGTTCGTGCGCGAGAACGCCTGGATGAGGCCGTGCATCTTCAGGTTCTTGTCGACCCACAGGGTGTTGAGCGTCTTGGCGTCGAAGCCGGTGAGGAACATGTTGACGACGATGAGCATATCGAGGCACTCCGCCGCGGGCAGCGGCTTGCCGTCCACGTCCTCGCCCTTCATGCGGCGCGAGACGTCCTTGTAGTAGCCGTCGAAGCCCTCCGCGTCGGTGGAAAACGATGTCTTGAACATGGCGTTGTAGTCGGCGATGGCCCCGTCAAGGAACTCGCGGTCGGCCTGCGGCATCTCGGAGGCGTCGATGTCCTCGTCGTCGATGAAGCCGTTCGGGTCGTCGTCGGCCCCGTTTGGCGCGAAGCTGAAGATGGTCGCGACCTTGAGATTACAGCCCTCGCGCTGGCCTATCATCTCCCGCAGGATGCGGTAGTAGCTCTCGGCGCTCTTGATGGAGTCGCACGCGAGGATCGAGTTGAAGCCGCGGCGCACGCGGTCGCCGACGGTGTAGGCCGCGCCGTCCCGCTTGGTCTTCTGGTCGAAGTGCTCGAGGATGTAGGTGGCGACGTTGTGCATGCGCACGGGGTTCTGCCAGGCGGTGTCGGTGTCGATGGCCTCCACCTTCACGTCCTCGCCGGTATCCTTGCGCCTGAAGGTCGAGACGTAGTCGATCTTGAAGGGAAGGACGTTGCCGTCAGAGATCGCCCCCACGACCGTATAGGTGTGCAGGCGGTCGCCGAAGGCCTGCGCGGTCGTGCGCAGGTCGGGGTCGGTGCCGCTGCCCGCGTTCTCGGCGAAGATGGGCGTGCCGGTGAAGCCGAACAGGTGGTAGTTCCTGAACGACTTGGTGATGGCGGTGTGCATCTTGCCGAACTGGCTTCGGTGGCACTCGTCGAAGATGAAGACGGTGTGCCTGTCGAGCACCTTGCGCGAAAGGTCCGGGTGCTTGAGGTAGCTCGAGAGCTTCTGGATGGTGGTCACGCAGATGCGCCTGTCCGGCGCGTCCGAGGCGAGGTTGGCGGCCAGCGCCCGGGTGTTCCTGGAGCCGTTGACGGCGCCCTTCTGGAACTTATCGTACTCCTTCATAGTCTGGTAGTCGAGGTCCTTGCGGTCCACGACGAACAGCACCTTCTCGACGCCCTCCATCTTGGACGCCAGCTGCGCGGTCTTGAAGCTGGTGAGCGTCTTGCCCGAGCCGGTCGTGTGCCAGATGTAGCCGCCGGCTGCGAGCGTGCCCAGGCGCGAGCGGTCGTACTCGGAGACGAGGATGCGGTTGAGGATGCACTCGCAGGCGCAGATCTGGTAGGGCCTCATCACGAGCAGCGTGTCGGTGACGTCGAGCACGCAGTAGTGCGTGAGCACCATGAGCAGCGTTCCCTTGGCCAAGAACGTTGCGGCGAACGGCACCAGGTCGGCGATGCGGCGGGTTGAGGCGTCGGTCCACCAGCTCGTGAACTGGTAGGAGGCCGAGGACTTCTTCTTGGATCCGCCCTCGCGGGTCTTCTGCCAGCGCGTGGTGTTGGAGTAGTACTTGGTGTGCCGCCCGTTCGAGATGACGAAGACCTGCACGTACTCGAAAAGCCCGGTGCCGGACCAGAAGCTCTCGCGCTGGTAGCGCTCGATCTGGTCGAACGCCTGGCGGAGCTCGACGCCACGGCGCTTGAGCTCGATATGCACGAGCGGAAGGCCGTTGACGAGGATCGTGACGTCGTATCGGTTGTCGTGGGCGCCGGCGCTGGTGGCGTACTGGTTCAGGACCTGCAAGGAGTTCCGGTAGATGTGGTCGCGGTCGAGCAGCATGACGTTGCGGATCGTGCCGTCGTCGAGCGTGAAGTCGATGACCGGCGCCTGCTGGATGCGGCGCGTCTTCTCCACGATGCCGTCGGTCTCGGCGGCGACGTGGGTGCGGAAGAAGCGCTCCCAGTCCGGGTCGGTGAAGGCGAAGCCGTTCAGCCGCTCGATGCGCGCTCGCAGGTTCGCGATGAGCGCGGCCTCGTCGATGATGTCGGCGTACTCGTAGCCCTGCTCGACCAGCTGCGCGATCAGCTCGTCCTCGAGCTCGGCCTCGGACTGGTAGGCGGTCGAGTCATGCGCCGCGATCGGAGCCTCGGCGCAGACCGTGGACTCGGGGCCCTCGAGCAGCACCGAATAGGACGGCGCGGTCGCGCCGCCGATGGAATCGATTATCGTCACGAGGACTCCTCTTGGTAGTCGATGATGAAGTAGGGGGACATGCTCCTGCGGGATGCAAGCGACAGCGGCTTGCCGGAAGACGCCACTACGCACTTCGACATGACCTTCGAATCGGCTTTCTCGAAACGACGGACATGGAGCCAACACCCCATCCTATCGGCCAGTTCGCCATAGTACTCAGGATAAGACCCGTACGGCGGAAGCTCCCTGCTTATGGCGTCGATATGGAGCCACCAGCGGTCAGTGCCGCCGCTATGGATCAAGAGGATTCTCGGGTCGTAACCACCCAGGATGGAGTCGCAGACGGCTTTCGACATAGAGCTTCCCAGCTTGCCATACCAGACGGAGCCGAGGCTATCGAGGACCTGCTTATGCGCGGCGATCGTCCCGCATTCGGGAGCGAAGTTCTCCGCGAATCTCAATGCAACTGTTTTCACACAGCAACACTTCCTTTGTGCGGAAAATCAAGTAGGCGGTCGCGATAGTACTCATATTGCGACCGGCGCGCCTCGATCTCGGCGGGGAGGCCGTCGGTGAGCGAGGTCGTGAGGGCGTCGAAGCGGTCGAGGATATCAACGGCCTTCCGCTGGGTCTCGAGGGAAGGAACGGGGATCTCAATCGTGTTAAAACCCGCCAAACTAAGATTCGGCACGTTTGAGTGGTTGGCCTTTTTCCATAAGACGCTTTGAAACCATGTTGAACAGCAATAATGGAAAACAAATCTACTGTTCATATCTTCCGTAGGAGGAATGACGTTGATTTGTTGGTTGCATGCGCCCTCCTTTTGCGCGAATGCAATTTTTCCAAGAGAGGCTATGCAAGTTACAAGTGTTGAACCCGGCTTGACATGCTTGCTCTCCGCAAAACCTGTTTCGGAAAGCATGTCCTCCGTTTCAAGTGTCGTGAACCCATGTTCGAATGCTCATGTACGGTAAGGAAGCAAGCAACCGAAAACAAGAGATAGACCGCCAGCACTACACTATTCCGAACCAAAGACCAAAAGATAAGCATTGTGGGAAAATCTAAACTTTTGGATTTTCCTACAATGCCAACTACGGCGGAATCCCTCCCACTCCTTATATCTTTCTGTATACATTGAATTTGTATTTAGTAAAATGCAGACAACACCACGGATCGGCTTTTGGTTGGACAATTCCAACCAAACACCAC
>UQMW01000046.1 GCA_900542275.1 uncultured Collinsella sp.
TTTTTAATAGTTATCTATTATTTAACGGGAGGAAATAATTCTATGAGTCGCTTTTTTAAATTTGGAAAGTTACACGTTACTAAAGGGAATGGAGATAAATTATTAGATATACTACTGACAGCTTCCAAGAAGCTAAAGAGGTCCCTAGCGCCTACGGGGAATTTGTATCGATAAGGGGTACAAATTCCCACTAAGCGCTCGGGACCCCTTGTAGGAAAATGTCCTAAGTGTGGCAACAATATTGTATTAAAAAAATCGTTTTATGGTTGTTCAAATTATCCTGAATGTAAGTTTACTTTAGCTGAACATTTTAGAAAGAAAAAACTAACCAAAACGAATGTAAAAGAATTACTGGAGGGAAAAGAAACCCTGGTAAAAGGAATCAAAAACAAAGAGAAAAAGCCCTACAATGCCGTTGTAAAAATTGGGGAAAAGGGATATATTGATTTTATCTCTTTTTCAAAATAAACATTTTTTTCAAAGGATTGCTTAGTCCTGAATAACATGCACTTTCGCTGGAGGGTCGCTGTTTGGCGGCCCTCTTTTTTGCACAGGCGCAGTGGGATGGTAATATCGTTACGTTTGAACTGTTTCGATGTGAAACCGAGGAGATTCCCTCTATGAGTGCTGACTACCCGTCAATGACTACGGCCGAGATTCGCTCTAAGTTCCTCAACTTCTTTGAGGAGCGCGGTCTTAAGCTCTATCCTTCTTCGTCCCTCGTTCCCGACGACCCTTCGTTGCTGCTCGCCAACGCCGGCATGAACCAGTTTAAGGAGTACTACCAGGGCAAGAAGACCATGAAGGAGATCGGCGCGATCTCCTGCCAGAAGTGCGTTCGCACCAATGATATCGACTGCATCGGAGAGGACGGCCGTCATCTGTCCTTCTTTGAGATGCTCGGCGACTTTTCCTTTGGCGGCGTCTCCAAGCAGCAGGCCTGCACTTGGGCCTTTGAGCTCATCACCAAGGAGTTCAAGCTGCCGCTCGACCGCCTGTACTTCACCGTCTTTACCGAGGACGACGAGACCCATGACGTGTGGCGCTCCCTGGGCGTTGCCGAGGATCACATCTCGCGTCTGGGCGAGGACGACAACTTCTGGGCCGCTGGCCCCACCGGTCCCTGCGGTCCGTGCTCCGAGATCTACTTTGACATGGGCGAGGAGGTCGGTTGCGGCAGCCCCGACTGCAAGCCCGGCTGCGACTGCGACCGTTTCCTTGAGTTCTGGAACCTCGTGTTTACCCAGTACGACCGCCAGGAGGACGGCTCCATGCCGGAGCTGCCGCACCGCAACCTCGATACGGGCATGGGTCTGGAGCGCATGGCCGCCATCATGCAGCACAAGACCGCTAACTACGACGGCGATCTGATGCAGCACCTCATCAAGCTCGGTGAGAAGATCAGCGGCAAGACCTATGACGCCGACGATTACTCCGGCGCCAGCCGCTCCCTGCGCATCATCGCCGACCACTCCCGTGCCGTCGACTTTATGATCTCGGATGGCATCCTTCCCGGTAATGAGGGTCGCGAGTACGTTTTGCGCCGTCTGCTCCGTCGTGCCGTGTTCCACGGCCGCCTGCTGGGCATCGAGGGCGCCTTCCTGACCAAGTTTATCGACGAGGTCAACGCCCAGATGGGCGAGGCCTATCCCGAGCTGCTCAAGAACGTCGCGCTCGTTAAGGGTATCGTCGCCTCCGAGGAGGAGCGTTTCTCCACGACGCTCGACAACGGCCGCGTTTACCTGGACGAGGCCCTGGCCGCGCTCGCCGACGGCGCCGTTCTTCCGGGCGACGTTGCCTTTAAGCTTCACGACACCTTTGGTTTCCCCATTGACCTGACTGTCGAGATTGCCTGCGCTGCCGGTCACGACGTCGATATGGATGGCTTTACCGCTTGCATGGAGGACCAGAAGGCCCGCGCCCGCGCCAACGCCAAGGGCGATGCCTGGGGCAGCTTCAACGACGTTTGGGTCGAGCTTTCCGACAAGGTCGCCGCGACCGAGTTCGACGGCTATGACAACGACGTTATCGATGGCGCCAAGGTTGTCGCCCTCGTTCGCAACGGCGAGTCCGTCGAGTCCGTTGACGCCGGCGAGGACGTCGAGGTCGTGCTTGACCGCACCCCGTTCTACGCCGAGATGGGTGGCCAGCAGGGCGATGCCGGCAAGCTTTCCGCCGAGGGCGTTACGCTGACCGTTTCCGATACCAAGAACCACAATGGCCTGTATGCTCATGTCGCGCACGTTGCCGAGGGCACACTGACCGTCGGTGCTACCCTGACCGCGGCGCTCGATGCCGAGCGCCGTGGTTTCCTGCGCCGCAACCACACCGCCACCCACCTGCTCGACGCTGCGCTTAAGCAGGTCCTAGGTGAGCATGTCTCCCAGGCCGGCTCGCTCGTGACGCCCGAGCACCTGCGCTTTGACTTCACGCATTTCGAGGCCCTGTCCTCCGAGCAACTCAAGGCTGTCGAGGATCTGGTCAACCAGCAGATCTTCGCTTCCAAGCCGGTCGTGACCCGCGTCATGGGCATCGACGAGGCCAAGGCTGCCGGCGCTGTCGCCCTGTTTGGCGAGAAGTATGGCGACATCGTCCGCGTCGTCTCGGTGGGCGCCGAGGACCAGCCGTTCTCCCGCGAGCTCTGCGGTGGCACCCATGCCGCTAACACCGCCGAGATCGGTCTGTTCAAGATCATTTCCGAGTCCTCTACGGGCTCCAACGTCCGCCGTATCGAGGCCGTGACCTCTAAGGGTGCCCTCGACTACATGGCCGACCGTCTGGCGCTCGTCGACGCCGCTGCCGCTGCACTCAAGTGCCGCGTCGAAGAGGTTCCCGCCCGCGTGGAGAACCTGCAGGCCGAGCTGCGCGAGACGTCCAGCAAGCTCAAGAAGGCGCTCACCGGTGGCTCCTCCGATGCCATTTCCAGCGCCATCGACGGTGCTGTCGAGCTGAAGGGCTATAAGCTCGTTGTTGCTGAGCTTCAGGGCCTTGAGGCTGCCGACCTGCGCAACGTGTGGGATACCGTGCATCAGAAGGTCGCCGGCCCTGTCGCCTGCGTCGTCGCCAGCGTGACCGAGAAGGGCACCCCGGCCCTGCTTGCCGCCGGCTCCGATGACGCCGTGAAGGCTGGTTTCCACGCCGGCAACGTGATCAAGCAGATCGCGGGCCTGGTCGACGGTCGCGGTGGCGGCCGTCCCAACATGGCCCAGGCCGGTGGCAAGAATGCTGCCGGTATCGCCGATGCCCTCGCGGCCGCCAAGACCGCGCTTGGCGCCTAAGAACCTAGGTTGTCGCTGTGGTCGCGCTTGCACTGGACATAGGGGAGACCAGGATCGGCATAGCCGTCTCGAGCCGTGATGGCAAGATGGCGATGCCTGTCAAGGTGCTTCCGGCTGCCGAGGTCACCGCTATGGCCAAGACGTTCCGTTACCTAGTCGAGGACTATGAGCCCGATATCCTGGTAAGCGGACGTCCCTTGACCATGGCCGGTGAGCCCGGCCCCCAGGCCGAGCGCGTCGCCGCCGTGGCACAAAAGATTGCCGACGAGCTCGAGCTTCCGTTGGAGTTTGAGGATGAGCGTCTGTCCTCGCAAGAGGCCAAGCGCATTCTTCGAGAGCAGGGACTCAACGAAAAGCAGATGAGGGGCAAGATCGACATGATCGCCGCCAGCCTGTTCTTGCAGACATGGCTCGATCGTAAAAACGAGGAGGTTCAGCATGCCTAGCGCTTCCGATCCGCGCCAGCAGAATCGTACACGGCAGCCCGCGCCGCGCCCCGCTCAGCCTGGCCAGCGCCCAGCGCAGCCGATGCAGCGTTCGGCTCAACCTACTCAGCGTGCTGCTCAGCAGCCCGGCACTCGTCCCTCGCAGCCCGCTGGCGGCGCTCGTTTTAAGCAGCAGGCTCCTGTCCAGCGCACGCAGGGGCAGGCCCGGCAATCACGCTCCCACGCACATCATGCTCATGGCTCGCACGGCGTTGCTCCGGCCACGCGCTCGAGCTATAAAACGCACTCCTGCCGTGGTGCCCAAAAGAAAAGCTCCCCGGTGCCCATGATGATCGGTGGCGTCGCCGCCGTGCTTGCGCTTGTCGCGATCGTTTTCTTTGTCGTGCCAGCCGTCAAGGGCTTCTTTGCCGGTGAGGATGCGAATGTCGCTGCTGGCCAGCAAGTTACTATCACGATTCCCGATGGTGCCTCGGGTGACACCATCGCTTCGATTCTCTCCGAGAACCATATCGTCGATAATCCCAAGGATTATTACGCGGCGGTCAAAAAGCTCAACGCCGACATGTCGCTTAAACCGGGTAAGTATTCGTTCACCACGCTCATGGACGCGACCAAGGTCGTTCGGCAGCTCATGGAAGGCCCCAATGCGGGCTCCGATGCGCTGACTATTCCTGAGGGCCTGACGGTTGACCAGGTCGCCGACCGTGTGGCCAAGGCGTACGACAGCATTTCTAAGGAGGACTTCCTTAACCAAGCTAAGGCGAGCAATTATGTGAATGATTACGCTTTCCTTAAAGACGCTGCAAACGATTCGCTCGAGGGCTTCCTATTCCCCAAGACCTATTCGTTGGGTAAGGACCCGTCTGCCGATGATGTGATTCGCGCCATGCTTGACCAGTTTAAGGCCGAGTATAAGTCGCTTGACTTTGCCAGCTGCGAGGCCAAGATCAAGGAGCGCTATGGCGTGGAGATGTCCGATTACGACATCGTTAACCTTGCCTCGATCGTCGAGCGCGAGGGCCTCAACGCCGATCAGCGCGCGCATGTGGCATCGGTTTTCTATAACCGTCTGGCGGGCAAGCTCGATGGTCTGTGCTACCTCAATAGCGATGCGACCATGATGTATGTCACCGGCGGCGAGGTTACCGCCGACGACCTGCAGAGCGATAGCCCGTATAACACCTATAAGCACGAGGGCCTGCCGCCCACGCCCATCTGCTCTCCGTCGCTCGAGGCGCTCAAGGCCACCCTTGAGCCGACCGACTCCGATGATCTGTATTTCTTCATTACACAGGACAAGGAGTATTTCTCGAAGACCTACGAAGAGCACCAACAGTCTTGGAATTGATCATGAGGATTTTTAGCCCCAAACGATATGTTGCCTCAGTCGACCGCATCGACCTCGATACCCTGTGGGCCGACGGCAAGCGAGCCATTCTACTCGACCGCGACAACACCCTGGTGCCGCGCGATACCGAGCGGGTTCCTGCAGCGGTTTCCGCTTGGCTCGAAGCCGCCCATGCCAAGGGCTTTAAGCTGTGTATGGTGTCCAATAACTGGCATCGCGATCAGGTCATGGCATCGGCGCGCGAGTTGGGGCTCGAGGCCATCAGCCACGCCATGAAGCCCGCCCCGTTTGCCCTCAAAGCGGGCCTTAAACGCCTAGGTGCTACGGCTAACGAGGCCGTGCTGATCGGTGACCAGCTTTACACGGACGTGTGGAGCGGTAACCTTGCCGGCGTTGACACTATTTTGGTCAAGCCGCAGGCAACCCAGGACCTGTGGTACACGCAGATCTTCCGTGTTTTTGAGCGCCGGGCCCTGCGCGACCTTCCCTGCGAGGAATAGGTCTCGCCATGTCTCAGCACATCAAACACGGCTGCGACCATATCTTCTTTATCGGCTTTTTGGGTGCGGGCAAGTCGACGCTTGCGCGCAACGTGGGCATTATGTTCAAGCGTCGATTCATCGATACCGATCGTTTGGTTGTACGTCGATGCGGCAAATCCGTGACCGAGATATTTGAGACGGAGGGCGAGGATCGTTTTCGCGAGCTCGAGACCTCGGCGCTCCGTTCGCTTCAAAGTGAGCGCAGTCTGCTGGTATCGTGCGGAGGTGGCATCGTCGAGACGCCGGTGAACATTGAACTGATGCATGATATGGGCACCTGCGTGTACCTCGAAGGTGACTTTGAGGACTCGTTGCGTCAGATTCGCCGCTCCGATACCCGGCCCGATTTCCGCTCGCCCGAGCATGCTGCGCGCCTGTTTGAGCATCGCCGTCCGCTGTATCGTCAGGCAGCCGATATTACCCTTGATATTCGCAACAAGTCCTTTGAGGATGTTTCCTACCTTTGTGCCGAGATGCTTTTGGAGCGTGGACTGCTATGATTCGCCGTCAACTTATCAATTTCCAAAACCGCAGTGTCGATGTCCGCGTCGGATTGGGCGCGTTCGAGGAGCTGTCGCGCATGTTTGCCTCGGCCGTGGGCAAGCCTAAGCGCGCGATGGTGGTTTGGAACGACGTTACATCCGAGCGTTTTGGCGAGGTCGTCGAGCATGCGCTGATCGACGCCGGTTTTGCCGTGTCGCTGCTCGTCCTCGAGGTTTCGCCTTCCGGCGCTACGCTGGCCGATGCCGATACCGTCTTTGGCGCCCTGTCGGTTAACGGCATTACCTGCGACGATCTCGTTGTCGCTGTCGGCGACACGGCGACCTGCTCGGTCGTTTGCTGGTGTGCTAATCAGTGGTGCGGTCGCACCGAGTGCGCCTTGCTGCCGACGACGTTCGACGCCATGCTCACGGTCGCGACGACCATGAAGCCGCTCGTCGCCTCGTCGGCGAATGCGCTTCCCGCTATCGCGTTCCGTCCCGAGCCGGGCTTGGTCGTGTGTGACCTCGACCTTGTTCGCGAGGCGGACCCCGAGGACCTCAAGCTCGGCTATGTGATACTTGTTGGCACCATGCTTTCGAGCAGCAAGTCCCGTTGGAATCAGTTTACTGAGACCGTCCCCGAGATTCTCGCGGACGAGGAGGTTGCGCTCGTCAATGCCGTTCAGTGGTCTCAGACTGCCCGCAAGGACGTACTGATGGCCACGAACCCGAGCGCCCGCCATGCACTCGATTTTGGCAAGACAGGGGAGCGTACCCTGCGCGCCTGCTTGGGCGATGCCGCTTCGCAGATCCCCGCCTACCAGCTGTTGTCCGAGGGCATGCGCTTTGAGGCGCGCCTAGCACATGATGCCTGCGACTTCGATATCGATTACGTCTTTGATGTCGATGACTGCCTAGAGGACTTTGGTATCTGGAGCCTGCCGCATATATCGAGGAGTTCCGCAGGCAGCAGTTTGTCCGCTCGAACCGCAGCATGTTGCCGCTGCCCGCGGCACTCGGCGCCATTCGTCTAACGAACGTTGAGGACGAGGTTCTGGAGCGCCATGCTCATGCCTACTTGGCATCTCGCAAAGAACTTCTCTAAGATTTATTGACATCCATCGTCTTTCGTATCATGTTGAGGGGCGGGTTTCCAATCGGTTGCGGATCGCATGCGATTCCGTCGTTCGGTTGAGACCCGTCCCGCACTTTTTGAGACAACAAGAAAGGAATCTGCATGTCTGAGTTTGCTGCCGGTCCTGCCGGTCGTATCGAGCGTGTCCGTACCCTGATGGTCGAGCGCGGCTACGATGCCATCGTGGTGCGCGACGAGGCCAACCTTCGTTGGCTTACGGGCGTGAAGGGCGTCTTCGACTACACCTTCGAGTTTCCGCACGCCGCGTTTATTACGGCAGATCAGTGCCTGTTCCACACCGACTCGCGCTACCTCAACAGCTTTGAGGAGAACACGCCCGCCGGCAGCCCCTGGGTCTACGACATGGACGAGGGCACCATCCCCGGTTGGGTCGCCGGCAAGATCGCGGCCAGCAAGTGCCGCGTCTGTGCTGTCGAGGACGACATGCAGATCAACTTCTACCAGGGCATTCAGCGTGGTTTGGAGGATCGTTCCGTCGCCTGCATGTTGCCGCTGATGCATGACGACATTCGCAAGATGCGCGCTATCAAGGACGCCGAGGAGATCGAGCTCATGCGCCATGCGCAGTCGATCACCGATGCCGCCTTCCAGCACATGCTCGGCTTTATTAAGCCCGGCATGACCGAGAAGCAGGTTCGCAACGAGCTCGAGAACTATATGTTCGCCAACGGCGCCGACAGCCTGGCCTTTGGCTCTATTGTGGCGAGCGGTCCCAACACCGCCAACCCGCACGCCGTGCCGAGCGACCGCGTGATCGAGAAGGGCGACTTCGTCCTCATGGATTACGGCGCGGGCTACTGCGATTATCGTTCCGACATGACGCGCACCGTCGTGATGGGCGAGCCTACCCAGGAGCAGCTCGACCTGTACGCGCTTGTGCGCCGCACCCACGAGGAGTGCGTCGCTGCCATCCATCCGGGCGTTGAGGGCAACGACATTTTTAAGCTTTCCAAGAAGATCATCGGCGATGCCGGCTATGGTGATTACTACAACCATGGTCTGGGCCACGGCGTGGGCATCGACATCCATGAGCTGCCCAACTTCAACCGCAGCAAGAACATCATCGAGGTCGGCTCGGTTATCACCATGGAGCCCGGCGTCTACCTGCCCGGTGTGGGCGGCGTGCGTCTGGAGGACTACGGCGTGGTCACCGAGAACGGCTACGAGCCCTTCACCAAGACGCCGCATGACCTTCATGTCATCGATTGCTAGTCTACTTCGGTAGATAGTTTGGGGCGGGGCGTCTGGATCGATTCGGACTCCCCGCGTTCTCTTTTTATGCGCTCGCCGCAGGCGCCGTCTGCAAGTGTATAATTTCGCTCGTATGTAATTTGGACGCTTGTGCGTTCTGCCCATAACAAGAAAGGTCGCTATGCCTACCATTTCTACCGCCGACTTCAAGAACGGCCTCGGTCTCCGCATTAAGGACAAGGTCTACACCATCGTCGAGTTCCAGCATGTCAAGCCCGGCAAGGGCGGCGCGTTTGTGCGCTACAAGACCCGCGACATCAAGAGCGGCCGCGTCGTCGAGAACACCTGCAACGCCGGCACCAAGTTCGAGAGCGTCATGCTCACCACCCGTGAGTTCCAGTACCTCTACAACGATGGCACCGACTACATCTTCATGGACAATGAGACCTATGAGCAGGTTCCTGTTCCCGAGGACATGGTGGGCGAGAACTCCAAGTGGCTGCGCGAGAACGACATTTGCCAGCTTCTCTTCGCCGACGATGAGCTCATGGGCGTGACTCCGCCGATGTTCATCGAGACCACCATCGTCCAGACTGACCCGGGCTTTAAGGGCGACACCGTCCAGGGTTCCACCAAGCCGGCCACGATCGACACCGGCGCCGTCATCCAGGTCCCCATGTACCTCAACGAGGGCGAGGTCATCAAGGTTGACACCCGCGACGGCAAGTTCGTCTCCCGCGTCTAGCAACCAACTCTTCTAGGAGGACTCATGCCCCAGGAAATCAAGATTGACGGCATCGGCATTTCGCCCGATGTACTGACCGCCATCGTCTCGCGCGCCGTGTCGGATGTCGAGGGCATCGCCTCCGTTGGCGTCAAGGACCTTGCCACCAACCTTGTCTCCATGATGCTCTCGTCCAAGGCCCCGGCTTCCGAGCCGGCGGTCGAGGCCGAGGTCGTCGGCGACAAGCTCGCACTCACCGTGCGCGTTGTGGTGTTCTTTGGCTATCCGTTCAAGAAACTCGCCGAGGCCGTTCGCGCCGCTGTAGTCGCCGCCATCGATGCCCAGGTGGGTGTCGAGGTCGAGCGCGTTGACGTTTGCATCGACGGCCTCGTTTTCCCCAAGGAG
Organism: uncultured Collinsella sp.; assembly: GCA_900542275.1. Classification (GTDB taxonomy): domain Bacteria; phylum Actinomycetota; class Coriobacteriia; order Coriobacteriales; family Coriobacteriaceae; genus Collinsella. The sequence continues at coordinate 9,573 of UQMW01000046.1, forward strand.
TAACCTTTGAGCCTTAAGGTTTATCGCGGGCGCACGCTTGCCCGCAGTCAGGCGCTGCAGCTGCTGTTCCAGGCCGAGGCCACGGACAGCCCGCTCGAGCGCGTCCTCGAGGGCGATTTCCTGATCTCGAAGGGTCCCCTCGACCCCTATGCGCTGGAGCTGTGCCGCGGTGCTTACGAGCATATCGACCGCATCGACTGCGCTCTGCGCTCCGTTGCCAAAAACTGGGATCTTATGCGCATGCCCGGCGCCGACCGCAATCTGCTACGTATCGCCGTTTACGAGATGCGTTTCCTCACCGACGAGGAGGTCTCGGATGCCATCGTGATCAACGAGGCCGTCGAGCTTGCCAAGGCCTATGGCACCGACCAGTCCGCGTCGTTCGTCAACGGCGTGCTGGGTAAGATCGCTCGCAGTGAAGAGCTGCCGGGCGAGGACCTGTACCAGGAGCTGCTGGCCGAAGATCGCGCTCGCGAGGAGGCACAGGCTGCCGAGGTTGCCGCAAAGGTTGCGGCTGCTCAGGCCGAGGCTGGCGTGCTGGCCGAGGACGCGGACGCTGCTGAGGCCGTCGAGGCCGACTCCGTCGAGGAGTAGTCATGCCAGAGGGTTCTGTCCGCAACTTTGACGAGATCTCGGACCGTTTGGATCAGATCATCGCTACCGTTCGCTCCAAGGACACCTCCTTGGAGCGTTCGCTCGATCTGTTTGACGAGGCGATTGAGCTGGGCTCCCGCGCGGTCGACATGGTCGATAAGTTTGAGCTGACGCCGCGTGAGGCCGACAAGCTCGAGCAGGAATACGATGAGGATGCGGCAAACGAATCCCAGGATAGCTAGGCCGCATCTCCGGATACGAATGGTTGATGGCATTCATGAAACGCGTGCGTCTTGATGACGAACTGATTTCACAGGGCATCTGCGCCGATCGCGCGGATGCCCTTCGCACTCTTATGGCCGGCTTGGTCTCGAGTGGCGGAGAGCGCTTGACTTCGCCGGGCCTTAAGGTGACCCCGGGCCTGCCGTTGCACGTGAAGGGGCGCATTCCCTATGTTGGCCGCGGCGGTCTTAAGCTCGAAGGCGCGCTTGATGCGTTTGGTATCAATCCGACAGGCCTTGCCTGTCTGGATGTGGGCTGCTCTACCGGCGGCTTTACCGATTGCCTGCTTAAGCGCGGAGCTGCGACAGTTGTCTCGGTGGACGTGGGTCGCGCCCAGTTCGATTGGTCGTTGCGTCAGGACGATCGCGTGACGCTGCATGAGCGCACAAACGTGACGCAACTGCCTGAGCTTGGCTATGCCGGCGCTATCGACCTGGCTGTGTGTGATGTCTCGTTTACCAGCATCGCGAACATTATCGATGCGGTGCTGGCGTGCCTGGCGCCTACGGGTGCATTCTGCACGCTCGTAAAGCCGCAGTTTGAGGCTCCGTCGGCGCTGGTGGGCGAGGGCGGAATTGTGACCGACCCCGCCGTGCGCCGCGATACACTCGTTGCGGCAGTTGAACTCTTTGCTGCCAAGGGGCTGTTCCCGGTCGATGTGTGCGTGTCGCCCATTCATGGTGCCAAGGGAAACGTTGAGTTTTTCCTGTACGGCACGAGGTTTGCCCCCGGCGAGCGCTCCGATGACGAGTTGCAATCCCAGGTATCGGCTTTGAGCGAGAAAGCTGCAACGCTATGAAGGTCTTTCTGGTTCCCAATTACTACAAGCAAGAGGCCGTCGAGAGCGGTCTGATGCTCGAGCTTTGGCTGACGCGCCAGGGCTATGAGGTCGCATGGGCTGCCGACCAGCGATCCAAGATTCAGAGCACGCCTGATATTGACGGCTCCGATCTGGTCATTACGCTCGGCGGCGACGGCACGCTGCTGCGCGCTGCCCGCATCCTCAACCATCGCGAGATTCCTATCCTCGGTCTTTCCTATGGTCACCTGGGCTTTTTGACGGCCGCTAGCCCCGAGGAGCGTGACATTTTGCAGGTTGTGAGTGATGCCCTGTCCGGTGAGCTGCACGTGAGCCGTCGCGCCACCATCGCCGCGGATATCGTGTCCGTGCGCGACGATGGCACGAAGGATGTCGTGCGCACGTTCGCCCTCAACGACATGGCGCTCACGCGCGGCCCCCTGTCCGATATGGTTGAGTTCGACATCACGGTGTCGGGCCACCATATCGATCGACTGCGTGGCGACGGCGTGGTTGTATCGACGGCGACTGGCTCCACCGGCTACGCGCTATCCGCCGGCGGCCCCATCGTCAGCCCCGATTACACGGGCATGGTCTGTGTGCCGATTGCTCCGCATACCATTCAGGCTCGCGCCTTTTTGACCTCGCCGAGCGATGTTGTCGAAATCTTTATGTCTGATGACCGTCCGAGTGTTCCGGCGATCGCTATCGATGGACAGTTTATTACCTGCGATGGCACCGTTGAGAGCGTGGCGGTGCGTCGCGGTCCCGGAGATGTGCTGCTTCTCGATTACGGTCCCGAGAGCTTCTATAACTCCGTGAGTCGCGTGTTCTACGGAGTGCGTCATGATCGATGAGCTGCAGGTTTCTAACATTGCGCTCATTCGCGAGGCGACGTTGGTGCCGAGTGCCGGCCTGACTGTCCTGACCGGCGAGACCGGCGCCGGCAAGACCGCGCTGCTCTCGGCCCTCAAGCTTATTTTGGGCGAGCGTGCGGATTCGTCGACGGTGCGCGAGGGCGAGTCGCTTGCCAGCGTCGAGGCGCGGCTGTTCGACGGTCCACACGACACGGAAGGCTTCACCGTGCAGCGCAGCCTTTCCGCCGAGGGCCGCAGCCGCGTAAAAATTGACGGCCGTATCGCCAGTGTGCGCGAGCTTTCGGAGCGCGTCGGCGTGATGATGGATCTGTGTGGCCAGCACGAGCACCAGCGCTTGCTCGATCCGGCGCATCATGTTGCCATGGTCGACGCATGGGCTGGGCGTCCGGCGCTCGAGGCACTCGATCTCTACCGTGCTTGCTTTAAGGCTTCGCGCGCGGCTGCCAAGGAAGTCCGTCGCGTCGAAGAGGCCTCGCGTGCGCAGGGGAGCCGCGTCGAGGAGGCGCGCTTTGCCCTCGAGCGCATCGGCGAGGTCGACCCCAAGCCGGGCGAGTATGAGGAGCTCGAGGAACTGCTGCCGCGCTCCGAACATGCCGAGGTACTGGTTGCCACGGCTAACGATGCCCATGCATCGCTTGCCGCCGAAGGGGGAGCGCTCGATGCCGTGAGCAGTGCCGTGGCAGAGCTTTCTCGAATGGCTACCGTCGATCGCAAACTGGGCGACATTGCCGATGCACTTTCGGATGCTTGTATCTCCATTGAGGATTGCGCGAACGAGCTTCGTGCCTATCGCGATGGCATCGCCTTCGACGCGCGCGAGCTCGCTCGCATGCGTGAGCGGTATTCCGACCTCAAGGGCCTGTTGCGTCAGTGGGGTCCCACCATGGACGATGTTTTTGCCATGCGCGATCGCTCACAAGAGCTGCTGTCCCTGATCGATGATGGCGATGAGCAGATCAAAAAGGCGCGTGAGGCACTCGGGAGCGCCGAGCGCGAGTTGTTTGCCGCTGCCAAGGCACTTAAGCGCGCTCGCAATACGGCGGCCCCTCGCTTCTGCCACGAGGTTGGCCGCCAGATGGCTCGTCTGGAGATGGGCGGCGCCGAGCTCGTCTGGGAGTCGCGCGATCTTCCCCGTGCTGAGTGGACGCCCGTTGGTCCTTCGAGCTACGAGCTGCTATACCGTAGCGGTTCCGGTTTAACGCCGCGCCCCCTGCGTCGAATTGCGTCGGGCGGCGAGCTTAGCCGCGTGATGCTGGCGAGTAAGGTGGTTTTGGGTAACGCCGACGGTGTCGATACGCTCGTGTTCGATGAGGTCGATGCAGGTGTCGGCGGCTCTACCGCACGTGCCCTCGCGGGCGTGCTGGCAGATCTCGCCGCTACGCATCAGGTGATTGTCGTAACCCACTTGGCGCAGGTCGCCGTCATGGCTGACAAGCATTATGTCGTCAGCAAGGAACCGGGCGATGTTCCCCAGACGCATTTGGACGAGGTATCCGGCGAAGCGCGTACCGCCGAGATCGCCCGTATGTTGAGCGGCGATCAATCGGAGGCGAGCTTGGCGCATGCCAAGCAGATGCTCGAAGAAGCTCGAGGCTAGGTTGTATCACCGGTGTTGGTGGGACAAAATAGACTGAATTTTTTGTCCCACTACGCTTTTTACTCCACAACCTTATCCGGCTGGATGAGCTCCTCGTAGTAGCTGATGTGCTCTCGGGCGTCCTCGATTTCGGGCAGCAGGAAGTTGTAGATGACCTCTATGATCATCGTGGCGCTCATCTTTGAGAACGCGAAGTCGCCCGTTGTCAGCAACGCCTCGTGATTGACGGTATTAAAGGTGTAGTCGGCCAGGCGCGCAAGTGGAGACTTGCTGTCACTGCTGATGACGACTACGGTGGCACCGCAGCCGCGAGCCGCTTTTGCCATGCGATTCAGACGGCGCGACTTGCCGGAGTTCGAGATCAGCACGATAACGTCACCGGGGCGCAACGTGAGCGCAAAACCAATCGAGGTCTCGCTGATGGTGCTTGCCATGCAGCGTAGGCCCAGCTGTGAGAACTTAAACGTCGCGTCGAGCGCGACAGCGTTGGTGTTGCCCACGGCCGCAAACTCAATAACGCCTGCATTCTTTAGCGCGTGCACAACGGCCGTCAGCGTATCGTGGTCGATTCCGTCGATTGTCGCGTTAAGCTCGCTGACCTTGGCAGCCAAAATATTCTTAAGGCTCTGCTCCATGCTGTCGAGCGAGACCTCGTCGGTTACGCCCTCGTTGCGTTGACTCTCCAGATCGCGCGCCAACGAAAACTGAAAGCTGCGGAAGCTGCCAAAGCCCAGCTTGCGGCAGAAGCGCGAAACGGTTGCCTCGGATGTGGCGGCGGCACGCGAAAGTTGGGCGGCCGTCAGACGCGGCGCCTCGGACTGGTGCTCCAAAATATAGTCAACAATGCGCTGTTCGGACTCGCTGTATCCCTGGTGGGTGCTAATGAGAGAGAGCGCGCTCTTGCTACTATCGGTCATGGATGGCTCCTGGTTGGCATGAAAATCGGACTCGCTTTGTAATGTCCTAGTATAGGGGCATTTTCAATTACAAGATACTCCTTGCCGTTTCAAGTGTTGATGGTAAACTTTCATCGACCGTTTACGGGTATGAAAGAACCTTTCACCGGAGAATTGGGACATTTCCCTTTCCGCGAAAGCGCTGGGTTGGTATCTTTCAATTGTGGAAAAGCGCGCAAGGACGCGCGTGTAGGGGAGCGCCTGCGGGCGCAAAACTTAAAAAGGAGGGACACATGGCTAAGTTTGACATCATCGCCGCGACCGGTTGCCCGACCGGCATTGCGCACACCTTCATGGCGAAGGAGGCGCTGGAGAAGGCAGCTGCCGAGCGCGGTCTGACCATTAAGGTCGAGACTCATGGCCAGGTCGGTGTCGAGAACGAGCTCACCAAGAGTGAGATCGCTGGTGCCAAGGCCGTCGTCGTCGCAGCCGATAAGGATGTCCAGGCTGAGCGTTTCGCCGGCAAGCCCATGGTTTCCGTTGGTGTTTCCAAGGCCCTGTCCGTTGAGGCCGCCGGCAAGCTGATCGACCGCGCACTCGCCGCCAAGGGCGACGACACGGTTGCGGCTGCTGCCGATGTCGAGGATGAGGTCGAGGAGAAGGAGTCCATCGGCCACGTCATCTATAAGCACCTCATGAACGGCGTCAGCCATATGCTGGTCTTCGTCGTTGCCGGTGGTGTCCTGACCGCCGTTTCGTTCCTGTGGGGCATTACGTCCTTCGATTCGACGGCGTCTGACTACAACAGCTTTGCTGCGATGCTCAAGATCATCGGCGGCATCGCCATGAACCTCATGGTTCCCGTGCTTTCCGCCTACATCGCCGAATCCATCGGCAAGCGCCCGGCGCTCGTCCCCGGTTTTGTTGCCGGTATGATCGCCATCCAGGGCCTGCCTGTTAACGCCGAGACCGGCATGATCGACGCCGGTGGCGCCGGCGTGGGCTTCGGCTTCCTGGGCGGCATCGTCGGCGGCTTCCTCGCCGGTTATGTCATCCTGCTGCTCGAGAAGGTCTTTGCCGGTCTGCCCAAGAACCTGGACGGCCTCAAGGCAATCTTTTTGTACCCGCTGTTCTCGACGGCTATCGTCGGCCTGGTCATGCTCGGCATTTCCGGCCCCATGGCTGCCATCAACACCGCCATGATGGACTTCCTCAAGGGCCTGTCTGCCTCTGGCGCCGTTGTCCTGGGTCTTGCCATTGGCTGCATGTGCGCCTTTGACATGGGCGGCCCGGTCAACAAGGCTGCTTACGTCACCGGTACCGCTATGCTCACCGAGGCTCTGGCCGCCGGTGTTGGCACCGATACCTACAACTTCGGCACCAACTTCATGGCTGCCGTCTCCGCCGCCTGCATCGTTCCGCCGCTGATTACCACCTTTGCCGTCGTTGTCGGCAAGAAGTACTTCAGCCAGGAGGATCACGACGCCGGAGTCGTCAACCTCATCCTTGGTTGCACCCACATCACCGAGGGCGCCATTCCGTTCATGACCAAGAACATCTGGCCCGTCATGCCCATCATGATGCTCGGTTCCTCTATCGCTTCGATCCTGACCATTATGTTCAACGTTCACGATCCGGCGCCTCACGGTGGCTTCCTGGTCCTGCCCGTTGTCGAGAACGGTCCGCTGTGGGTCCTTGCGATCCTCATCGGCGCTGTGGTCGGTGGCATCCTGTTCGTGGCCTTCAAGAAGTACGACTTCGAGAAGAATCAGAAGGCCGCTCCTGCAGCCAAGCCCGTTGAGGCCCCCAAGGCCGTTGCCGTCGAGGCCCCTAAGGCCGAGGCTGCCGACTTCGTGAAGGTCGAGAATGTCTTTGTCGCCGAGGACTTTGCTTCTCGTGACGAGGCTCTGAGCTTCGTTTCCAACCAGGCCGTCAAGGCCGGTATCGCCAGCGACGCCGACGCCGTGATGAACGCCTTCCTGGCCCGCGAGGCCGAGGGCACCACGGGTATGATGGAGGGCTTCGCTATCCCGCATGCCAAGTCCGACGCCATTACCGAGGCTGCCGTCATCGTCGTCAAGGACGAGTCCGGCGTGACCGGTTGGGACACCATGGACGGCGCTCCCGTCAACGTGGCTATCGCCCTGCTCATCCCCGGTGCCCAGGCCGGCACCACGCACCTCAAGATCCTGTCCAAGGTCGCCGAGGCGCTCATGGACGAGGACTTCCGTGCCACCGTCAAGGGTTCCACCGACGCCGCCGAGATCGCCAAGACGATCAACGCCCGACTGGTCTAATCCCGCAACACGCGAATACCATCGCCCCCTGTAGCAAAGGCGGAGCCCCTCTCCAGGGCCTCCGCCTTTTTCATGCCCCTTCTTCTAAGTTGCGGTGAAATATGGACTATTTAAACGTTTCAACCCCAAAATCAGTCCATATTTCACCGCAACTTAGAAGAAGGGGATAGCGCGGCCTGTCTATCGGATCGTCCGTGCAGACAAATATTCAGCCAGAATTCCTTTCGCGCGATATTGCTCTGGACCGACCGAGTTTCCGCAGCTCGCCTGCCGGGCGGGGCGGTTAAGTTTGTCGCGAGTTCCGCACG
>UQMW01000047.1 GCA_900542275.1 uncultured Collinsella sp.
CCCGCCGGCGCTCGTCGAGGCCGAGAACAGGCAGGTCAGGTTCCTGGCCGCCCGGATATCGGAGGCCCTCGACGAGGCCGGGGCCCTCGAGGCCGAGACGGCGGGGCTGCTCGAGGGCGACGAGACCTACGCGTGCCTGCTCACCGTGCCCGGCATCGGCCCGAGGACCGCGGCGCAGCTCGCGGTATCGGTCGACATCGCGAGGTTCCCGGACCACGACCACCTGGCCTCGTACCGCGGCATAGCCCCGAGGGTGAGGAGCTCCGGCACGTCGGTGAGGTCGGTCAGGGCGTCCAGGCGGGGCGACGCGAGGCTCAAGTCCCTGCTGATCTTCTCGTGCAACAGCCTGGTGAGGTCGTCGGGGCGCTACGGCGAGTACTACCGGGCCTGCAGGGCGCGGGGCATGGGGCACGGGCGGGCGCTCAAGGCCGTCGCGAGGAAGCGGCTCAGGGCGATATACGCCGTGATGCGCGACCGGGTGCCCTACCGGGAGTAGCGTCGAAGGTTGACAAAACTATAGGAACACCCAATGACTAAGTTAGGCGATGTGGAGGGGGTTGGCGGCGTCGACGGCGTCAGGAGCAGCGGGACCATCAGGGGCAGCGTCTGCCGGGTCCTCGTCGGGGGTCTCGATCTGCTTGATCATGACCTCCTGGCCCTGCAGCAGGTATGTCTCGCCGCTGCCGCAATAAGGGCAGGTCTTGCCGTGCTCGACCGTCGCGTAGTCGCGGCCGCACGCACCGCAATGTGTCACGGCTTCAACGGGCTCCACGATAAGCTCCGAGCCCTCGGTGATAGGCTTTTTATCTGCTGCCCAGCGCCAAGCGTCGAGCAGCAAGTCGGGAACGACGCCCGAGACCTCGCCCAACAGCAACGTCACGCTCGAAACGCGACGCACGCCATGAGCGCGCGCCACGTTCTCGACATCGCGAATAATGTGATAGACGATTCCGAGCTCGTGCACTTTTTCCTCCGCCGTTCCCGTTATGACTACTTACTTGCGACCGAATTTAATCTTGATGGCACGCTTGAGTGCGTACTTGCCCAAGCTGGGGAGCTTTTGCTCGTATTTGACCATCGTGGAGCACTCGGGGCGGTCGCGATCAAGATGGATGGCGTCGAATGCGCACTTGGTGGTGCACAGGCCGCAGCCAATGCACTTTGTTGGGGTCGACGATCGAGGCGCCGCAGCCCAGGCAGCGGGCGGTCTCTGCGCGCACCTGCTCCTCGGTAAAGGTCTCGACGTACTCGCTAAACGGCGCAGCCTTCTCGCGTTCGCGGTCCACATGCGCAACCTCGCGGCTCGCGTTGTCGTAGCTCTCGAGCACAACGTCGTTGCGGTCGAGCGCGGTGTAGCGGCGCTGGTTGCGGCCGATGGTGAGCGTGGAGCCCGGCTGCACAAAGCGATGGATGGACACGGCGGCCTCGTGACCGGCGGCGATGGCATCGATGGCAAAGCTCGGACCGGTATAGACGTCGCCGCCCACAAAGATGTCGGGTTCGGCGGTCTGGTAGGTCTGGGGATCGGCAAGGGCGCCCTGACCACGGCCAAGCTCCACCTTGGAGCCAGCCAGCAGGTCGCCCCACACGATGGACTGGCCGATGGACATGACCACGCGGTCGGCATCGACGCGGCGCAGGTCGTTCTCGTCGTACTCGGGCGCAAAACGGCCCTCGTCATCGTAGACGCGCGTGCAGCGCTTAAAGGTGATGCCGCACACACGGCCGGCCTCGTCCAGATGGACCTCCTTGGAGCCCCAACCGCAACTGATGTGCGCGCCGTCCTCGATGGCCTCGCGACGCTCTTCCTCGCTGGCGGGCATCTGCGCCTCGCTCTCCAGGCAGAACATCTCAACGTGCTCGGAACCCAGACGGCAGGCGTTGCGGGCAACGTCGATGGCCACGTTGCCGCCGCCCACCACGATGGTGCGGCCGGGCAGCGCATCGATCTTGCCACTGTTGACCTCGCGCAAAAAGTCGACGGCCACGGTCACGTCCTCGGCGTCCTCGCCCGGAATGCCGGCAAGGCGGCCGCCCTGGCAGCCAATGGCAACGTAGAAGGCCTTAAAGCCCTGCGCGCGCAGCTCGTCGAGCGTCACGTCGCGGCCGACTTCCACGCCATAGCGAAACTCGGCACCCATCAGGCGAATGACCTCGACCTCCGCCTCGATAACATCCTTCTGCAGCTTAAAGCTGGGAATGCCATAGGTGAGCATGCCACCCGGGCGCTCGTTTTTCTCGAACACGACGGGCTTATAGCCCTTCTCGGCCAGATAAAAAGCGCAGGACAGACCAGCCGGACCGGCACCGATGATGGCAATCTTCTGGTCGAAGCCGCCAGCACGCGTCGGGGTCACCACGGGCGGGACATAGCGGGTCGCTGCGTCCAGATCGCGCTGGGCGATAAACTTCTTGACTTCGTCGATAGCCACGGCGGCGTCCACACGACCGCGGGTGCAGGCATCCTCACAGCGGCGATTGCACACACGGCCGCAGATAGCGGGCAGCGGGTTCTCGCGCTTAATGAGTGCTAGGGCCTCGTCATAGCGACCCTGCGCCGCGAGCTTCAGATAGCCCTGAACGGCAACGTGCGCGGGGCAGGCCGTCTTGCAGGGAGCGGTGCCGGACTCATGCGTCTCGATACGGTTGTCGTTGCGGTAGTTGGGCGACCACTTGGTGTGGTCCCACTTGGTGGCATCGGGCAGCTCCTGGCGCGGATACTCGGGCACCTGTCCGCCAGCCTTTTTGCTACAGAGCTTCTGGCCCAGTTTGGCGGCGCCGGCCGGACACACCTCAACGCAGCGACCGCAGGCCACGCACTTGTCCTTCTCGACCTTGGCGACGTAGGCCGAGCGCGACAGGTTGGGCGTGTTGAACAGCTGCGAAGTGCGCAGGGCGTAGCACACGTTGACGTTGCAGTTGCAGATGGCGAAGATTTTGTTCTCACCGTCGATGTTGGTGATCTGGTGCACAAAGCCGTTGTCCTCGGCCTGGCGCAGGATGTCGTAGACCTCCTCGCGCGTCACATAATGGCCGCGGTCGGTCTCGACCACGTAGTCGGCCATATCGCCCACGGCGATGCACCAATCGGCCGGGTCGTCGGCGCAGCCCTCTCCCATCACGCGACGGCTCGCGCGGCAGCTGCAGGTGCTAGCGGCATACTTACCTTCGTATTTGTCGAGCCAATGCTCGATATGCTCGATCGGCACCGAGGTGCTCGCGGCATCGATGGCCTTCTCGACCGGAATGACATGCATGCCGATGCCGGCACCGCCGGGCGGCACCATCGGCGTGGCCTTGGACAGCGGTCCCTTGGACGCCTGCTCAAAGAACTTGGCATAGACCGGATGCTCCTCGAGCTGGCTCACGCGCATGTTGAGGAACTCGGCGGAACCCGGCACCAGCATGGGCAGCACCCACTGCTTGGCGCGCTCGGGGTTTTCCCAGTTGTACTCGAGCAGACCCGTGTAGCTCATGTCGTCGAGCATTTTTTCGATATCGGCCTCGGGCATGCCGGTGAGCTTGACCATCTCGGGCAGCGTATAGGGACGGCGCATCTTCATCTTGCAGAGCACTTCGGCCTGCTCGTCGGTTGCGGCCTCGGCAAACGACCAGTACTCGTAGCCCAGCAGCTCGTCGCGGTGCAGCAGGCGGTTGGTGCAGTGCTCACACAGTTTGACGATGGCCTCGCGCGGATGCTCCGGTATCGGCGGCACGAACTCCGCGCCGATATCGGGCTCGGTATAGCTAATCCCCGGTCCGTTGAGAATCATAGTCGTCCCTTCTCTTGCCACAGCCCGGCGAGACCGCGGCGCCCCTCTTTGTACGGGTTCGACATGCCCCCATGCCGTTCACCCGCTATTGTTGACATTGTGTCAAAAACAGTATTGACGAACCGTCAACAATATTCAAGACTGTTAGGCGAACGGTCAGGCAAAAGAGGATGAAAGGCGGCAAAACATGGGCAACAACGCAGCAGATATCTCTGTGGTCGATGCCGTCCCCGCATCCGATAGCGCGGCAAAACGCCTGACGGGCGACGAGCGCCGTCGCGAGATCCTCGCCGCTGTGCGCGCCGTGAGCGCCGAGCTTGGTGTGTCCCATCTTTCGGTATCGGCCGTGACCAAGCGGGCTGGCTGCACGCGTTCGCTGTTCTACCACTACTTTGCCGATATGGATGCCGCCGTCACCGCCGTTATGGACGAGGCAATCGACGGCTTTATCGCCGAGCTCGAGCAGTGGAACGCCAGCCGCACGGTTGGCGACATCGAAGGCGCACTCGACACCGTTGCTCCGCTCTTTAAGCGCCTGGTCGTGAGCGGCCACGAGTTGCCGAGCACGCTCACCTCGAGCAGCGGCGCGCTCTACGGCGGCTTTTTGCACAACGTGGTCCAGCGCGTGGCGCAGTATATCTGCGATACCACCGTGGTGGATTTTGTCGCCCATCACGAGCTACGCATCGACCATGTCTACGAGACGTTCTACACCCTCATCATGGGGCTGCTGATGTATATCCGCACGCACCCCGATGCGCCCGACGAGACAGTCAAGGAAATCATCGCCTCGACGCTCCATATCGAGGGCTATACCGCCAAGTATCAGGAGCGCAAGCCCCAGAACTGACGACATTTGGCCAAACTGCCCGCGATCAGAAGAGGGGCCGCGGGCTTGTGAAAGGAGAGCAGCATGCTGTTCGATGTTTGGGGTAGCAATACCCTTATCCACTGGGCCGGCTGGGCCATGGTCTTTATTGGCCTGATCGTGCTCAACGAGGTCGGCCGCCGCACCAAGCTGGGCGCGGCCATCATCTTTGGCGTGGCTCCGCTGGCCATGACCATCTACTGCGTCGCTATCGCCATCGGCGTCTCACAGGGTGCCGAGTGGGCGCTCACCAACCCCACCCATGTGTACCAGAACAGCTGGTTCCACTACGCCAAGGTATACGCGGCGCTGGCCGGTTGCTGGGGCTTCATTGCCATTAAGTACCAGTGGGGCAAGATCGGCAAGGCGCATTGGTTCCGCGCGTGGCCGTTTGTGATCGTCGCCATCAACATCATGATCGCCGTCGTGTCCGACTTTGAGAGCGCCTATCACTTCTTTGTCCTGGGCGAGTCCACCTGGGTCACCTCCGAGGGCGCCACGCAGCTCGCCGGCTGGAACAACGTGTTCAACGGCATCGCCGGTATCATCAACATCTTCTGCATGACCGGTTGGTGGAGTGTCTACGCCTCTGAGGACAAGACCGACATGCTGTGGCCCGACATGACCTGGGTCTACATCATCGCCTACGATATCTGGAACTTCTGCTACACCTACGACTGCTTGCCCACCCACTCCTGGTTCTGCGGCTTTGCACTGCTGCTGGCGCCCACCGTCGCCGCCTTTATCTGGAACAAGGGCGGCTGGATCCAGAACCGTGCCTTTACGCTGGCTATTTGGTGCATGTTTGCCCAGGTATTCCCGTACTTCCAGGAGGAGTCCATCTTTGTGACCCACTCCACGCTCGACCCCGGCGCCGCTACCGCGGTCTCGATCGCCGCGCTGGTCGCCAACGTCGCCGCGATCATCTACATCGTCTACCGTGCCAAGAAGCTCGGCCGCAATCCCTACAAGCAGGACGTCTTTGAGGGCACCAGCGATTGGGAGAAGGCTACCGCTCGCCGCGCCAAGGTTGATTACGCGCACGCCGAGTAACATGCCCGGCGCAAACGCCGCTTGAATGTGAAGCAGCATAGCCGGCTCCGCGCAACTCAACGCATTGCAGAGCCCCCGGAATGTGATTCGTCCGCGTTCCGGGGGCCTTTTGCTGCCGCGAGGATGCGGCCGAACGATGCGCTCAGGTTAAATCGGATCTTATATTTCGTATGCGCTTTATATGGCTCCATTTTTGGGTACAGTGTTGAGCCGATATTGCATTGGGGGATATATGAGCGATGAGACGTATGGCCGCGAGGATGCGGCCCAGGATGCGGAAGCATGTGCCGAAGCCCTGGAGAGCCTTGACCGGATCGCGCTAGACGAGCTCTCGTTTAGCGATTCGGTCGTCGACGCGCAAGACGAGGTGCACGAAGACACTGAGGACGAAGGCGGCGACGCCAAAGACGCTCCTGACGAAGCCGAAGAGGACGATAGCGAGGCCGACGACCAGCCCGAATCCGACACGGGCGAGGAAACCGTCTTGCTCGACAGCTTACCGGCCGAAGATTCGCTGACTCGCGAGCTTCCTGGCCTGGGTTCCGCACCAGCCGTGGATGAGACCATCGCCATGGGCGATATTCCCCTGCCGTCCGTTCCCTCGGCACACGAAGCCGAGGTCCGCCATCGCAAGATGTCGCCCAAGCGCCGCAATCTGATGGTCGCCGGTGTCGTGGCCGTCGCGCTCGTCGCCGGCGGTGCAGGCTATGCTGCCTGGAACGGATATCAGCAAGAGCAGGCTGCCGCTGTCGCCGCCAATGCCCACACGATGATGTCGGTGCAGATTGGCGTGCATGCCGCGGGCCTCGACTGTTCCACCAGCTCTAAGATTCCCGTACAGGTGAGCGGTCAGGACGCTGATGGCTCATCCGTGAGCGAAACGCTCTATGTTGACGAGCACGGCCGCGGCATCAAACTGCTGCCCGGCGATTACACGCTCTCCATCGCTGCCTCTCCCATCGCGGCCGACGGCACCATCTATACCGTCCCGACCACCAAGGCGCAGGTCACGATCAAGAGCGACGGACAGGACCTAAGCAGCCAGGCCGCCTTTAAGCTCAAGGTGCCTTCGGCCGACACGGTGACTGACGACCAGATCGATGCCGCCGCCAAATATGCCGAGGAGGGAGGCGCGAGCTCCGCCGCCACCGCCAAGGTGCTCCAGCAGGCGGCAACCGCGCGGCGCGGCGCCGCCGTCAATGCCGTGAGCGCGCAAAAGGCACAGGCGGCCCGTGATGCCGACGCCCGCCACAAGGCAACCGACCTCTACCAGCTCGATATCCCCGTCGAGTGGTACGGCAAGGTCGAGACTTGGCAAAATGGCAGCACGCTATGCATCTATCTTGCCGGCGACAGCGATACACCGATTGTGACGCTCGTCGCAGTGCGCGAGGGCGAGAGCTTTACGCCCGATGAGGGCGATACGGTTTTGGGTGCGGCCAACCTAGGCAACGGTTATACCGTCTACGCCAGCGGTCCCGTCTATCCGTACGTGGTGCCCCAGACCATCAACGGACGGACGCAGAATCCCGTGTCGACCTACCCTATGGACTCGGCCATTGAGCTTGTCGAGCTCACGACCGGCAACCGCTACACCTATAGCCAGATCAAGAACGTACTGGTCGGCAAAGACGGCAAGGCCGACGCTGCGACCAAACTCGAGACCGACTACCTCGCCCAGATTCTCCTGCCGAGCATCAAGGCCCAGGACTAGCGGACCATGACACCTGAGTCCTGGCCTCGCAAATCCATAGACGATTAGGAAAGGAGCCACTTCCATGCGGGCACAGCATGTACCACGCCGTGTTTGCATGGAATATCGGCCTGCTCATCCATGGTAACGATTACCGACTCGCCAAGATCAAACTGGGCCATCGCGGCATCGAGCGCGGCAATTTCGCGCTCGCGCGTTTTCTCGCTTGTCATATCCACACTTACCTGAATCAGGCCGTAAGCCTGCATGAGCAGTGCATCCCCAGCCACAAAGTCCACCTCATGGCTTTTATTCTTATCTTTAATCAGCAGGCGGCAAACCGAACCGGGCCGCACGGCGGGGGTCCTTCTTCTGAGCGCATTGAACACCGCGGTCTCGAGCCTCTGACCATGATCCAATGCCGATGCGGGGGAGAACGCTCCGAACATCGCAGGATCGACGGCGTAGACCTTAGACGCAGACCGCGTATTATTTGCAAGCGAACGCGTGAACTCCGGCACCGAAAACAGCAGGTAGGCGTCCTCGTAATACTCAAGTAAGTCGCTGAGCGTATTTCGACTGACGGATATCTGTCTGCTCTTGAACTCGTTGTACACTTTGTTCACTGACAGCTCTCGTCCCGAAGATGCCATGCACCGCGCCAGAAACAGCGAGGCCAAACGGGGGTTCTTGACGTCGTAACGTTCAACGACGTCCATGGCGACCGTTCGCGACGCATATTCCTGTAGCAGCTGAATCGCGTCTGCGGGCGTCTGCTCAAGTGTCGCGATGAATCCCCCTCGCTCGAGATATCCGATCAGATGATGTCGAAGCAGTGCTGCATCGCTCGATGAAAAGGGTGCATCCGGCTCAGGAACGCTCCCCGTCTTATATCGGACGTATTCCGAAAAACTCAACGGAAAAAGCTCTCGCACAAGAGAACGGCCCCTGAACTCGCTCTTAAGTTCTGAGGACAGCATCTTAGAAGAAGATCCCGTCACGTAAACGGTCGCCTTCTCCGTATCGACCACGCGTCGCAGAAACGCACCCCATTCGGGTATTTCCTGGATCTCGTCAAAGAAAAGGTAGGCGCCCTCGCCTCGAGCAGCAGGATATAGTGCATAGAATGTATCGAGCACGTCCGCTAGTAGCGATGGCTCATACGGACGCAAGCGCTCATCCTCAAAATTGAAATATAGCATCCGGTCAAGCTCGACGCCTTGGCCCTGAAGCCGCCGTATCTCCTGATACAGGCGATACGTCTTTCCACAACGACGGGCGCCCACAATCACATATACGATGTTGTCGCGCTTTGGCTCCTGCGGGTTGCCCAGATCAAGGTCGCGCTCAAAGACCTGCGGAATCCCCTGTTGCTCAAAGTCCTTTATTTTTTGAGCCACCAAGTCGTTGAATGCCATAATTCTCCAATCTTGCTCTCCTGCTAATCAAGATTATAACGATTCTTGATTAGCAGGAGAGCAAGATTATGCGTATCTTGATTAATGGATAAGCAAGTTTTCTATTAGTGGCCCCTCCCGGAGGATATCGAGCGGCCGAGGGGGGCAGGCATGAACGCCTCTAGCCGAAAACAAAGTAGCTAAAAAAGCCCCGTCCCAAATGAGCTACTTAACGCCAGGGGTCGGCTTCGAAGAGGGGCTCGCGCTCGGGGCGACGATCGCTATAAGGATCGTAGCCGTCGTCATCCTCGTTCTCGGCACGGATGTAGGGGTCGCGCGGCTTGGGCACAGGCTTGGGTGCAGGCTTGGGTGCGGCCGGCGCGGCGTTGGCGACCGGCGCATTCGTCTTGTTCTTGTCTATCATCTGCATATCTCCTTGCCATGCAATCGTGTTCAACATTATCGATTGTCGCACGAAAAAGGGCGGCGGACCCAATTGGATCCGCCGCCCTTGGCGTTTAGAGACGGCTGGCAGATTTTAAGGCATGTCCCATAAATCTACTCGGCGTCGGGGACCTCGTAGGTAGCAGACGGCGTGTTGTCGCACACGACGGTAAAGCCGCCGTCCTTGTCGGCATCGACCGTCACCTGATCGCCCTCGCGCACCGTACCGTCGATGATGGCGGCGGCGATGGCGTCCACGACCTCGCGCTGGACCAGGCGCTTGAGCGGACGGGCACCGAACACGGGGTCCAGGCCACCCACGGCGAGCATCTGCTTGGCCGCCGGGGTGATGGCAAGCGTCATGCGCTCCTTGGCCAGACGCGCGCGGACGTCGGCAAGCTGGATGTCGACGATCTTCTCGATCTGCGCCATGCCGAGCGGATGGAACACCACGATATCGTCGATACGGTTGAGGAACTCGGGGCGGAAGGTCTGAGCCATGGCGGCGTCGACCTGATGGCGCATCTCCTCCTCGTCCTTACCGGACAGATCGGCGATGGCCTTGGAGCCCACGTTAGACGTCATGATGATGATCGTGTTCTTGAAGGACACCTGGCGACCCTGGCCATCGGTCAGACGGCCGTCATCAAGCACCTGCAGCAGCACGTTAAAGACATCCGGATGAGCCTTCTCCATCTCGTCGAGCAAAATCACGGAGTACGGACGACAGCGCACGGCCTCGGTAAGCTGGCCGCCCTCGTCGTAACCCACGTATCCCGGAGGCGCACCGATCAGACGTTGGACGCTGAACTTCTCCATGTACTCGGACATGTCGATACGCACGAGCGCACGCTCGTCATCGAACAGGCACTCGGCAAGCGCCTTGGCGAGCTCGGTCTTGCCCACGCCGGTGGGGCCCAGGAAGAAGAAGCTGCCGATGGGCTTGTCCGGATCGGAGAGGCCCGCACGGCTGCGACGCACGGCCGCGGCGACAGCGGAGACCGCCTCGTCCTGGCCGATGACGCGCTTATGCAGCTCGCCCTCCAAGCCCTTCAGCTTGTCGAGCTCGCCCTGCATCATCTTGGAGACGGGCACGCCGGTCCAAGCGCTCACGACCTCAGCGATCTCATCGGAGGTCACCTGCTCGTTGAGGCCCTCGCCGTCCTGCTGCTTTTGCGCCTCGAGCGCAGCCTCGGAATCCTGAATCTGCTGCTGCAGGCCCGGAATCACGGAGTAGCGCAGCTCGGACGCACGGCCCAGGTCGCCGTTGCGCGTCGCACGCTCCTCTTCGCTCTTGGCCTCGTCGAGCTGTCCCTTGAGCTCCTGCACGTGGTCGATGGCGTTCTTCTGGTTGAGCCAGCCGGCCTTTTGCACGTTGAGCTTTTCTTGGACCTCGGCAATCTCTTGGCGCAGGGCCTCCAGACGCTCCTTGGAGGCGTCGTCGGTCTCCTTCATGAGCGCCTGCTCCTCGATCTGCAGCTGGGTGAGCTGACGCGTGGTGGCATCGATCTCGACCGGCATGCTGTCGAGCTCCATGCGCAGGCGGCTTGCCGCCTCATCAACCAGATCGATGGCCTTATCGGGCAGGAAGCGGTCGGCGATGTAGCGATCGGAGAGGTCGGCGGCCGCCACGAGCGCGCTATCGGTGATATGCACGCCGTGGAAGATCTCGTACTTCTCCTTGAGGCCACGCAGGATCGAGATGGTGTCCTCGACGGTGGGCTCGGAGACCATCACGGTCTGGAAACGACGGGCGAGTGCCGCGTCCTTCTCGATGTACTTGCGATACTCGTCGAGCGTAGTCGCGCCGATTGCGTGCAAGTCGCCACGGGCAAGCGCCGGCTTCAGGATGTTGCCGGCGTCCATGGAGCCCTCGGTGGCACCCGCGCCCACGATGGTGTGGAGCTCATCGATGAACAGGATGACCTTGCCTTCGGACTTTTGGACTTCCTTGAGCACGGCCTTCAAGCGGTCCTCGAACTCGCCGCGGTACTTGGCGCCGGCGACCAGCGCGCTCATGTCGAGCTCGATGAGGTCACGGTCGCGCAGGGTGCTCGGTACGTCGCCGGCCACGATTCGCTGAGCAATGCCCTCGACGATGGCCGTCTTGCCGACGCCCGGCTCGCCGATAAGCACGGGGTTGTTCTTGGTGCGGCGGGACAGAACCTGAATAGTACGACGGATCTCGTCGGTACGGCCGATGACCGGGTCGAGCTTGCCGGCGCGAGCCAGATCGCAGATGTTGCGACCGTACTGCTCCAACGCCTCAAACTGCGTCTTGTCCTCGGCAGACGTCACGCGGTCATCGCCGCGCAGTTCCTCGTAGACTTGCTCGATGCGCTCCTTGGTCACGCCGGCGCCACGCAGCACGCGACCCGCCTCACCCTTGTCCTCGGCAAGTGCCATCAGCAGATGCTCGGTCACCACAAAGCTGTCGCCCATCTTGGTGGCCTTTTTCTCGGCCTTCTCGATCACGCGAACGAGCTCGTTGGACAGGCCCATCTGCTGACCCTCGCCCGACACCTTGGGCGCATGGTCGATGGCATCTTGTGTGGAGCGTGCGAGCTGAGCCGGGTCGGCACCGATGCGCTCGATGATCACGGAGATATTGCGCTCGCCGGCACCGAGCAGGGCAGACAGCAGGTGGATCGGCTCCACCGCGCCGGCCTGTGCATCGGCAGCCGTGCTCATGGCGGTCTGCAGCGCCTCGCGCGACGTCATTGCTAGCTTATCGATTCTCATGGAATCACCTCTCTTGGGGCGGCCGCCCTACGGGGCGGCTTCACGTTGTTCGAGAAGTATTGTTGCCAGCTTTACGCGATCTTATACACAAATCTAAGTCTCTATATATAAGATTTTCTGAGTGAATTACGGATAGGGTACTGAGATGTCAGCCCGCCGCTGCCCAGGCGCGCTACCGTCTCGATCTGTAACATCTAGCAGCCATTTTTGATCCTAGATGTTACAGATCGAGACAGACCGAAAACCTCCACAAAGAGGACAGGCACCTTTGTGGTGGTCGCGGTCTCTACTCCTTCGCCGAACCCGTACTTCCCGATTCGACGGTCCAGGGCATCTCATCCTCGAACAGCCATGTACGGGCAGACCCACTATCGCGTGCAGTCTGCGGGTCAGGCAAGCAGGTCTGTTTATAGGCATCTTGGATACGCTGACCCATAAAATCGTTGAGCTCGGTCTGGTCGCCCTCCATGACATAGGCGACATCGCCGTCCATGATGTAGATGCCCGGACCCTCATTGCCCTCGTAGCCCGGATCGTACGAGACATCACATAACTTTGCGCCGTTTGCAGTGTCCAGCTCGATGGACGAGTGGCATCCGCCAACCATGTCGTTCGCTTTTGCCCGATAGGACGCATATCCATACCAGCGCTTAAAGGTTTTGCCCCTGAGCAGCTCGGACGCCCTGTCGATCAGACTAGAATCCGTGGTATAGCGCATGGCCCCAAGCTGAATATGTGGATAATTACTAATGCCCAGCGCAGCCGGTTGCTCATCAAAATCAACGGTAATGGTCTCAGGCTTGTCGTCGCCGGTCAGAAGTTCGACAGATTGAGTCACAGGCTTGACCACCGGCTCCGTCACCGCAGCAGGTAGAAACGCCATGCCGACAGCGCCCATGCCAACCACAGTGATCGCAAGCGCCAAAACAATCAATCCAATACGGGCAGGACTTCTCACAGCAAAGCACCTCACAATGCAAGCCTTCGCCACCTGCACTAATGATATCGCGGCCAGCACTATTACCAAAAGGAGCTGCTCGTACCCCACCACCACAAAGGTGCCTGTCCCCTTTGTGGTGGTCCCAGTCTTTTTTAGCGTCCTTCAAGACCCAACGAGAACACAGCGACGAAATCGAGAGCCACCGATAGCCCGTTCGCGCAGATATAGATGGAGATTCAAGACAAGGGTGCCGGCCTAAACGACTTGGCTATCGTACGCCACAACTTTCTCGTCATCGTCCCTGTCGTTTTTATAGTGCTTATAGTGAAAATAGCGAGTTTAGTGAGAATAGTATTGCGCAAAACTCGTGAACTCATTTTTTGACCCCTCGCCCAGAATGAGGGGAGGCAAATATTCCTATTAGAGATCAAATCGAAGCCCAATAGGGCCTTTTAGCCCTCTCATTCCGGACGGTCGCTTTCTTTTGAATATTGTCGTAAGCTGGTATCACTTATCTTAATGAATGCATACTGTTTGCGAGGTACTCGCCGTGAAACGCTCCACCTATATCGGCCTGCTCGTCTTAGCGTTTGCGATTACCGCAGTCGGCGTAGGAATTATCTATCTCGCATTTCTCCCCGCCTCTGCAACGCAGGCAGCGATTGAGACCGTAAGCTATCCCATCGAAATCCTCACCGATATCGTCAAACCCGATTCGATCACCGTTGATTTTGACGGTACGCCCGCAGCGCTTGGGGTCAGCAACTATCCCCGAATCGAACTTGGAGCCACGCGCTATACCCAAGATGAGCAGCTTATCGGTAAGGCAGCCAAGCTGCTCAAAGGCAAGACGTTTAAGCGGTGGTACGGCGCCGCAACATATCGAGCCAAGAATGGCCAAATGGTTGGCGGGTATTATTCGACCCTTGAGCTCGATGCGGCAAACGAGAGCAGACTGTGTAACGTCTCATACGACCCCGGCTATGTGGACAATGAAGGGCCGGGGGTCTATATATCGGATGGCGACGTAATCTACGTCATGGAGGGCGACCAGACAGCAGTCGTCGATTTTATGGATCGGTGTACCGAGGATGCCTACGAACAAACCTGCGAGCCCGATCCGCAGACAGCGCGCGACAGTGGCTCGGCACGCACTTGGCTATTTGACGATGAAATAACCTGGACCCCATCGAAATAGGGTGTCACCGGGCACCTTTGTGATGGTTTTCGGCTCCGATGTTCCACTGTCTTGATCTGTAACATCTAGCGGCCCTTTTCGGTCCCAGGTGTTACAGATTGAGATGAAGTGATCGGCGGCAACCCGTTTGTCTCGATCTGTAACAACTATTCGGCAAATAGGGGCCTAGATGTTACAGATCAAGACAAAGCGCGAAGCCCCGTACGGAAATCTCAATCTGTAACACCAGGCTCGCTTCTAGCAGCCAAGATGTTACAGATCGAGACAAACCGAACCATCACAAAGGTGCCCACTCCCCCTTGTGGCAGCCAAAGCGATACCAGTCTCAAAAATAGAAGCCGCCCCAATAAAAAGAGGCGGCATCAAACCCAGTCTTTTTTAGCGTCCCTCAAGACCCAACGAGAACGTCGCGGTAGCCCCGGCCACACCTTTCCCTCGGGCGACCCTCGCGAAGCGCGTGAGCACGAGGGAAAGGTGCGGCCGGGGCGTACAGCAGCGTTACTCGGCAGCGGCCTTGAACTTGTTGTAGTTGATCAGGCAGCCGGCCTTGACGATGGCACGCTCCTCGGCCGTCATATCGGCAATATAGAGCTCAATCTGCTCGACCGCACCATCGGCACGCACCACGTAGGCGGCGATGCTCTTCAGGTCGCCATCGAGCGCGGCGCGGATACCCGGCACAAAGACGTAATCGCCCACCTCAAAGTTGGGCTCGGCCTCCATCTGGAAGGGCACCATGCCCCAGTTCATCACGTTGGAGCGATAGCGCTTGGTGGCGTACTCGTGGACGATGTTGGCCAGGCCGCCGATCACGCGCTGGCAGCTCGCCGCCTGCTCGCGGGCGCTGCCGTCGCCGGGCTTCTTGGCGTAGAGCATGGAGCCGTACTCGGTCGCCTTGGCATCGGCCGTGACACCCGCGCCGGTCAGTGCCTCAAACACGCCCGCAAGCTCGGCATCGAGCGCCGACAGGTCACCCGCGGACTCACCGGCAACGCGGCGCTTCTCCACCGCGTCGACCTCCTTGGAGCGGCCCACGTAAGCAGGGTCGCGGCGGCTGAGCGTAAACTCGGCCAGGCCCAGCGGGTTGGAGCGGAAGGAGCTCGTCTCGCCCGAGGGAATGAGCTCGTCGGTCGTGGTGACCGGGTCCATGATCTTGGAGCACACCTTGAGCAGGATGTCATCGCCGAGCGGCTCCATCGCGGGCCACGGCTTGATGTTGGGCCCCTCGACCAGCGCATTGGCAGGCTCCGCCTTGCCAAAGCCCCAGTACACGCGCTTCTTGTAGGGAGCGTCGTCGAAGGTGTACTCGCAGGCCTCGTCCCAAGTCTCCTCGGGCAGGTCGGTCGCCGGCGTCAGCACGCCGCCGTTGGCCGCGGTCGCCGCAATGGAGCGGGCGTCCATCAGGGCCACGGCGCTCAGCTGGCCATTGCCCGGCTTGGAACCCTCGCGGTTGGGGAAGTTGCGCGTGGTGTGGCGGATGGACAGGCCGTTGTTGGCGGGCGTGTCGCCGGCGCCGAAGCACGGGCCGCAGAACGCCGTGCGCACAATCGCGCCGGCCTCCATAAGGTCGTAGATATAGCCGCGGCGTGTAAGCTCGAGCGCCACGGGCTGGCTCGTGGGATAGACCGACAGCGAGAACTCGCCGCAGCCGGTGTTGGCGCCCTTGAGCACGCGAGCAGCCTGGACCACGGAGTCGTAATTGCCGCCCGAGCAGCCGGCGATAACGCCCTGTTGCACGTGCAGCTTGCCGTCGATGACCTTGTCGAGCAGGCTAAAGTGCGTCTTGCCCTCGCCGATCTTGGCGGCCTCGAGCTCCACCTCGTGGAGGATGTCCTCGAGGTTCTCGTTGAGCTCGTCGATCTCAAAGCCGTTGGAAGGATGGAACGGCAGCGCGATCATGGGCTTGATGCTCGACAGGTCGACCTCGACGCAGCCGTCGTAGTAGGCGACATCGGCGGGCTTGAGCTCGCGGTAGTCGTCGCCGCGGCCATGCATGGCCAAAAACGCGCGCGTGTCCTCGTCGGTTGCCCAGATGCTCGACAGGCAGGTGGTCTCGGTGGTCATGACGTCGACGCCGTTGCGGTAATCGGTCGTCATGCTCGCGATGCCGGGGCCCACAAACTCCATGACCTTGTTCTTGACATAACCCTTGGCAAAGACGGCGCGGATAATGGCGAGCGCCACGTCGTGCGGGCCAACGCCGGGGCGCGGGGCGCCCGTGAGGTAGATGGCGACAACGCCGGGATAGGCAACATCGTAGGTGTCGCGCAGCAGCTGCTTTGCCAGCTCGCCGCCGCCCTCGCCCACGGCCATGGTGCCCAGGGCGCCGTAGCGGGTGTGCGAGTCGGAGCCCAAGATCATCTTGCCGCAACCGGCGAAGTTCTCACGCATAAAGGAGTGGATGACGGCGATGTGCGGCGGGACGAAGATGCCACCGTACTTCTTGGCAGCCGAGAGGCCAAAGACGTGGTCGTCCTCGTTGATGGTACCGCCCACGGCGCACAGCGAGTTATGGCAGTTGGTGAGCACGTAGGGCAGCGGGAACTGCTCCATGCCCGAGGCGCGCGCCGTCTGGATGATGCCGACGAAGGTGATGTCGTGGCTCGCCATGGCATCGAAGCGAATCTTGAGCGCCTCGGGGTCGCCGGACGTATTGTGTGCCTGAAGGATCGAATACGCGATGGTGCCGCGCTTGGCATCCTCGGGCGTCTGCGTAATACCACGCTCGGCAGCCTCAGCCGCAGGCACAACCTCGCTGCCACCGCGCAGGTAGATGCCGTCCTCGTACAGCTTGACCATACTGTCTCCCACTCTGCCCGTAAAGCTCGGGCGCATAGCATACATTCGTTCAATATCGTGCCATAGAACGATTGCCAGCGGGTTGCGAATCTACACGTTCACTTTATCTTAGTAAAGCACAGGACGAGCCCAGCGTGGTCCGGCAGATTTGGTGCAAGAGTGTCCCTTTCGACTAGTCATTTAAGAACGTCCCCAATGACTACCCATAACAACGCCGATGTTTTGGCGCAGACAGCGAAAGCCCGCCAGAGCGAGCAAGGTGCCTTGAAACAAGGCGGCATTGACCTTC
>UQMW01000048.1 GCA_900542275.1 uncultured Collinsella sp.
CTCCTCGGCAGCCACCTCGCGAGCCACGCTCTCCACAGCCTCGTCCACGCGAGCCTGAACGCCCTCGCGCACGCGGGTCTTGCCGCCGCGCTTAGGACGGCTCGGACGCTCGCCGTCGCCGCGACGCTCGTCACGACCGCGGTTGGAACGACCGGCCACATCACCGTAATCGTCGCCGTTGCGCTTGCCGTCGCGACGCGCCTGCTCAAGCTTCTTCTTGCTCTTGGACTTGCCTCGCTTGGTCTTCTTCTTCACCTTAAAGGCCGCAGGGTCGCGCTCGGGATCAACCGCGGGCGGATTGGGGCCCACGTGCAGGTCGCCGGCCTCGTAGATGTCGGCGGTCTTGTCCATGAGTTTCTCGATCTCGTAGAACTCGTCCACGTCCTGCTCGGTCACAAACGTAATGGCCCAGCCCAGCTCGCCGGCGCGGCCCGTACGGCCAATGCGGTGGATATAGTCAGTCGGCTCGGCCGGCACGTCAAAATTCACAACGTAGCGCACGTCGCTAATGTCGATGCCGCGGGCGAGCACGTCGGTTGCCACCAGCACGTCGACGGTGCCGTCGCGGAAGGCCGAAAGGGCACGCTCGCGCTGGGCCTGGCTGCGGTTGCCGTGAATCGCGGCGGCCTTGATGCCCTTACGCTCCAGACGACGGCAGCAGCTGTCGGCGCGATGCTTGGTACGCATAAAGACGATGGTGCGCTCCGGACCCTCCTTCTTGAGGAACTCGGACAGCAAGTTGTTCTTGGCCTCGATGGACACCGGGAACACAAACTGGTCGACGGTGTCGGCGGTCGATGTGGCGGGCGCGATCTCCACGCGGGCCGGGTCGCTCACCAGGTCGGTGATCTCACCCACGGCCTCCTCGTCGAGCGTCGCCGAGAACAGCAGCGTCTGGCGCTCGGCCGGCGTCTCGCGCACAATGCGGCGGACGGCGGGCAAAAAGCCCATGTCGAGCATGCGGTCGGCCTCGTCGAGCACCAGGACCTTGACCTCGTCCAGGTGGCAAGCGCCCTGCTCGATCAGATCGACCAGACGGCCCGGCGTGGCAACCAGGATATCGCAACCGTACTTAAGTGCCGCGGTCTGCGGCTTGTAGCTCACGCCGCCCACGACAGTCACGGCAACGTGGCCCGTGACGTCGGCGATTTTGCTCGCGACCTCGTCGATCTGCTGGGCAAGCTCGCGCGTAGGGGTGATGACGAGCATCACGGGGCCACGGCCGTTGCCCTCGGGCTTCTTGGCACCGCGACGGCGGTTGCGGCCGCCGCGCTCACGCACGGGTTTGGGCGGAGCGATGTGCTCCAGATTGTTCATGGTCGGCAGCAAAAAAGCGGCCGTCTTGCCGGTGCCAGTCTGAGCGGCAGCAAGCAGGTCGCGGCCCTCGAGCACCACGGGGATTGAGCCGGCCTGCACGGGCGTCGGCGCCGTGTAGCCCAGGTTCTCGATGGCACGAAGCATCTCGTCGGAAAGGCCCAGCTCGTCAAAGGCGGGCAGGCTCTCGGTAGCGGACTCGACGGCCTGGGCAGCATTGGCCTCATCGGCGGCATCGAAGGCAGCCTGGGTCATGGCCTCGCGGGTCTCGTCCAGGATCTCGGCGTCGGTGACGTCGGATACAGAATTACGCATATGTTGTTGTTCCTTATCTGCACGCGCAATGGGCACGGCATGCGGCCGCGCGGGCGTGCTTGGTAGTGCGCTAATACATACAAAAACGGGTGCGCACAGAGAGGACGTTGCTCAGCACGCTGGCGATCGCTTTGGCAGCCCTATCACGCGCCGTCCAGACGCAGCGGCCCTAAGCGATGGAGCAGATTCGCCGCGGGTTAGTATACCCGTGCTTCGCATGCCCCCACGTAAACCACAGATGACGGAGCGGACGAGACGGGCCTGGGCCGATTGTCTCAATCTGTAACAGTTACGAGACAAAACCGGGTCTACACGTTACAGATTGAGACGAACTCAAACATCGCAAAACATAATCTCGATCTGTAACAGTTAGAGGTCATTTTCCCCGCTAGATGTTACAGATCGAGATGTTTGACATGAGCTGCCAACGATTGAGCAGCCACCCGCATCTGTAGCGAAATGTCATACATTTTCATCCCCACTGGACACCCCCAGGGGGTATGGGTGTATAGTATCGGCAGGTTAACAATTACAACACCGAACTACAGAAAGGAGAAGCCATGGCTCAAGATAAGTTCGACGTGGGCGGCATGACATGCGCCGCTTGCCAGGCACACGTGGACCGCGCCGTCAGCAAGCTCGACGGCGTCCAAAGCGTCGCCGTCAACCTGCTCGCCGGCTCCATGTTGGTGGACTATGACCCCGCGCAGGTCTCCCCCGACGACATCTGCACCGCTGTCGATCGCGCGGGTTACTCGGCCTCGCCCGTCGACGCGGGCACCGGTGCCGCCGGCTCAAGTGGCAACGCGCAAGTCAGGTCCGGCGCCGCCCATATGGAGTCGCCGACCAAAAAGTTGGAGGCCGCTGCCTCCGCCATGCGCACTCGACTCATCGTCTCGATCGTCTTTCTCATCCCGCTGTTCTACATAGGCATGGGGCACATGCTCGGTTGGCCGCTGCCCGGCATTTTCACGGACCACATCCACAGCATGACGCTCGCCCTCGCCGAGCTCGTCCTGCTCATCCCCATCGTCTATGTCAACGACGCGTACTTTATCAACGGGTTTAAATCGCTCGCGCACGGCGCGCCAACCATGGACGCCCTCATCGCCGTCGGCGCGACCGCTTCCGTCGCCTGGTCGCTCTACGCCATGTTCATCATGGCCGACCAGTTAGCCGCGGGTCAGGTCCACGAGGCCATGATGACAGGCATGGACAATCTGTATTTTGAGAGTGCGGGTACGATCCTGTCGCTCGTCACCGTGGGCAAATATCTCGAGACGCGCAGCAAGTCCAAGACCGGCGGCGCCATCGAGGCGCTCATCGACTTGGCACCCAAGACCGCGACCGTCGTTGCCGATGACGGCACCGAAACCACCGTCGACGTCGACGCCATCCTTCCCGGCCAGGTCCTGCGCGTGCGTCCCGGCGAGTCTATCCCTGTCGACGGCGTGGTACTCGAGGGCGCGTCGGCCGTGGACGAGAGCGCGCTCACCGGCGAGTCCATCCCCGTGGAAAAGGCCGCCGGCGACACCGTCAACGCCGCCACGGTCAACCGCACCGGATCGTTTACCTTCCGTGCCACACGCGTGGGTGCCGACACGTCGCTTGCCAAGATCATCCAGCTCGTCGAGGACGCCAATGCCACCAAGGCGCCTATCGCCCGCCTGGCCGACAAGGTCGCCGGTGTGTTCGTGCCCGTGGTGTTCGTAATTTCGGCCGTGACCTTTACGGTGTGGATGGCACTGACCGGCAGCATAAACGAGGCGCTCACCTCCGCCGTGACCGTGCTGGTGATCAGCTGTCCGTGCGCACTGGGTCTGGCCACGCCCGTCGCCATTATGGTAGGCACCGGCAAGGGCGCCGAAATGGGCATTCTGTTTAAGAGCGCCGAGGCGCTAGAGAACCTGCGCAGCGTGGGCACCGTGGTGCTCGACAAGACGGGCACGGTCACCCGGGGTAAGCCTGCCGTGACCGATATCGTGGTAGCCACGCGCGCTGACGGCTCGTCCGCCATGAGCGAAAAGGCGTTACTGAAGCTCGCTGCCGCGTTGGAGCGCTCGAGCGAGCACCCGCTGGCCGAGGCGATTATGGCCGAGTGCGAGTCGCGCGGAATCGTCGCGCGCATGGTCGAGGACTTTGCTGCCGTGCCCGGTCGTGGCGTTACGGCACGCGAGGGGCAGAATATCATCGCGGCCGGCAACGTGCGTCTGATGAACGAGCTGGGCGCGGAGGTGCCCGCCGGACTTGTCGAGCAGTTCGCTGCCGAGGGCAAGACGCCGCTGTTCTTTGCCAAGAACAGCGAGCTCGTTGGTACCATCGCCGTGGCTGACGAGGTCAAAGAAACGAGTGCCGAGGCCATCGCCGCGCTCCGCAAGCTCGGCGTCGACGTGCGCATGCTCACCGGCGACAACCGCGTGACGGCCGAGGCCATCGCCCGCCGCGTGGGGCTGAGCAGCGAACAGGTCATCGCCGACGTCCTCCCCGCCGACAAGGAACGCCATGTGCGCGAACTGCAAGATGCGGGCGGCAAGGTCGCCATGGTGGGCGACGGCATCAACGACTCCCCCGCCCTGGCGCGCGCCGACGTGGGCCTTGCCATTGGCACCGGCGCCGACATCGCCAAGGAGGGCGCCGACGTGGTACTCATGCGCAGCGACCTCATGGATGTTGCGCGGGCCATCGAACTTTCGCGCGCCACGATCCGCAACATCAAGCAGGACCTGTTCTGGGCACTGTTCTACAACGGTATCGGCATTCCGCTCGCCGCGGGCGTGTTCTTCCCGCTCACCGGCTGGCAACTCTCGCCGATGTTTGGCGCCGCGGCCATGAGCCTGTCGAGCGTCTGCGTCGTAAGCAATGCGCTGCGCCTGCGAACCTTTAAGCCTAAAGTGGCAAAATAGGCTCACTATTACGTCCATTTAGAACGGGTTTTCCAGGTGCCAGAGATTGACCTGAAAGAGGAGCGACGCGTACTTTGGTACGCGAGCGACGGCTTGAAGGTCAAGGTCGGGTGCCTGGGAAAGCCGACACAACAGAGAGGAATACCCATGCGTTACACGATTAAGACTTCCGGCCTTATGTGCGGCCACTGCGACGCCACCGTCGAGACGGCGTTGCTCAACGTGGTCGGCGTGACCGACGCCGACGCCGACCATGAGACCCAGACCGTCCAGGTAGAGTGCGCCGACACTGTGACTGCCGAGCAGCTCGCCGCCGCCGTCGAGGCCGCGGGCGAGAAGTTCCACGCCCTGTCCGTAACCGCCGCGTAACGACCCGCACGTACCCCCCCCCGACCAGAAACGAGAACCCGCCATGATGGCAGACCATAAATCGGTGACCCGCATGCTCAAGACGGCACGCGGTCAGATCGACGGCATCCTGCGGATGGTCGATGAGGACCGCTACTGCGTCGATATTTCTACGCAGCTCATGGCCACACAGGCGCTCCTCGCGCGCATCAACGCCGACGTGCTCAAGGCGCATATCGAAGGCTGCGTGACTTCGGCAATCGAATCGGGCGACGAGGAGCTCAAGGCCGCCAAGCTTGCCGAGATTGAACGCGTCGTCGACAAGCTCTCCAAGTAATTGGGGCATTGGGAACAATCTTCTTTGCACCGTCTTGGTGTTCTGGGGACAGGTATGCTTGCACCACACTGGTGCAGATTAACCTGTCCCCCTTGCTCTAAATCGGGTATAAAGGCGTGCAGTATATCGAACGAAAGGCAATTCGCATGAATGACTTTATGAAGGGTCGCAACGGCGCCGATGAGCTCACCGTCGTGTTGGGCTTCGCAGGCATTATCATCGCGATGATCGGGTCGATGGCCCGTATCCAGTGGCTCAGCTGGATCGCCATCGCCGTGATCGCGCTCGGCGTGCTGCGCGGTCTGTCCAAAAACATCGACGCGCGCCGCAAGGAGAACGATGCCTTTGTCACGGCGACCGCAAACGTCCCCGGCCTAGGTAAGTTCGTCGCCAGCTTGGGTGGCGGCGCCGCGGCTGCCAACGCCTCGCGCGCGGCCGGCACCAGCAAGGAAGACTTTGAGCGCGCCAAGCGAACGGCCAAGAAGATGTGGAAGGGCCGCAAGACCACGGCCTACCTTAAGTGCCCTAACTGCGGTCAGATGCTGTCCGTCCCCAAGGGTAAGGGCAAGATCCGCGTCACCTGCCCCAAGTGCCACGCCAAGATGGAAACGCGCTCCTAGCAGCTACACCATAGGAAAAATAAAAGCCGAGGCCTCGTGTTGAGACCTCGGCTTTTTTGAACGCGGCATAGGGGCCGTCCCTTTGTCACACCTATGCCACGCCGTCACGGGCGAGCTCCTCGGCCAGCGCTTCGGCAGGCATGGCCATAATCGCGTCGAGCTCGGCGTCCACCTCGGGAATACGCTTCACCTTGAGTTTGCGCACCAGGTTGCCGCGGCACATCACGTGCATTGGCTCACGCAGAGCGCACAGGTCATCGAGCGGGTTCTCGTGCGTCACCAAAATGTCGGCCGCCTTGCCGCACTCGATCGTGCCGGTCTCGCCGCCTAGGCCCAACAGCTCGGCATTGACCTGCGTCGCCGTATGCAGCGCAAAGGCGTTGCTCACGCCCACGTACTTGGCAAAGTAAGCGACTTCGCGCCACATGTCGTACTGGGTCACGAACGGGCAGCTCGAGTCCGTGCCCAGGCCCACCTTAACGCCGGCTTCCAGCGCCGCACGAGCACTCTCGATAATGCCCGAGCACACGATGTCGCCGTTCTTCTTTTGCGTGTCGGTCGAATGGGTCTTTTCCGGATCGAGCAGTACAAACGGCAGCGCCGGACTAATCGTGCAGGTCACGCTCGGCGCGCGTCCCTCGAGCTGTGTTCCCGCGGCGCCGCGGTACAGCTCCAGGATCTCGGGGGTCATCGGGGCACCGTGCTCGATCGTATCGACGCCGGCCTGAAGCGCAGCCTTCACGCCCTCGGTGCTCTCGACATGGGCCATGACCGGAAGGCCAACCTCGTGCGCCGCCTTGCACGCCGCCGCGGCGACACCGACCGGCATGCGCAGCACGCCAGGCTCGCCTACTTCGGTCGCGTCGAACACGCCGCCCGTCACGAACAACTTGATGACATCGGCACCGCGCGCATACAGATCGCGCACCTGTTCGGCCGCCTTGGCGGGGGTATTGGCGACCTGCGCGAACAGCCCCGCACCGTGACCGCCCGGCACCGTGACACCCGTTCCCGGCGCCACCAGACGTGGACCCTGATACTTGCCGGCGTCGATAGCGTTGCGCACGGCAATATCGGCAAACAGCGGGTCACCCGCACCGCGCACCGTGGTCACGCCACTTGCCAACTGTTGCTGGGCACTGCCTTTGAGGATGTGGCGAACGATGGCGCGGCCCACGGGATTGTCGAGCTTCTTCATCAGCGCACCCGCATCGCCCGCCGAAACCGGCTTGCCCGAGCCGCACAGATGCACATGCATATTGATGAGACCCGGCATGAGATACGCCCCTGCCAGGTCGATGACCTCGGCACCCGCCGGCGCCTGCGCGACAGCACTCGGCCCCATCCATGTGATGACACCGCGCTCAACGGCCACGGCCATATCGGGCTGCGGCTCCATATGCTCCGAGCCATCCAAAACGGTCGCATTGATAAACAACGTGGGACGATCAGCAGACGCCATATCGAGCTCCTCCCCCTTAGAAACTTCAACATTTGTCCATTATTACCCAGTTCGGCAGGATTGCTGCGGACATATCGGTTAACGGAGAAAGGAGGAGATGCGGAGAATGGAATGCGTTGCAGCCCCATCCCAGCGACATCCGGGAAATGTCTAGATCTGTAACAGGTGAACCGTCTTTAACCTTCCAAATGTTACAGATCGAGATCTTTCGGCACCGCGTCCAACCTTTGTCTCAATCTGTAACAAGTAGACAGGTTTTCGGCCTCTAGATGTTACAGATCGAGATATTTTAGCGGCAGCCAACCTTCTGTCTCGATCTGTAACAGTTGCGAGGCCAAACGGCCCCTTGTTGTTACAGATCGAGACAAACTCGGCAGGAACAACCACATCCGCGTCAGTTACACCCCTCAGCGCCCATACCACTGCCGCCTCCACTGCTCAGCCAAATCGGCCCACTGCGGAATGCCCGCCAGTCTCATCTTTTCAGCCAGCTTCCCCGGATTCTTGAGCTCATCAAACGTAAACCTCAGCACCTTATGTCCGAGCATCGTCAGATGAGACTCTCGCTGACGTTCTGCCACGAACGGGTCGACCGACTCCCGACCCTCGTCGTTCTGTAAGGCATACTTTCCCTTTCCATCGAGCTCGCCAATCACGCACGTCCCGTCCTCGAGCCTCCAGAAATAATCAACGCGAAACACTTGGCTCGAATCAAGCGGGTCACGAAACTCCACCTGCAACTCTGGCACCGGAAAACCGTATGCAATAAAGAATGCCCGGAACCGAGACTCGCCACCGTTTTCGGACAGCCCGTCCGCATGCGACGCAATCACCTGAGCTCTGCGATATCCGCGTCTGCCCTCGCAATCGGCCTGGAGCCGTTCGCAGAGGTCGTCGCGCGATATGCCCTTCGCCCGCAGCGCAGAATCGGCGATCGCCAGACCATACGAAAACGGCGCACGCAGCAGACAGTCCTTCACCGTGCGCCAAAACGGCGTCACTCGCACGCCGTCGACGCGCTCAAGCGCACCCGCCGCCTGCGGACGCAACAGCCGGCATCCTGCACTCAGCGGCACCGAGCAACCTGTCTTAACAAGAAATCGCGGCCCAAGCAGATCATTTGGCACCTCCAGACCCCACAAAAGTGCCGCGTCGTAACCCCAAAACGCCCAATCGGGATGAAACTCCGCAAGCCCTTTGATGGTCCGCAGCGCTCGCTCCGTCGGCGTCAACGCATCCCAATCATGCTGAAAACAGAACAGGTGCGACTCAGGCTCCGCGATATCGTCGGTTCCCACATGGCGCCGCAGCCACATGAGCTCGGCATTGTCGTGCGTCACAAGCAGCACGCCTAGTTCAGCCGCCTCCGTGAGCCTGGCAAGCATCCTATTCCGCGCCAACGTGTTGCGAGCCGTATGCTTGTGTTTGAGAACGGTATTAGACACTCCCATCACCACCACATCGGACAAATGGACCATTGTCACCGTTGCCTCCGCTGATAAACGTCTTGATCTGTAACAGTTAGACGTTCTCCAGGCCCCTAAACGTTACAGATTTAGACAAACCAGCGGCGCCCAGGTATTCGTCTCGATCTGTAACAGGTAGACCGGTTTTTTGTCCCTAAACGTTACAGATCGAGACATAAAGGCAGAAGGCAAGGCAGGCGACAACCGTCCATCCCCTACTCCCATTCCTGTTCGTAGATGTTGAGCGACTTCACATACCGCCCCTGGGCACCCATGATGTCGCGGACCAGGCGCAAAAAGAAGCTGATGCACGAGGTGTCGAAACCGTCCTCCAGGTCCTCGGGATGCACCGAGCCCGGCCCGTCGACCGTCGTGTCGCTCAGGCGCGCGATGTCATACAGGTAGAGCTGCCCCGCCGTCAGCCAGACATCGTCGACGCACGCGAGTCGCACCGCAATCGCACCATCGTTCCAGCGCTCCTTTTGCACGATATGTGGGTCGTAGACGTCAAAGCGACGGTCGGTGCGCGTGTCCTTCAGCACGACCATGCCAGTCGCGGGATCCTTGTCCAAAATGCCAAAGCGCGAGAAATACTGCGTGTCACGCACCTGCTTAAGTCGCCCGAGCGAAGCAGGAGAAATTGACGCTGGCGGCTCGTCCACATACAGCTCCAACAGCGTCTTGCCGTGGTAATAGGGGCGCTCAAACAGCAGCCAATCGGTAAACGCCATGTTGTAGGCCATGATTTCGTTTTGAGATGGTTCCTCGCAATAGCTGAGCCACGGATCGACGATAATCTCGAACTGCTCGCGCGCCGGCTCCAGAAATTGAAACTTCCGCAGCATCCAAAAGTGAGCCATGTCGGCAATATCGTTGCCGACGGCCTCGGCCAGCTGCGCTCGATCAAAAACTTGGTCAGTCATGGCATCCTCCTCAAACTGATGGACCTCAATTTGAGCTTACGAGGAGGGTGGGCAACCGAGGCAAGCGCGGGCAAAATAGGCCTTCGACTGCAAACCAGATGCTAACCAAACACTTGACGGGACACTTGACCGAATGAGTCCACCGCAACAAAACCGCAGGTAGACATAGACAGCCAACCCGCCCTTTTGAGCCAGATGCCCGCAGCCACCACAGAAACAACAGGTGAC
The DNA here is from genome assembly GCA_900542275.1 of uncultured Collinsella sp. Classification (GTDB taxonomy): domain Bacteria; phylum Actinomycetota; class Coriobacteriia; order Coriobacteriales; family Coriobacteriaceae; genus Collinsella. The sequence continues at coordinate 9,917 of UQMW01000048.1, forward strand.
CACAGCCCAAGAAGTCGACAAATGAACACCCGTACGTCGACAAACGAGCAAATCGCTCGCAAATCCGCAAGGAGTGTCCCCAACGACTAGACAAAAAATGACTAGTCATTGAGGACGTTCTTAAATGACTACTTTACAGCTCCAGCGCCTCGGCGACCTCGGCTGCGCAGGCCAGGGCATCGGCCATAGCACTCACCACGAGCGAGCTGCCGTTGCGGGCGTCACCGGCCACGTACACCGGTGCGGCATCCGCGGCGACACCCTCCGTGCGAGCCGCGAGGTGCGAGCCCTCGGCAGCCATCACCGGCAGCGGACGACCAGCGGTGGCAACAGGCACGCCCACCGCATCGAACACGCCGTGCTCGGGACCCGTAAAGCCGCAGGCGATGAGCACCAGCTGCGCCGGCACCTCGTGCTCGGAGCCCGCGATGCGCTCGGGCTTTCCCGCCGACCAGTCCAGATCGACCACGCGCAAACCCGCAGCCGCACCCTTCTTGTCCAGCAGCACCTCGAGCGTATCCACGCCCCAGGCACGCATCTCGTCACCCATCGCAGCGATAGCCTCCTGCTGGCCGTAGTCGGTCTTCTTAACGTTGGGCCACTGCGGCCAGGGGTTGCTCGCCGCGCGCTTATCGGGCGCAGCCGGCAAGAACTCAAACTGGCGCACGCTGCGCGCGCCCTGACGCACGGCGGTACCCACGCAGTCGTTTCCAGTATCGCCACCGCCAATGACCACAACGTCCAGGCCGCGCGCGTTCACCGCGGGCTCGCTGCCATCGAGCACCGAGGCGGTCGAAGCCGTCAGGTAGTCCACCGCGTACACCACGCCCGGAGCATCCACGTTCGCAGCCGAAAGCCCGCGGGGCGCACGAGCGCCGACAGCCATCACGACGGCGTCAAAGTCATCGAGCTCGGCCGCCACCGCAGGGTTCGTCACATCGGCGCTCAGCTCAAACACAATGCCCAGCTCGCGCATGAGCGCCACGCGACGCTCGACCACGGACTTCTCGAGCTTCATGTTGGGAATGCCGTACATGAGCAGACCGCCCGGGCGGTCGTCGCGCTCAAACACCGTCACGCGGGCGCCACGACGCGCAAGCTCCCATGCTGCCACCAGACCAGCAGGACCGGAGCCCACCACGGCAACCGTGGGCGCGCCCTCCCCTGCCGGCTCAAAGCGACGCGGGCCGCCGTTTGCCCATTCGCGGTCGCTGATCGCACGCTCGTTGTCATGGATCGTCGTGGGCTGGCCATCGACCGAACCCAGGTTGCACGCGGCCTCGCACAGCGCCGGGCAAACGCGACTCGTGAACTCAGGCATGGGCGAGGTGAGCGACAGGCGCTCGGCAGCCTCGTCCCAGCGGCCGCGGTACACCAGCTCGTTCCACTCGGGAATCAAGTTGTGCAGCGGGCAGCCGCTCGGACGTGCCTTGCCAAAGCTCGCGCCCATCTGGCAAAACGCCACGCCGCACATCATGCAGCGGCTCGCCTGGGCACGGCGTGCATCGTCGTCGAGCTCAACGTACAGCGGATCGAAATCACGGCTGCGCTCCTCCACGGGGCGAAGCTCGTGGGTCACACGATCGATATCAAGAAAAGCACCGGGCTTACCCATGGCACTTACGCCTCCTTCTTGGTCGAAGCAACAGAGCTGGCAGCCACAGACGCAGCGCCAGCAGCACCGCCCGCCACATCAAAGCGATCGACATCCGCGGCGCTCGCGCGACCGGTCACAATGTCAAACGCCAGCTCCTCGGCCTGCGCATGCGTCTTGCCGACGGCCTCGGCGGCGGCGACAATCGCCAGCACACGCTCGTACTCGGTCGGAATGACCTTCACAAAGTGCTTGCTCATCGTCTCAAAGCTGTAGAGCAGCTTGATGCCGCGCGGGCTCTGCGTCGCGTCCACGTGCTCCTGGATGAGCGCACGGACCTGCTCCAGCTCGCCGGCCGTCGGGGCCTTGAGCTCGACGCTCTCGTGGTTCACGCGGGCATCGAGCGTGCCGTACTGGTCAAAGACATAAGCCACGCCACCCGTCATGCCGGCAGCGAAGTTCTGCCCGACCTCGCCCAGGATGAGCGCCAGGCCACCCGTCATGTACTCGCAACCGTGGTTGCCGCAACCCTCGACCACCACGGTGGCACCGGAGTTGCGTACGCCAAAGCGCTGGCCGGCCAGGCCGTTGATGAAGCCACGGCCGCTCGTGGCGCCAAAGAACGCAACGTTGCCCACGATGATGTTTTCGTCGAACTTATAGGTCGCATGCGGGTTGGGGCGCACCGACACCTCGCCGCCCGAAAGGCCCTTGCCAAAGTAGTCGTTGGCGTCGCCGCACACGTTGAGCGTAATGCCGCGCGGCAGGAAGGCGCCAAAGCTCTGACCGGCCGATCCATCGCAATCGATGGTGATGGAGCCGGCGGGCAGGCCCTCGGGATGTGCCTTGGTCACCGCGTTACCAAGGATGGTGCCCACGCAACGGTTGACGTTGGCGATATCAGCGCGGAAGCGAATCGGACGCAAGTGGGCACGGGCATCGGCCGTGTAGGGCACGAACAGCGTGGAGTCGAGCGTCTTGTCGAGCTCGCTGTCCGCGGCCATCTGCGGCAGGAAGTGACGACCGTCGGCACCCGGGATGTGGGCACCGAACTCGCAGGTCGCGCTCGCCAGCACGGGCGTCAGATCGAGCAGGTTAGCCTTGCGGTTGCCCGGGACCTCGATCTGGCGCAAGCACTCGGGATGGCCGACCATCTCGTCGACGGTGCGGAAGCCCAGGCTCGCCATGACCTCGCGCAGTTGCTCGGCAACAAAGAGCATAAAGTGCTCGACGTGCTCGGGCTTGCCGCGGAAGCCGCGACGCAGGCGGCAGTTTTGCGTGGCGATGCCGGCGGGGCAGGTATCCTGCTGGCAGTCGCGCTGCATGAGGCAGCCCATCGAGATGAGCGGCATGGTCGCAAAGCCAAACTCCTCGGCGCCCAGCAAGCAGGCGACGGCAACATCGGTGCCGTCCATGAGCTTGCCGTCGGCCTCGAGCACCACGCGTGAGCGCAGGCCGTTTTGCAGCAACGTCTGCTGGGCCTCGGCAAGGCCAAGCTCCAGCGGCAGACCGGCGTGCCAGATCGAATCGCGAGCAGCGGCACCCGAGCCGCCATTGTGGCCGCTGATCAAGATCTTGTCGGCAGCGCCCTTGGCCACACCGGTGGCGATGGTGCCGACGCCGACCTCGCTGACCAGCTTGACCGACACGCGTGCGCCAGGGTTGGCGTTCTTAAGGTCAAAGATGAGCTCGGCCAGGTCTTCGATGGAGTAGATGTCGTGATGCGGCGGAGGCGAGATCAGGCCGATGCCGGGCGTGGACTGACGGACCTCGGCAATCCAGGGGTAGACCTTCTTGCCGGGCAGGTGGCCACCCTCGCCGGGCTTGGCGCCCTGGGCCATCTTGATCTGAATCTCGAAGGCGCTGCACAGGTAGCGGCTCGTCACGCCAAAGCGCGCACTTGCCACCTGCTTGATCGCGGAGTTCTTGGAATCACCGTTAGCCAGCGGGGTCTCGCGACGCGGATCCTCACCGCCCTCGCCGGAGTTGGAACGGCCGTGCAGGCGGTTCATGGCGATGGCCATGCACTCGTGTGCTTCCTTGCTGATAGAGCCGTACGACATGGCGCCGGTGTTAAAGCGGCGGACGATGTTGAGCGCGGGCTCGACCTCGTCGAGCGAAACCGGCGTGCGGCCGCTGGCATCAAAGTCGAGCAAGTCGCGCAGGCGCACGGCACGGCCGGTACGGTGCAGACGGGCGCTGTACTCCTTAAAGGTGTCGTAGCTGTCCTCACGGCAGGCGGTCTGCAGCAAGTAGACAGTCTGAGGGTCGATCAGGTGATCCTCGCCGCCGATCGGGCGCCACTTGGTCAGGCCCAGCGTGGGCAGCTGATCGGGAGCCGGGCTCTTAAGGATGGCGAGCGCGGCGTCGTAGCGCTCGTTTTGCTCGCGCTCAACGTCCTCGACACCCATACCGCCCACACGGCTCACCGTGCCGGCGAAGTACGCGTTGACGAACTCCGGCGTAAAGCCCACGGCCTCGAAGATCTGCGCCGAATGGTAGCTCTGCACCGTGGAGATGCCCATCTTGGACATGATGGAGACGATGCCGGCGGTCGCAGCCTTGTTGTAGTTGGCGATGCCCTGCTCGGCCGTCACGTCCAGGTCGCCGTGTGCCGCCAGATCGCGGACGCACGCATGTGCGCTGTACGGATAGATGCCGCTCGCGGAGTAGCCCACCAGTGCCGCAAAGTCGTGCGGAGACACGGCGTCGCCGCACTCCACCACGATATCGGCAAAGGTACGCACGCCGACGCGGATCAGGTGGTTGTGCACGCAGCCCACGGCAAGCAGCGACGGCACGGGCACCTCGCCCGCTCCGGCGCGATCGCTCAGCACCACAATGTTCGCGCCGTCGCGAACCGCGGCCTCGACGTCTTCGGCAAGCTGCTTGAGCGCAGCCTGCAGCGCGCCCTCACCCGCGTCGCGGCGGTACACGGCACGGAAACGGCGGGTCTTAAAGCCAACACGGTCGATGGCACAAATGCGGTCGAACTCCTCCTCGCTCAGCAGCGGGCGCTCCAGACGCACCAGCTGGCAGGCCGTGCGGGAATCCTCGAGCAGGTTGCCGTGGTTGCCCAGGTAGAGCGTGGTCGAAGTTACCATATGCTCGCGCAGGGCATCGATCGGCGGGTTCGTGACCTGGGCGAACAGCTGATAGAAGTAGTCAAAGAACGAGCGGGTCTTCTTTGACAGGCAGGCCAGCGGCGCGTCGATACCCATCGAAGCGAGTGGGGCCTTGCCCTGCTGGGCCATAGGACGCACGACCTCGTCGACGTCATCCCAGTGGTGGCCGAGCTTGGCCATGCGCACAGCGGCGGGCACCTCGGCATCCTCGGCGGACGCGGGCGCGGCGGGCTCATCGAGCGCGTCGACGGTCAGCGTCTCCTCGGCAATCCAGTCGCGGTAGGGCTTCTCCTTGGCATAGCGGGCGCGCAGCTCGTCGTTGTAGATCACGCGACCGCGGGCAAAATCGACCTCGAGCATCTGACCCGGTCCCAAGCAGCCGCTCGTCAGGATGTTCTCGGGGCGCACCTCGATGGTGCCCACCTCGCTTGCCAGCATAAAGCGACCGTCGCGCGTCACGTAGTAGCGAGCCGGACGCAGGCCGTTACGGTCGAGGGCAGCGCCCAGGGTGCGACCGTCGGTAAAGGCGATGGCCGCCGGGCCATCCCATGGCTCCATGAGCATGGACTGGTAAGCGTCGTAGGCGCGGCGCTCCTCACTCAGACTGTCGTTGTGGTCCCACGGCTCGGGCAGCAACATGGACGCGGCACGCGTGAGCGGGCGGCCGTTCATGACCAGGAACTCAAGCACATTGTCCAGAATCGCGGAGTCGGAACCCTCGCGGTTGATGATGGGCATCACGCGCTCAAGATCGTGCTGCAACACGGGGCTGTACAGGTTGGGTTCGCGGGCGCGAATCCAGTTGACGTTGCCCTTGAGAGTGTTGATCTCGCCGTTGTGAATGATGAAGCGGTTGGGGTGCGCGCGCTCCCAGCTGGGCGTGGTGTTGGTGGAGTAGCGCGAGTGGACGAGCGCCACGGCCGTCTTGACGGCGGCGTCGTTGAGGTCGATGAAGAAGCGGCGCATCTGCGTGGCGACCAGCATGCCCTTGTACACGATGGTGCGCGAGCTCATGGAGCACACGTAGAAGATCTTGTCGCGCAGGGCAAACTTGGCATCGGCCTTCTTTTCGATGGTGCGGCGGCACACGTACAGGCGACGCTCAAAGGCATCGCCGGCGGGCGTGTCGTCCGGACGGCCCAGGAAGGCCTGCAGGATAGTAGGCATGCAGGCGCGGGCCGTCTCGCCCAGGTCGTGCGGGTCGACCGGCACCTCGCGCCAAAAGAGCAGCGGCACGCCAGCCTCGGCGCAGCCCTCCTCAAACACGCGGCGGGCATCCTCTACGCCCTTGTCGTCCTGCGGGAAGAACAGCATGGCCACGCCATAGTCGCCCTCTGCCGGCAGAATCTGACCGCACTTTTGAGCCTCTTTACGGAAAAAGTGATGCGGAACCTGGAACAGGATGCCAGCGCCATCGCCGGTATTCTTCTCGAGTCCCGTGCCGCCGCGGTGCTCCAAGTTGACCAGAATGGACAGCGCATCGTCCAGAATCTGGTGATGGCGCTCACCGTTGATATCGGCAAGCGCGCCGATGCCACATGCATCGTGGTCGAATTCGGGGCGATAAAGGCCCTGCTGCTGAGCGGAATCTGCCTGCATCGCGATCCTCCCCTAGATATTAGTCAGTCAGTTGAATAGGCATACTAGGAGCATCGCCGGCCCGCTGTGTTTCCCGCCCGTTTCGAAACAATCGCGTAACGCGCGCCCTACGAGTGGACACCGCCGACCTCAAGGGCGACAACATAGGCCCC
>UQMW01000049.1 GCA_900542275.1 uncultured Collinsella sp.
GAGTTCCGCACGCAAAGGAAAGCACTTAATGTGCTTTCCGTCTTGCGCAGGACTGTAGAGCAGCAAACTTAACCGCCCCGCCCGGCAGGCGAGCGGACGGCGAACGACATCTGTCCAACAATTCGTGCGAAACACAATGAAAAACCGTTTGATGTGAGTTAATATAAACAACGTCGTGAATCTGACTCCTGCCACATGCATGACAGGGGTTAAACACAAAAAAGGAGTCAATTATGGTTTCTGAGAAGGCTACCCTCGTTAATCCTCAGGGTCTGCACATGCGTCCGGCTGGTCTGTTCGCCTCCACCATGGGCAAGTACGCCTGTGACGTGACGGTCGTCACCCCCGAGAAGGAGGTCAACGGCAAGTCCCCGATGGCACTTATGGCTGCTGGTATCCCCTGCGGCACCGAGGTCGAGGTCAAGTGCGACGGCGCTGACGAGGCCGAGGCTCTGGCTGCTGCCATCGAGCTCATCAAGAGCGGTCTTGGCGAGTAGAACTCAAACGGGTCGCATGTTGAACAACTAAGTTCATATTTGGGGGCGCAGTGACCTGTTGTAAGGTAGCTGCGCTCTTTTGTCATGGATATGGCAAAACGCTTTATCACATGACACGGAGAGAGGAATGGGAATGTATCAGGGAGTCAACGCTTCCGAGGGCATCGGTATCGGCACCGTCATGGTCGCCGTCGATCCCGACTTGACGTTTGAGCCGCACGAGGTTGCTGATTCGGCAGCAGAGAAGGAGCGCTATCAGTCCGCTCTTTCGGTCTTCTGCGAGAAGACCCAGGCTCAGGCCGACCACATGAAGGAGACGGTGGGCGAGGCCGAGGCCGAGATCATGAGCGGACACATTGTCCTGGCTCAGGACCCGGGCATGACCGACGCCATCAACGCCGCCATTGACGGCGGCACCTGCGCCGAGCAGGCGCTCATGGACACCTCGACCATGTTCGAGAACATGTTCCTGTCCATGGACGACGAGATGTTCCGTCTGCGCGCGGCCGACATCGCCGACATCCGCACCGGTATTCTGGCCGAGCTGCTGGGAAAGGAGGTCGTCGACCTCTCCGTCCTGCCCGAGAATACTGTCGTTGTCGTGCACGACCTCACGCCGTCCATGACCGCCACGATCGATAAGGCCCACGTTGCCGGTATCGTCACCGAGACCGGTGGCCGCACGTCGCACTCCGCGATCATCGCGCGCGCCCTCGAGATCCCGGCTGTCCTTTCGGTTTCCAACAGCTGCACCGCGCTGCGCAACGGTATGACCGTTGTCGTCGACGGTGGCAAGGGTATCGTTGAGGCCGATCCCGACGAGGAGACGCTCGCTGCCTATACCGCCAAGGCCGAGGCCTTCGCTGCCGAGAAGGCAGCCCTCGAGGCCTTCCGTGGCAAGCCGTCCGTGACTGCCGATGGCATCAAGAAGATCATCGCCTGCAACATCGGTAACCCCGATGACGTGCCCAACGCGCTCGATCACGACGCTGAGGCTATCGGTCTGTTCCGCTCTGAGTTCCTGTTCATGGACTCTGCTGAGCTTCCTTCCGAGGAGGAGCAGTTCAACGCCTACCGTAAGGTCGCCAGCGCGCTCAAGGGTGCTCCGGTCATCATCCGCACGCTCGATGTGGGCGGCGACAAGGAGATTCCGTATCTGCACATGGTCAAGGAAGATAACCCCTTCATGGGCTTCCGCGCCGTGCGTTACTGCCTGGCCAATCCCGACCAGTACAAGGTCCAGCTCCGCGCTCTGCTGCGCGCTAGCGCCTTCGGTGACGTCAAGATCATGATCCCGCTCGTCACCTGCGTCGAGGAGGTCTTGGCTGTCAAGGAGCTCGTCGAGCAGTGCAAGGCCGAGCTGACCGAAGAGGGTCGCAAGTTCAACGAGAACATCGAGGTCGGCATTATGGTCGAGACGCCTGCCGCTTCGCTGCTCGCAGACCGTCTGGCCGAGGTCGCCGACTTCTTCTCTATCGGTACCAACGACCTGATCGGCTACACCATGTGCGCCGACCGTGGCAACGACACCATCTCCAACCTGTACCAGGTGTACTATCCCGCCGTGCTCCGCTCGCTCAAGAACATCATCGAGAGCGGCGTGAAGGCCGGCATCATGGTCGGTATGTGCGGCGAGGCCGCTGCCGATCCGCTGCTCGAGCCGCTGCTGATCAGCTGGGGCCTGGAGGAGTTCTCGATGAGCGCTCCGTCGATCCTGCGCGCCCGCAAGACCATCAGCCAGTGGACCAAGGCCGAGTGCGACGAGCTCGCCGAGAAGGCGCTCGCCTGCAACACCGCCGCCGAGGTCAAGGCACTGCTCGAGTCCGCAGCTCGCTAATTTGGTATCAGAGGTAACCGCGTGGTTGGAATGGGCCGGCCACGCGGCCCTCACATATACAGGGGGTACTGTAAATGTTCTACACGCTAACCGCTAACCCGGCTGTCGACATGACGGTTTCGAGCTCTCCGCTCGAGCCCGACGAGAACGTCCGCACCGGCTCGGCCAGCTACACGGCTAACGGCAAGGGCCTCGACGTGTCCTTCGCCTTTAAGAAGATGGGCGTCGACACCGTCGCGCTCGGCTTCTTCGCTGGCTTCACGGGCAAGTTCATCGTCGAGGAGGTCATGAACCTGGGTTGCCTCTGCCGCCCGGTCTGGACCGACGGTATCACGCGCATTAACACCTACGTCAACGATGGCCAGCACGAGTACGGCATCCTGAACCCGGGTGCTCCGATCACGCCGCAGCACCAGGAGGAGCTCTACAACATCCTGGACACCGCGGGCGATCTCGAGTGCCTGATCGTTTCCGGCTCCGTGCCTCCCAAAGCTACGCCCGACTTCCTGGCTCAGGTCATGGAGCACGCTCAGGCTCGTGGCGCCGACGTCGTCCTGGACCTGTCCTCCGACAAGCTCAAGGAGCTCGCTCACAAGAAGCCGCTGCTCATCAAGCCGAACCATCACGAGATGAAGGCCATCTTCGGCGTGCCGGTCGACACCGACGACGAGGTCCGCGTTGCCATGAAGATGGCTCACGACGCTGGCGTTCAGAACGTGCTGCTCACCCGTGGTAGCCGCGGCGACGCTTACTTCTCCAACGGCGAGGATATTTGGTACGCCAAGCGTGAGTTCAACATCAAGCTGGTTTCTTCCGTCTGCGCCGGCGACTGCACCCTCGCTGCTTTCCTGCACAAGTGGTACAGGGATCGCGACAACGTCGAGGAGGCCATGAAGCTCGCTATGGCCACCGGCGCCAACGTTGCCGAGTCCGTCGGCATCGGCGACTTCGGTCACGTCGACGAGTACAGCAAGCGCGTTGCTGTCCGCAAGCTCGATCGTCAGTAATCGAAACGCGACATATTCGTGCGCATGCGGCGCCCCGGTTTCGGCTGGGGCGCCTTTTTTGTTCCGTCATTGGAGAGAGATGTTCTGCCGTACTTCATCGCTTCCACACCATTCACCGAGTTGTCCTAGCCTTTTACCGATGGGTGGAATATACTTTCATCAACACGTTACTTCGTGAAAGGAACATTCATGATTTACACGCTCACTGCAAATCCCGCCATTGACTACAACATCGCCTGCGACGGTCTTGCTGCCAACACCGTCACGCGTACCCGCAACGCCGTCTACACGCCCAACGGCAAGGGCCTCAACGTCTCGTTTACGCTCGACCACTACGGCGTCGACACCACGATCCTGGGCTTTTTCGCCGGTTTCTCGGGCGAGTTTATCGTTAAGGGCGCCGAGGCCCTGGGCGTGCCCGTCAAGCCCGTGTGGACCGACGGCATTACGCGCGTCAACGTGTTCCTCAACGCCGGCCCCGACACCGAGTACAACATGGTCAACGCCGGTGCCGCCATCAACGAGGCCAACGAGCAGGAGATGTTTGAGCTTATCGATTCGCTCGCAGACATGACCTGCCTGGTCATTAGCGGCTCGCTGCCCCCCAACACCTCCGAGGGCTTCCTGGCCGAGGTCCTGCGTCGCGTGAAGGCGAAAGGCGCTGAGTTCGTGCTCGATATCTCGAGCCATCAGCTGGCAGACCTCATTGCCATGGAGCCGCTGCTCATTAAGCCCAACGACGACGAGCTGCTCGACATCTTTGGCATTAGGGTGAGCGGTGGCGACGACGAGTCTGTCAAGGGCGCGATGGCCGAGCTGCATGCCAAGGGCGCCAAGAACGTCCTGCTGACCCTTGGTGGCGACGGCGCGTACTTCTCCAACGGCGAGCACATCTGGTTTGCCAACCGCACCTTTGAGGTCAAGCTGCTGTCGACGGTCTGCGCCGGCGATTCCTCGCTCGCTGCCTTCCTGTCCGTGTGGCACGATGCCCCCGAGCGTGTTGAGGACGCTCTGCGCCTCTCGATGGCCACCGGCGCCAACGTGGTCGAGTGCCCGGGTTTGGGCGATTTTGCTAAGGTCGATGAGTATCAGAAGGGCATCGCTATCCGTCAGGTCTGCTAACGCAACGTACGGGCCTTGGTTTCTTGCTTTGTTGAGCACCCGTCTCGGATTACCGAGGCGGGTGCTTTTTCATTTCGGTGGCAGAGCTCTTGGGATTCAATCGTGCTTGAAACGCGTTTGCGTGTGCGCCCGCTCCCGTTTCTTGCTAGACTTCTTGGAAACCGTCAATCGATATACCCGCAATCGCAGGAGGCCACAGGAATGTGCAATGTTTCGCTCAACGCCACGCAGCCGTCAGCCGCCTCTCTGCGCGTGTTGCGAGCCCTCGAGGATGCCGGTCTTGAGGCCTGGTATGTGGGCGGTTGGGTGCGTGACGCGCTGATGGGATGCCCCAGCCACGATGTAGATATGTGTTGCAGCGGCCTGTGGCAGGAGTCAAAGGCGGCGCTCGAGGCTGACGGCATTGCGGTGGTCGAGTCGGGCATTAAATTTGGCGGCATCACCGCCATTTGCGATGGTGAACGCATCGAGGTCACGACGTATCGCCTGGACGGCTTTTACACCGATGGCCGCCATCCCCAGAGCGTGGAGCGTGCCGCCTCGCTTGAGGACGATCTGGCGCGCCGCGACTTTACCGTCAATGCCATGGCGTGGCATCCCGAGCGCGGCCTTGTTGACCGCTACGATGGCCAGGGCGACCTAGACCGCAAGCTGATTCGCGCCGTCGGTGATCCCAAGCGTCGCTTTAACGAGGATGCCCTGCGCATGTTGCGCGCGGTGCGCTTTGCCTGTCGCCTAGACTTTGTGATTGAGCCCGAGACCAAGCGTGCCCTTGCCGAGTGCGCGCCGCTGCTCGATGCCGTGGCGCGCGAGCGCGTGGGTATTGAGCTTGAGGGCATCCTTTCGACCGGCCACGGGGGAGACGCCATGCTGCGCTACCCCGAGCTCATCTGCGCCGCCGTGCCCGAGTTGGCAGCGGGCCGCGGGTTTGATCAGCGCAGTGTCTATCATGCGTTTAACGTCTACGAGCATATCGCCCGTGTGCTGACGGTGGCAGGAGAGCTGGCGCTGTGTGACGGCGTCGCGCCCTCGTCGAGCCTGATGTGGGCGGCGTTTTTGCACGATGTGTCCAAGCCCGAGTGCTTTACGGTCGATCACGCCGGCAGCGGACACTTCTACGGTCATCCCGAGCTCGGCGCCAAGAAAGCGCGCATCATTATGGATCGCCTGGCGCTCTCGCACGACCTGGTGCGCGATGTGTGCCTGCTCATCAAATATCACGACAAGCCGCTGCGCCCCGAGCGCTCCTGCCTGCTCAATATGATGCGCGCGCTTTCGGGCGAGGGCGTCGACACGCCGCGTCTGATGGACGAGCTCATGGACCTCAAGCGTGCCGACACACTTGGCAAGGCCCCGTCGTGCTTCTATTACGTCGAGACGATTGAGGAGATGCGCGCGCTGGCGCACGAGCTACTGGAGGCGGGGGAGCCCTATACGCTCAAGATGCTCGCCATCAACGGCGGTGACCTGATTCGTGCCGGTGTGAAGCCGGGGCCCGAGCTGGGCCAGCTTCTCAACGCCTCCCTCGACGCGGTGATCGAGGACAACATCCCCAACGATCGCGAAGCCCTTTTGGTTCATCTCAGCTTGAATTAGCTAATTAGTTGACCTGCGCGTTCCATAACCTGCCGACAATTTTTTTGCAATTTGGAATTTCTTCTTGCGCTGATGTTTTTTGTCCCGTAATATATATCCTCGCAGCACGGCAGTGCAGATGTCATGTGGCCCGTTCGTCTAGCGGTTTAGGACGCCGCCCTCTCAAGGCGGAGATCACCAGTTCGAATCTGGTACGGGCTACCACGCATCTGATGCCCGGTCTTTCCACGGAAGGCCGGGTTTTTTTATTATCAAACAACTGTCTGTCATTCCCGTTTGAACAAGAGCTTTGCGTTCTGCTTATGGCCCTTACGGGTACAATAACCAAGATATTTTGACTGTAAGAAGGAGTCTCATGACGGAGTCCTCTCAGCATACGTCCAAGCCCCAGGTCGAGGTTGAGGCCTCGGGCGGCGATGACAATAAGAGCGCACGCCGCGGCGCAATCTTTATCGGCGTTGTGCTGGTGGGTTATATCGTCTATCTGGTGGTAACCGGGCAGATGGGGCAGTTCTGGGCTGCTATGTCGAGCGTTCAGGCGCCCTGGCTCGTTGTCGCGTGTCTTTGCATGTTCATGTATCTGTTCTTTGGCATTGTGGCCTATGCGATCGCCGTCTGGCTCGACCCCAATTCGCCCGTCGGTATCCGCGACCTCATTTCGGTCGAGGCGAGCGGTATTTTCTTTGGCAACCTGACGCCCATGATGATGGGCTCTACGCCTGCCCAGATCTACCGCCTGACCAAAGCGGGCCAAAACGTGGGCGAAGCGGGTGCCACGCAGTTCACCCGATTTATTGTGTATCAGTTTGGCCTCGTTGCCTGGGGCGCTATCCTATTGCTTGCTCGCATGCCGTTTTTTGCCGAGCGCTATGGCGACATGACGCTGCTGTGCGTCTTTAGTTTTGGCGGTCACTGCTGCATCCTGCTCGGTATCTTCGCCGTCGCGCTCATGCCTAAGACCGTCACGCGCGTTGCCCATTGCATCATCAATTGGCTTGAGCGCATTGGTGTCTCGGCCACTAAGATCGAGGGATGGCGCACGTTTGTCGATGGCGAGATCTACTCCTTCTCCGAGAAGTTCAAGCTTTCAGCCGGACATTTTTCTTCCATGCTGCTCACCGTGTTTATCACCATGCTGCAGCTTGCGTTTTTCTATCTGGTGCCGTATTTCCTGATGCTTGCCTTTGGCCACCACGAGGTCGACTTTTTCTCGGTCATGGCCGCGAGCGCCTTTGTCCAGCTGCTGAGCTCTGCGGTCCCCTTGCCCGGTGGAACTGGTGGCGCTGAGGGCGGCTTTGCATTGTTCTTGGGTCATTTCTTTGGGTCGGCTTCGACCGCCGGCTATCTGCTGTGGCGCCTCATTACGTTTATCGCGCCGACCATTTTGGCTGCGCCCCTGCTGGGCCTTAAGAGCGCCCACAACGAGAGCATCCATGCGCGCTGGGATCGCGTGATGCGCAAGCTCGGCCGCACGCCTCAGACGCCCTCTGCGCCCACGAAGCCGCACCCCACGAATGCTGTTACCGTTGATCCCAAGAAGCACGCTCAGAAGGCTTCTGGGACCGCTAAGCCGGCTCATAAAGCCTATGTGCGCCAGACAGGCGATGGTATTCGCGTATCTCCGTCGGCACTCAATAAGAAGAAGCACCCTAAGTCGCAGTAGGACAGTCGTGCGTTCTTCATGATGCGGGGCATATTTGTGCTGTATGGGGGATAATCCTCTTACGTAGATTATCTCTCATCTGTTGATGAATGCTCGCATATCGAAGGGACACGCCCATGGCAACCAGCAAACCGCGTCTTGACCGCCGCATTGTTCGCAGCCGTAATGCCATCCTTTCCGCTTTCGAGCGCCTGCTCATGGAAAAGCCGCTGGCAGACATTACGGTGAGTGCCATCGCACGCGAGGCCAATGTCGACCGCAAAACCTTCTACGTGCACTTTGGCACGGTTGACGGCCTGCTCGATGCCATTGCCGTCGATGTGGTGGCGATGATTGTCGACTCGGTCGAGAAAACGCTTGCTTCCATGGACGGTGACACCAACGAGCGCGCCCTGGGCGCGGCGGCGACCTTCTTTAAAACCGTTAACGAGGCACTGTGCAACAACTTGGTGCTCAATCGTCAGCTGATCGAGAACATTCCGCTTGATGATTTTATGGCTCGTCTTCGTGCGCCGCTCGAGCACGAGATTGCCGAGCGCGATTTGCTGCCCCAAGGTCTCAAGGACGAGATGTTCGATTACTATCTTGCGTTTTTGCTGTCCGGTATCATCGGCATCTATCGCACGTGGGCGCTGTCTGACGGTTCGGTTCCTATCGAGCGTGTCTCGGAGGTTGCTAATAATCTGACGTTGAGCGGTCTTTCGAGTTTGGAATCTCGCTTGGATTAGGTCTAGTTGGGCTCGTCGGCGTGGAAATTCCTGTTCACGAGGTTCTCCGGCGCCTTGGAGACGTCGCCGGCGTAGGAGCTATAGCCTGAGGATCCTTAAATGAAAGTCCAGTTTATCCTTCCCACTCCAATTGGGAATCCTCCGATGCGCCTTCGCACGCTCGCATGACCTCGATACCATGCGAGCGTGCGAACTCGACGAGCTCTGCGTTGCGGGCATTTATGGTGCCGAAGGCGGCGGGGCACACGATAAGGCGCGCGCAGTGGTCGAGGAGCTCTTTGGCGCGGGCTATGGTTTTATCCCCGATCGGCTCGAAGGCGCGCTCGGCCACGCATTCCGCCGCCAGGTCGCGTGCGAGCTCGCAGTCGATGTCCCCTTCGTGCAGAACGCCCGCGTAGAACGCCTTGCTCTGCCGGATGAGCTGGCGAAACACAGCCGACCCCGTACCTGCGCCGGCGATGACGAACGTGTGCGCATCGCCGTGCGGGCGTCCAATTTCCACGCTGCCGAAGCGCTCGTTGAAGGTGCCATGTTGAAGGCCGTAGAGCTCGCCAATCGTCTCGCGAGTGAATATGTCCTCGGGTGCGCCGGCGCGGAAGACCCGGCCGTCCTTCACGCAAATCACCTTGTCGGCGCTTTTCTGCGCGAGCTCGAGTTCGTGGATGGACATGATGACAGCCACATTCCGCGATTTCGCAAGGTGGCGAAGTATTCGCAGCAGGTCGATCTGGTAGCGGATATCGAGATACGACGTGGGCTCGTCGAGAACGAGCACACGCGGATCCTGCGCGATGGCGCGTGCGAGCATGACGCGCTGGCGTTGCCCGTCGCTTATCTGCATGAAGTCGCGATCGGCGAGCTCTTCCACATGTGCGGTTTTCATGGCCTCGTCGACCCGACTATGGTCGTCGGGCGAGAGTGTGCCCATTCGCCCGGTGTAGGGATGCCTTCCCGCCTCTACGATATCGCGGCAGGTGAGGAGCTCGGTCCGGGGGCGATCTGTCAGCATAACGGCAAGGTTCCTTGCGAACTCCGCCGTCTTCCATCGGGAAATCTCCCGCCCGTCGAGCTCGACCGCGCCGGCAAGCGGTGCCAGATGGCGTGTGATGGTTTTCAAGATGGTCGACTTGCCCGAGCCGTTCGGCCCGATGAGCGCCACGACGTCGCCCGCGCGAACCTCCAGATCGACGCCTTCGACTACGACCTTCTTTTCGTAGCCCGCCGACAGGTCGCTTATGCGGAAAAGCGGCGCTCCGTCAGCCTGCGTTTCGACCGGGGTTTCGAGGTTCGACTCCGCTCGGAGGAGGCGTTCCGCGCGCAGTTCCGCACGAGCCGAAAGTGCCTTCTGGCGCTTTCGTGCGAGCTCAGGACTGTCTAAGTATGGAATGTTCCCTCCGAGCGTTTTGGGCCGCGGCGCGAATTCTCCCATCTACCTCACCCGTTTCTTCAACATGAGCGCGATAACCACCGGCGCGCCGAAGATGGCGGTGACGGCGCTGATGGAAAGCTCGACGGGAGAGAACAGCGTGCGCGCGATCAAATCGCAGCCCGCGCAAAAGATGGCGCCTCCCAAGAAGCACGCAGGAATCACGCGGATGGGCTTCGACGTCTTCAGCGCCGACTTCACGAGATGCGGAACCGCGATGCCTACGAACGACACCGGACCAGCGAACGCGGTCACGCAGGCGGAGAGCATGCTCGCTAGAAGGACGAGCACCACGCGGAAGCGTGCGACGTTCACGCCGACGCTTTTCGCGTAGGCTTCTCCCAGCTGGAAGGCGGAAAGGGGCTTCGATATCGCGAATACGCATGCGCTCACGGTGATCACCACGACCGCGATGACCGCGACGTCGTCCCAGCTCGAACCCGAGAAGCTACCCAAAGACCAGTTGTGCAGGTTCACGATGGACTGGTCGTCGGCGAAGGCGATGAGGAAGTTCGTCGCCGCCGAGCAGATGTATCCCACCATGACGCCCGCCACGATGAGCATGGCCATGGAACTTATGCGCCGTGCGATGAGGAGCACGAAGCCGATGGTGATAAGCGAGCCCAGAAACGCTGCGGCCACCATGGCCGGCGAGGACATGGCCTGGTTCGCGCCTAGAAGTACGATCATCGTAAGCGCGACGATGAACTTTGCGCCCGAGGAGACGCCCAAGATGAACGGGTCGGCGATGGGGTTGTTGAAAAACGTCTGCAGCAGGAACCCGGAGAGCGATAGTGCCCCGCCGAGAAGCACGGCTGAAAGCACGCGCGGCAGGCGAATCTCCCAGATGACCTGGCTTTCCATGGAATTCGCCGCGCCGCCCGAAAGGATGCCGGGGATGTGGTCTGCGGGCACGAGCACGCTCCCGATGCACAGGTTGGTCCCGACGAGCACGATGAGGGCAACAGCGAGCAGCGCCGTCACGACGCGACACCGCGCGCTGCGCCCCGATTCGTCGTATGCCATGGAAAGTCGGCTTCTCATGGTGCTAGCCGAGCTTCCTCAGATAATGGAAGTCGCTCGCGTCATCGCCGGTGAACGCCCCGTGCAGCTCGTCGATAATGTCGGCGGTAGAAGTCATCTGCTGGTACATGTCGGCGCTTGTGACCCAGACGTTGCCGTTCTTCACGGCTTTGAACTGCGACAATAGCGCGTTTTTGCCTACGAAGTCGTTCAAGGTGGCAACCGATTCGTCGATGGTGCCGTTGTAGACGATGATGTCGGCATCCTTCGCCGTCGCGTAGAAGCGCTCCATTTCGAGCGTTACTGACGAACCTGACGTCGACGCCGTCTGCGCGTCATCGAGCGCGTAGCTGCCGCCTGCAAGCTCGATCATCTGCGCCACGTAGTCGCCCGCCCGCCGCGTGACGGCGGCCCCGTTCGAGTTAATGTAGAAATACGCCACGGTTTTACCTGACGACGCGAGCCCCGACGTTTGCTCGACGCGGGCCTTCTGCTCGTTGAACAGGTGCGTGGCCTCGTCTTCCTTGTCGAACAGGACGCCGAAAAGCTTAATCCACTCGACGCGCCCGAGTGCTTCGGGCTCGCTCGACGACTGTTCGGTGAGCACGACGAGCCCGAGCTTCTGCAGCTTTTCCTTCACATCGGGCGTGTGGTTGATCATGGTGTTCTCGATGGCGAGCGTGCAGCCCGAGGCCGATATTCGCTCGTAGTCGGGCGCGCTGTACTTGCCGCCGTAGGCGATCGCCCCACTTTCGAGTGCGCTTTTGAAGCCCGCGACCGAGCAATCGTCGGCCTTCGTGCCCGACATGATGATATTGTCGTTCGCATCGAGCGCGTCGACCAGGCACATCGTCGCCGACGACACGAGGTACACCTTGTCGGCGGGGCGCCTTATGACCGCGATGTCGGAGCTCAACCCATCAGGTACCTTCGCATCTTGCGGCACCACGAGGAAACGTTCCCCATTCGAAACGCAGATAAGCCGCAGACCACCTTCGAACTCGTCGACAGTGAAGTGCTCGGCGTATTCAAGCTGAAGCGCCCCCGTCGGCTCCCAGCCACAGCCCAAATCGGCGTTGTGGAAGTCGGCTGCGGCGCTTGAAGCCGTTCCCGCAGGGGAGCCGCCGCTTGCTTCGTCGCCCGATTTCTCCTTCATGGTGGATGAGTCGAAGTGGATCGTGTAGTCGATGGTGTGCGGCGTCGACATGGCGACGGTCTCGGCCGACACGGCGATGTCCTCGTCGAGCGTGACGGGTATCTCGAACGTGGAGTTGCCGCCGTCGTTTACGGGCGCGTAGTCCACGCCGTCGACGGTCATCTTGTCGTAGTTCGAACTCGACCAGGTGATGGTCGCGGTGTAGGTGTCGCCATCCTTCACAATTGTGGTGGGCGAGGCGATGCTTGCGCGCCCTGACCCGCCGGAAAGCGAAACACTCACAGTGTATTCCTGAGAGCCCGCCGTGCCACCGGTCGCGTTCGGGCTCGCACTGCACCCCGCGAAGGGAAGCGCGAGCAGGGCGACGAGAACGCAGGCGATCGCGCGCGCCGCGATGCCGTGGCGCTTCCGGTTTTCCCCCTTGGGAAGAATCGACCGCATGGCGTTACTTCAGTGCATCGGCGCGCAGATCGACGCCGGCGGATTCGAACACAAGCGTGCGGTCGTACCACTGCTCTTTTCTAATACTCCACGCGGCACAGGCGGTGTCCTCGTCGAGCGCATCAACGGGCACGTCGTAGGTGTACTTGCCTTCCGCGTTTTCCACATAGGGGATGAAGTCGGCCTCGCTCGCGGCGGCAGCCTCGTCGCCCGTGCCCATGAAGAGCTTGCCGTAGCCCGTGCCGGAAAGCGTCATCACGCAGTGCATGGAGCCGTTTTCCACGATGAGCTGGGCGTCCACAATCCTGAACATGTTCGAGCTGGAATCTACGGTGATCGGATAGGTGCCGTCAGCCACCTTGTCGGCGGTAATGGGGGAAGCGCTTGCGCCCTCGGTCGCATCGGCCGTCTGCTCGGTCTTTTCCTGGGAATCGGTATCGCTTGCCTTTGCGCTGTCGCTTGAATTTCCGGCGCAGCCGGCGAGCGAGAACGCGAGAAGCGCCGCCGACAGGGCGAAGACGAGGGTTTTCTTCAACATGGAGGGGTTCCTTTCAATCGCTTCGACCGCCCGCGCCGTGCGGTGGGCGGACGGGATGCGAATGCAACGGGCATGCGCCGTCGGTCGGGGAAGGCGCATGCCCGTTGCACGGGGACGCGACCGGCGCCCCCGTGCGCGGCGAGTTTACAGCTTGGCGATGGCGTCGTCCACGTGCGAGACGTAGATGTCGTCGACCGCGGCGTTCTGACCCAGACCCTGGAGCAGGCACGTCACTTCGAAGCCGGCGGCCACGAACTTCGCAGCCCAGCTGTCGGGGTCGGTCTCGTCTGCCATGTCGTTGTTCGCGTGGTCGCCCGCGACCACCATGAACGGCGCGAGCACGGCCTTCTTGTACCCCGCGGCGCTCGCGGCGGCGATAACATCCTCGCAGGTCGGTTCAGCCTCGACGGTGCCGACGAAGAACTGAGTCAAGCCCTCGTTCTTGAACACTTCCTGCATCTTGGCATAGTCGGCGTTGGAATCGGCTTCGGTGCCGTGGCCCATGAGGCACAGCGCCGTCTCGCCGTCGTCGAAGGACGCCATGTTCTCCTTAATGGCTGCGGCCACCTTCTTGTAGTCGTCGTCGGAGGTGAGCAGCGGGTCGCCGAGCGAGATCTTGTCGAACTTGTCGGCGTACTTGTCGAGCTCGTCTTTCACGTCGGAGTATTCCAGGCCAGCCATGAGATGCGTCGGCTGCACGACGATTTCCTTCACGCCGTCTTCCACGCAGCGGTCGAGCGCCTCGGTCATGTTGTCGATCGTGATGCCGTCGCGCTTCTTCAGCTTGTCGATAATGATCTGCGCGGTGAAGGCGCGGCGGATGTCGTAGTCCTGCCAGTACTTCTCGCGGATAGCGTCTTCGATGGCGCCGATGGTGATGTGGCGCGAGTCGTTGTAGCTCGTGCCGAAGCTCGTGACGAGGATGACCGGCTTCACGGCCTTCTCCTTTTCGCTCGATTTCTCGGAACTTGCGGAGGTGCTGGAGCAGCCCGCGAGCGTGATTCCGGCGAGCGCGACGGCTCCGGTTGCTGCGGCGCCCATGAAGCTGCGGCGTGACATCTGGTCGGACATGGTTTTTCCTTTCCTCGGTTTGCCGGTCCCCCGGCGACAGTTGCTTGTCGGCACAAGCGAAAGAAAAGCGCACCCCTCGGGGTTCACAAGGAGCTAACGCCACGGCGATGCCGTGAGGAAAAGGCGAAGCAGTCTGGCTTGGGGCGCGAGGCGGTTCGCCCGCGCGTCCTATACAGTAATGTCCCTTGCCCAGGATTCCCACCTGGTTCCCTCCGCAAGCCAACGCGGGCTGTGCGGGCGCCGCGCCGGTCATTTCCTTTTATCCGATTGTCATATGCTCGTTGCCGAATCTTTTACTATGATAGTGGGCACTTGTGAACGTGTCAAAGCCAGGGCGGGCGGCATTGCGCCTCCTGCCTGCGTATTTGCGCCGATTGCCG
Organism: uncultured Collinsella sp.; assembly: GCA_900542275.1. Classification (GTDB taxonomy): domain Bacteria; phylum Actinomycetota; class Coriobacteriia; order Coriobacteriales; family Coriobacteriaceae; genus Collinsella. The sequence goes on from UQMW01000049.1 coordinate 14,486, forward strand.
CTGCGGGCGCCGTGTTTTGCCCGCTGCGCGAAGGGCGGCGTAAACGGTTGCGATGAGAAACGGGAAGGGAAGGCTCGGATGATTCATATCGTTGGCGCAGGCTCGGGCGCCGCCGACCTTATCACGCTGCGCGGGGCGCGTCTTCTGCGCGCGGCCGACGTGGTCGTTTGGGCGGGGAGCCTTGTGAACCCTGAGCTGCTCGCCGAGTGCAAGGAATCCTGCGTCGTCTACGACAGCGCGCACATGACCTTGGAGGAAGTGCTCGACGTGATGTGCGCGGCGGATGCGCGGGGCGAGGAAGTGGTGCGCCTGCACACGGGCGACCCGTGCCTGTACGGCGCCATTCAGGAGCAGATGGACGCACTCGACGCGCGCGGCGTGGACTACGAGGTGGTGCCCGGCGTGTCGAGCTTTTGCGGTGCCGCGGCGGCGCTTCGCCAGGAATACACGCTGCCGGGAATCAGCCAGTCGGTCGTGATCACGCGGCTTTCCGGGCGCACCCCCATGCCCGCGGGCGAGGGCATGCGCACCATGGCGGAAAGCGGCTCGACTATGGTCATCTTCCTGAGCTCGGGTATGCTCGCCGAGCTTTCCGCTGAGCTTTTGGCCGCGGGCCGCAGCTCCGACGAGCCGGCGGCGCTCGTGTATAAGGCAACCTGGCCTGAGGAGCGCGTGGTGCGATGCACAGTGGGCACACTCGCCGATGCGGGCGCGCGAGAGGGCATCGACCGCACGGCGCTCGTGGTGGTGGGCCGCGTGCTCGGAGCTCGCGGCGGGCTTGCGCACATCGGCGCGCAAGCGGAGTCGTACGAGCGCAGCAAGCTTTACGACCCTTCGTTTGCCACAGGGTATCGAAAGGCGAGCAGCTAGCGTGGCCTTCGAGCACTACATATATACCGGGACGACCCGCCTGCGCTGCGGCTACACCACGGGGAGCTGCGCCGCGCTCGCGGCGAAGGCGGCCTGTGAGATGCTCTTGTCACGAAAGCCCGTCGGCCGCGTGTCGATCGTCACCCCCGGCGGGCTGCCCGTCGAGGCGAACGTGGTAGACGCATGTATCGGCGAGGGGTGCGCCCAGTGCGCCGTGCGAAAGGACGCAGGCGACGATGCCGATGTGACCGACGGCGTGCTCGTGTACGCGCTCGTGGAACATGCGGGGCCGGGCACGGGCGCTGCGGGCAGCAAGGGCGTGCCCGCGCGCGAATCGGAAGTTTCCGTCGATGGCGGCGTGGGCGTGGGGCGCGTGACATTGCCCGGGCTCGAACAGCCGGTGGGGGCGGCCGCCATCAACGCGACACCGCGCGCGATGATCACTTCGGCGGTGCGCGAGGTGTGCGCCGCGCACGGCTTTTCTGGAAATATTGCTGTGACGATTTCGGTACCCGAGGGTGTTGCCCTTGCCGAAAAGACCTTCAACCCGCACCTGGGGATAGAGGACGGCATCTCCATCCTGGGCACGACGGGCATCGTCGAGCCGCGCAGCCTCGCTGCCTTGCGCGACAGCATCGAGCTCGAGATCCGGCAGCATGCGGCTATGGGGCGGCGCGGAGTCGTGCTCACGCCCGGCAACTACGGCGCGCAGTTCATCTCGGGGCATTTCCACCTAAACGGTGCGCCGGTGGTCTTCATCTCCAACTTTGTGGGCGATGCGATTGATTGCTGCGTTCGCGAGGGATTTACCAATGTCCTTCTTGTGGGACACATCGGCAAGCTGGTGAAGGTCGCGGGCGGCATCATGGACACCCATTCGCGTACCGCCGACTGCCGCGCGGAGATTCTGGCCGCCCACGCGGCCTTGGCCGGCGCGGGCGCGAAGACCGTGCGCGAGATCATGTCGTCGGTC
>UQMW01000050.1 GCA_900542275.1 uncultured Collinsella sp.
AGCTGCGGAAACGCGTGTTCCGTTCAGGCTGTTGCGTTGAGATTGAAAATCAACCCATGCCTATTGAGCCAATTGATATAGGTAAGCGATGGCGGTGCCGGTGTGGACTTGGATCTTGGCCGTTCTCCTGACTACATTGGATATTCCAGTGTCAGCTAGTAATCCCAGGGGGCTGTGGTCTAGCTCCCACTCTAGGCCGCGTTCGCTTACCACCGTCCCAGGGGCTATAGCAATGATGGAGAACGTTTTGCCTTCGGCGCCTTCGATGGTCCACGATTCGCCTCCGTGCAGGATGCGGGCCATGGTCTCGTTTTCGGCAATCCAGACTGGGGCGTCATCGTAGCCAGCGAGCAGCCCCAGTACGGAAAGCGTCATATCCGGGCGGCCGCCGGTGGCGCAGGTCGTAACCACTTCGGCGCCCGGCCAGCGACGGCGGACGGAATCGAGCGCCAGCGCCAGATCCGTGTAGTCCTTGTACGGGTCGTGGCGCTCAACTTCAAAGTCGGTGGCGGCATCGACTAACGCGCGACCCGCGTCGCTCACCGTGTCGGCATCTCCTACATACACGTCGCAGCTCAGTCTCGCACCCAGCAGCGCGTCGAGCCCGCGGTCCACGGCGACAACGTGGTCGCACTCCCCTACTAAGCGGCGCAACAGATCCGCGCTTGCCACCACGGGCGAACCACAGACCACTAATACCTTACAAGCCACAGCTCTCGCCTATCCCTCAAACGCAAGCAGGCGGGCCAGATCCAGCTCCTCGTAGCTGTCGATAAAGATATCGCAGTTGGCGCGCACCTCATCGCGCTGCATGCGGCCGTGCGGGTCATAGATGCCCACGCGCTTAAAGCCTGCGGTATCAGAGCTCTTTAGGCCAAAAACGGTGTCCTCAAACACCCAGGCGCGCTCAAACCTGCGCCCATGGCGCTCCTCTAGGCGGCGCAGCGCCAGCTCGTATACGTCGGGGAACTGTTTGGAGCGTCCCGCCTCGCCCGTCGTGGTAATAAACTCCATGTAAGCATCGAGCCCGGCACCCCCAAGCGCAGACTTAACCAGCTCGGCCGGCGTGGACGTGGCCACGCACATGGCAATGCCGGCCGAGCTCGCCTGCTCCAAAAATGCCAGAAGCCCCTCGCGCGGCGGCACCCTTGAGTACCCATCGATCAGGATGTCGCTCAGCTCGCGATACAGTTCCTCGCCGTTCGCTCCAATCCCCCACGTGTCGTGGTAAGCCTGGCACTCATCCTCGAGCGACAAATGCTCAAACTGGGCAAAATCGTCGACTGTAACGTCGACACCGTGGCGATGCAATAACTCGGGCTGGGCATAGGCCCAAACGGGAGTGCTATTAACCAGTGTGCCGTCGCAATCGAAAATAAAAGCGACATTGGGAGCGGCGGTCTGGGACATAAACGTACCTTTCGATGTCAAATGGTAAACATCCTGCTAAAAACGTTTTACCAAACGTCAAACTAACAATCAAAAAACCCTTATTGGTAAAACTGTCAAGAGTTTTACCATCGCAATTCTGCCAGTGGTATAAACATGGCGCTCGCCGATTAAACGCCGCCGCAAATCCACTTTTCTCCATAAAAGTAACGAACAGGTGTTATCGTATTTCGTGCCGAAAGTTCCACCGAGCACGCGAGGTGGAACGAATCATAGAACTATCGCCGTCCCCTCGATTCGTGCAGCCTTGGACCTTTCGCATCTAGTCACCAAGGCAACACGCTGCCGCGTCATGATGGGATCAAACGTGAGCGATACAAAGCTAAAGCCAGCAACCAAAAAGCCTGCTACCCGTAAAGCCGCCCCGCACGCACCGGAGCTCTCTAAGGACGATGTCTACCTGTTTGGCATTGGCATGTGGGAGCGCAGCTGGGAAAAGATGGGCGCGCACCCCGACACGCAGAACCGTACGCGCGGTTGGCGCTTTTGCGTTTGGGCGCCCGACGTAAAGAGCGTCCATGTCATTGGCGAATTTAACGACTGGAATGAGGAAGCCAACCCTCTGGTGCCCGTGCATACGAGCGCTATTTGGGAAGGCTTTATTCCTGGCGCAGAACAAGGTCAGCTCTATAAGTATCTCATTGAGACCAACGAGGGCGAGAAGCTCTACAAGGCCGATCCGTACGCCTTCAAGGCCGAGTGCCCTCCGGGAACGGCAAGCGTGCTGTGGACCCTCGATGGCTACAAGTGGAACGACGCCGCATGGCTCAAGCGCCGCGCCAGTCATAACCACATGTCGCAGCCCCTTAACATCTACGAGGTGCATATTGGCTCGTGGAAGCGCCACGGCGACGCGCCACAGGGCGAGCCGGACGAGTACGGCAACTACCCTGGCCCCATGGACCCCTTCCCCGCGCAGCGCGGCGAGTTCTACACCTACGACGACCTGTCGGTCGAGCTCGTGGACTACGTGCACGACATGGGCTACACGCATATCGAGGTCATGCCGCTTATGGAGCATCCCTTCGATGGCTCCTGGGGCTACCAGACGACCGGCTACTATGCCGCCACGTCGCGCTATGGCGACCCGCAGCAGCTCATGCACTTTATCGATGCGTGTCACAAGGCGGGCATTGGCGTAATCATGGACTGGGTGCCCGGCGGTTTTTGCGCCGACTCCCACGGCCTTGCCACCTTTAACGGCCACATGCTGTTTGAGCACGAGATTCACCCCAACTGGGGCACGCACAAGTTCGACTTCGCCCGTGGCGAGGTCCGCTCCTTCCTGGTCTCCAACGTGCTGTACTGGCTCGAGAACTTCCATGTTGACGGCATTCGCATGGACGGCGTGTCCAGCATGCTGTACCTCAACTTTGGCATCGACGATCCCGGCCAAAAGAAGTTCAATAAGTACGGTACCGAGGAGGACCTGGACGCCAGCGCTTTTATCCGCCAGGTCAACTGCGCCGTGGAGGCCCACTTCCCTGACGTAATGATGATGGCCGAGGAGTCCACCGCGTGGCCGCTCGTGACCTACCCGCCGCAGGACGGCGGCCTGGGCTTCCACTACAAGTGGGACATGGGCTGGATGAACGACACCCTGCACTACATGCAGACCGATTTTCCGTGGCGCCCCGGCAACCACGGGCTGCTCACGTTCTCCATCATGTACGCCTTTACCGAGAACTTCATTTGTCCGCTGAGCCACGACGAAGTCGTGCACGGCAAGTGCTCGCTCATCGGCCGCATGCCGGGCGACTGGTGGCGTCAGTTTGCCGGCCTGCGCACGCTGGCTTTCTACCAGATGACGCACCCTGGCGCCAAGCTCAACTTTATGGGCAACGAGATCGGCCAGTTTATTGAGTGGCGCTACTACGAGTCCATCCAGTGGTTCCTGACCGAGGAGTACGAGACCCACCGTCATCATCAGGCGTTTATCAAGGCGCTCAACCACCTGTACACCGCCGAGCCCGCCCTGTACGAGCGTGGCTACACCGACGACGGCTTTACCTGGATCGACGCGGACAACTCCAAGCAGTCCATCGTGAGCTTTGTGCGTCAGGGCGAGGACGTCGACGACGATCTGGTGATCCTGATCAACTTTGACCCGGCGAGCTACGAGAGTTTCCGCGTGGGCGTGCCGCGCGAGGGCGACTGGGAGGTCATCTTTGATTCCGACCTTCCCGAGTTTGGCGGCAGCGGTTATGCCGGCGAAGAGCCCTACACCTGCTCGAGCGAGCCCTATCCCTGGAACGGGCAGATGGACTCCATTGAGATTAAGGTGCCCGGCCTGGCAGGCGTGGTGCTTAAGCGCCGCGGTCCCAGCAGCTATAAGCCGCCCGTGGTCGAGGAGCCCAAGAAGGCGACGCGCAAGCGCACGTCCTCGGTGAAGCCCAAGCCCGCGGCCGCTAAGAAGGCTCCGGCCAAGGCGAAGACAACCAAGCCCGCTGCCAAGGCTTCGGCCAAGTCCACCACGACCAAGAAGGCGGCCACCAAAAAAGCTGCTCCCAAGGCTAAGGCAGGTGCCGTTAAAGCATCTACCAAGAAAGCGTAACAAAGCCGTTACAGCTGTAATTACCCGCTCCACAGGGGCGTAGGATACAAGTCATAACCGTTCCGGGAGAAACATCCCCGGGGGAAAGGAACGTATGAATAAGATCTTCGACAACAAGCAGGAGTTTACCGAGCTCTATCGCGATGCCGTCATGAGCATCAGCGGCAAGAGCGTCGAGGCCGCCAGCGACCTCGACCGTTTTAACGCCCTGGCCAAGCTCGTGGCCGAGAAGGCACGCACCGTCGCCACCAAGAGCGACGCCCGCGTCACCGCCGAGGGCAAGAAGCGCGTGTACTACTTCTCGATCGAGTTTTTGATCGGTCGCCTGCTCGACAACTACCTGCTCAACTTTGGCGTGCGCGACATGGTCGCCGAGGCGCTCGACGACATGGGCTTTGACCTGTCCGTCATCGAGAACCAGGAGCCCGATCCGGCGCTGGGCAACGGTGGCCTGGGCCGTCTGGCCGCATGCTTCCTGGATTCCATGGCAGCCGAGGGCATTGCCGGCTACGGCAACGGCATGCGCTACCGCTACGGCCTGTTTAAGCAGGAGATCGTTAACGGCAGCCAGGTCGAGACCACCGATGAGTGGCTCACCCACGGCTATCCCTGGGAGGTCCGTCGTCAGGACAAGGCCGTGACCATCAAGTTTGGTGGCCATGTAGAGGGCTTTGAGGAGGACGGCCGCACGTTCTACCGCACGGTGGACACACAGGATATCCTGGCCGTTCCTTATGACATCCCCGTTGTGGGCTATGCCGGCGAGACCGTCAACAAGCTGCGCGTCTGGGCCGCCGAGCCGGTCGAGGAGCACTTTGACCTGGAGGCCTTCAACCGCGGCGACTATGCCCTGGCCGACGCCGAGCGCGCCGAGGCCGAGGCCATCAGCGCCATCCTCTACCCCAACGACGCCGGCGAGCACGGCCGCCTGCTGCGCCTGAAGCAGGAGTACCTGTTTGTCTCGGCCGGCATCTACAGTCTGCTCGACACCTTTGAGAAGGAGCATGGCGAGAACTGGGAGCTGCTGCCGCAGTTTGTGGCCATCCACACCAACGATACGCACCCCGCCATGTGCGGCCCCGAGCTCATGCGCATCCTCATCGACGAGAAGAAGCTCGAGTGGGATGATGCCTGGAACATCGTGACGCAGGTCGTGAGCTACACCAACCACACCATCCTGCCCGAGGCTCTGGAGAAGTGGCCCATCGGCACGTTCTCCAAGCTCCTCCCCCGCGTGTACCAGATTATCGACGAGATCAGCCGTCGTTGGCACGAGTCGTTCGACACAACGCAGGAGGGCTGGCAGGAGCGTCTGCGCCAGACCGCCATCCTGTGGGACGGCGAGATTCGCATGGCCAACCTGTCTGTGATCTGCAGCCACAGTGTCAACGGCGTGGCCAAGATCCACTCTGACATCATCAAAAACATCGTGCTCAAGGACTTCTATGCCCTGACGCCCGAGAAGTTCAACAACAAGACCAACGGCATCTCGCACCGTCGCTTCTTTGCCGAGGCCAACCCCACCTACGCCAAGCTCGTGACCGAGGCCATTGGCGATGGCTGGCTCAAGGACGCCTTTGAGCTGGAGAAGCTCAAAGAGTTCCAGAACGACACCGAGTTCCTGAAGGCCGTTGGTGCCTCCAAGCGCGCCAACAAGGAGCGTCTGGCCGCCTACGTCAAGGCCGAGACCGGTCTGGTTATTGACCCCAACACCGTCTTCGATGTCCAGGTAAAGCGCTTCCATGCCTACAAGCGCCAGCTCATGAACATCATGAAGGTGATGGACATCTACAACCGTCGCATCGCCGATCCCAACTTCCACGTGACGCCGACGACCTTCATCTTTAGCGGCAAGGCTGCCTCGAGCTACACCTTTGCCAAGGAGACCATCCGCCTCATTAACTCCGTGGCTGACGTCATCAACAACGACGCCCGCGTGAACGAGGTCATGAAGGTCTGCTTTATCCCCAACTTCCGCGTGAGCAACGCCCAGCTCATCTACCCCGCCGCCGAGATCTCGGAGCAGATCTCCACGGCCGGCAAGGAGGCCTCGGGCACGTCCAACATGAAGCTCATGATGAACGGCGCCATTACGCTGGGCACCCTCGACGGCGCCAACATCGAGATCGCCGACCTGGCCGGCCGCGAGAACGAGGCCATCTTTGGCCTGACCGCTCCCGAGGTCGAGCAGCTCTGGGCATCCAACAGCTACTTTGCGTGGGATACCCTCAACGGCGACCGCGAGCGTCTGGGCCGCGTGATGGACGAGCTCAAGGACAACACGTTTGCGGGTCTTTCGGGCAACTTCGAGAGCATCTACAACAAGCTCATGAACAACAACGACCCCGACCTGGTCATGGCTGACTTCCGTAGCTACGTGGATGCATGGGAGAACCTCACGGGCAGCTACGGCGACCAGGAGACCTGGAACCGCAAGGCCTTGCTCAACACCGCCTCGAGTGGCTGGTTCTCGTCCGACCGCACCATTCGCGAGTATCGTGACGAGATCTGGCACGCATAAAGCGCGCGAGCTCCCTTTGCCGCACGGCATTACTCGACGGGCGTGACAGTGCGCCGCGCCCGTCGCTAATGGGTTAGGAACATCGATGACAGAAGGAGAAATCGATGAGTAAGAAAGAATGCATCGCGATGCTCCTCGCAGGAGGACAGGGCAGCCGATTGGGGGCACTCACCCAAAAGATCGCCAAGCCGGCGGTTAGCTTTGGTGGTAAGTTCCGCATTATCGACTTTTCGCTGTCCAACTGCTCCAACTCGGGCATCGACACGGTGGGCGTTCTGACGCAGTACCGTCCCTACCTGCTGCATGCCTACGTGGGCTCCGGCGAGGCGTGGGATCTGGACAGCCGCGACGGCGGCGTGTCGATCCTGCCGCCGTACGAGACGCAGACCGGCGGCGCCTGGTATGCGGGCACGGCCGACGCCATTACGCAGAACCTCGACTACATCAAGGCCAACGACCCCAAATACGTCCTGATTCTTTCGGGCGATCACCTGTATCGCATGGACTACCGCAAGATGCTCAAGACGCACATTGAGAACAACGCCGACCTCACGGTGAGCGTTATGCCCGTGCCGTGGGAGGAGGCCAGCCGCTTTGGCATCCTGACCACCGACCCCGAGGACGGCCGCATCACCAAGTTCACCGAGAAGCCCGAGAAGCCCGATTCGAACCTCGCATCCATGGGCATCTACATCTTCTCGGCCGATGTGCTGATCGAGGCGCTCGAGGAGGACGCTCTGGACCAGCGCTCGAGCCACGACTTTGGCAAGGACATCATCCCCAAGCTGCTCGGCGAGAATAAGCGCCTGTACAGCTACGAGTTCCACGGCTTTTGGAAGGATGTTGGCACCATCGCCAGCTTCCACGAGACCTCGATGGACCTGCTGGGCAACAACCCCGAGTTCGATCTGTTTGACAAGAACTTCCCCATCATGTCCAACATCACCACGCGTCCGCCGCACTACATTGGCCCGGACGGCCGCCTGGACGACTGCTTGGTCTCCAACGGCTGCAAGATCTACGGCACCGCTCGCCACTCGATCCTTTCGACCGATGTCATCATCGAGGAGCGCGCCGTGGTCGAGGACTCCGTGCTGCTGCCGGGTGCGCACGTTAAGAGCGGCGCGCACATCTGCCGCGCTATTTTGGGCGAGAACTCCACGGTCGAAGAGGGCGTGAAGCTCGGCTCTGTCGATACCACCAAGGATACGGCCGTCGTTGGAAATGACGTCGTTATCGGGAAGGGGGAATGATCCGATGATCAATCGCAAGGCCATCGGTTATATCACCGCTAACTACTCTTCGACCTACGGCAGCGTGCTGCTCAAGGACCGCCCCATCGCATCCGTTCCGTTTTTGGGCCGCTACCGCCTGATCGACTTTCCGCTGTCCAACATGATGAACGCCGGCATCAAGACCGTCGGCGTCGTCATGCCGGGCAACTACCGCTCGCTGATCGACCACGTGGGCTCGGGCAAGGACTGGGGCCTGGACCGCAAGAAAGGCGGCCTGTTCATGGTGCCCGGCAACGCGTATGGCACCACCAAGGGCGGCATGCGCTTCCTGCTGCGCGACATCATCTCCAACAAGACGCTGTTCCAGCGCTCGGAGAAGCCCTATGTTGTGATGATGGGCACCAACATCATCTTTAACATGGACCTCAACACCATCATCGAGGCGCACGAGAACTCCGGTGCCCAGATGACCGTGGTGTACTGCAAGGCCACGCGCAACGTCGATGACGAGACCAAGCTCGAGATTAACGAGAACGGCCGCCTGACGGGCGTGAACGCCGGCGTCGTGTACGGCGACAACGCCTCTATGGACTGCTGCATCGTCAACCGCGATACGCTGCTCGAGATTATCGACCACTACCAGGCCGCCGACTATCTGGACCTGCTCGAGGCACTCCAGGGCGACTTTGGCAACATCGACGTGTGCAGCTACGAGTACAAGGGCGAGGTCGTGGGCGTGTTTAGCGAGAAGTCGCTGTATCGCCGCAGCATGGACCTGCTCGACCAGACCGTGGCCGACCAGCTCTTTGACCCCGAGCGCCCGATCCTGACCAAGGCTCACGACGTGCCGCCTTCGCGCTATGCGACCGGCAGCCACGCCTGCAACTCGATCATCTCGGCCGGCTGCATCATCAAGGGCACCGTGCGCAACTCGATCCTGTCGCGCGGCGTCGTGGTCGAGGAAGGCGCTTCGGTGACCAACTCGATCATCAACCAGAGCTGCATCATCAAGAGCGGCGCCCGCGTTGAGAACGCCATTCTGGACAAAAACAACGTGGTTCCCACCAACACCGAGCTTCGCGGCACGCCCGAGAACATCCTGGTGCTGGGCAAGGCTCCGTTAACTTCCGACACCACCATCGTACGTTAACGTTGGCACCGCAACATCGCTCGTAACAAGTAGAATAGCCGCCCGGTTAGCGCCAGGCGGCTATTCTCGAATTGCAACATGGGAGACAATATGGCAGATTCCAGCAAAAAGATGCAGATCGTGTTTGCCTCGGCCGAGTGCGCACCGTTTGTAAAGACCGGTGGCCTGGGCGACGTGGCAGGCTCGCTGCCTGCGGCGCTTGTGCGCGCCGGCGCCGAAGTTATCGTGATGGTGCCCAAGTACGCCACCATAAAGGACGAGTACAAGGCGCAGATGAAGCACTTCTCCGACTTTTACGTGAGTCTGGGCTGGCGCAACGAGTACTGCGGACTCGAGAAGCTCGAGCACGACGGCGTCACCTATATGTTCATCGACAACGAGCGCTACTTTGCGCGCGACTATCCGTACGGCTTCTTTGACGACGGCGAGCGCTTTGCGTTCTTCTCCAAGGCCATCACCGAGAGCCTGCAGCACCTGCCAGCCGGCTTTGAGTGCGACATCCTACACTGCAACGACTGGCAGACGGCACTTGCGCCCGTGTTTTTGCGCGAGTTTTACCAGGGCCTGCCGCTGTATGACCGCGTCAAGACCGTGTTCTCGATCCACAACGTGGCGTTCCAGGGCCAGTTTAGCGACACCGTGATGGAGGACATCCTGGGCGTGGCGCACATTCCGGCGGCCGCCTCGCAGCTGCGTTGCGACGCCTGCAGCATCAACTACATGCTGGGCGCGCTGCGCTATGCCGATGCCATCACCACGGTGAGCCCCACCTATGCCAGCGAGATCCAGACGCCCGAGTTTGGCGAGGGCCTGGACGGCGTGCTGCGCGAGCGCTCGTATGCGCTGCAGGGCATTTTGAATGGCATCGACGTGGCAGGCTTTGACCCGGCGACCGACAAGCGCATTGCCGCCAACTACACCGTCGAGGACCGTTCCGGCAAGGCCGTGTGCAAGGCCAAGCTGCAGGAAGAGCTGGGGCTCGAGGTTCGCGACGACCGTCCGCTCATGGTGATGGTCACGCGCTTGACGCGCCAGAAGGGCATGGACCTGGTTATGTACGCGCTCGACCGAATTTTGGCCGGCGGCGTTCAGGTGGCCGTGCTGGGCACCGGCGACCGCGACTACGAGGACGGCCTGCGCTACTTCCAGGACAAGTACCCCGGCACCATGGCCGCGCGCATCGAGTTTGATCCGGCGCTGTCGCAGCGCATGTATGCCGCCGCCGATATGTTCCTGATGCCTTCGAAGTTTGAGCCCTGCGGCCTGTCGCAGATCATCGCCATGCGCTACGGCACCCTGCCGATTGTTCGCGAGACCGGCGGTCTGAAGGACACGGTGATCCCGTATAACGAGTTTACCGGCGAGGGCACGGGCTTCTCGTTTAGTAACTTTAACGGCGACGAGATGGGCGACGCCGTGTTCCGCGCGGCGCGCCTGTTCTGGGACAACCGCGATGCCTGGAACCAGCTGGTCACGCAGGCCATGAGCCAGGACTTTAGCTGGACGCGCTCGGCCGACAAGTATCTGGACCTGTACTTCTTTATGCACCCAGAGATTGAGAGGCCGGCGGCGCCGGTTGAGGCGGCGGTGGCTGACGAGGAGCCCGCGCCTGTCGAGGAGCCTGTCGTAGCTGAGGCTGCCGCACCTGTTGAGGAGCCTAAGGTCGAGGAGCCTGTCGCTGCTGAGGAGACCAAGGCCGAGGCGAAGCCCGCTGCTGATGCCGAGGTTAAGCCCGCTGCGAAGCCTGCCGCTAAGAAGACGACGGCCCGCAAGACGACGGCTAAGAAGACCACGGCGAGCAAGTCTACAACTGCGAGCAAGACCTCTGCAGCCAAGACCACTGCCACTAAGGCCACCGCCGCAAAGACGGCTACAGCCAAGGCAACGACCACGCGCAAGCGCACCACCGCAGCTGTCAAGAAGGCCACCGAGGCCGAGGTCGTTCCCGAGGTAAAGGCCGAGACCGCTGCAGCCGAGGTTAAGCCCGCGGCAAAAGCTCCGGCCAAGGCCGCTGCCAAGAAGACGACCGCCAAGAAGACCACGGCTACGAAGTCGACGACCAAGAAGGCCGCCACGACCAAGGCAGCCGCTAAGCCGGCCGCCAAAGTCGAGGAGACGCCCGCTGCGCCTAAGGCTGAGGAAGCTGTCGAGGCTAAGCCGGCCGCCAAGACCACCACGCGCAAGCGAGCTACGACGACGGTCAAAAAGGCCACGGCCAAGACCGCTGCTCCCAAGGCAGAGGCTAAGGTCGAGGAAAAGCCCGCAATAAAGGCCGAGCCGGAACCGAAGGCCGCCGAGGTCAAGACCGCTCCGAAGGCTACGGCAAAGACTGAGCCCGCCAAGGAGGCCTCGGTCTCCCCCGCCGCTCCCACTGAGGAAAAGGCTCCTACCAAGAAGACCTCCGTCCGCAAGGCAACGGCCGCCCGCAAGCGCCGGTAATCCGGACGATTAAAACTTAATCCTCGACGCAAAAGAGGGCGCCCCAACCAGGCGCCCTCTTCTTTGTTGAACTTCGTATTAAAAAGAGGGCCGGTTTACTACGACAAAATGGCTCCGGCCGATCACAACGAGCAATCTACGAAATTGCCAATGCTTTTACCTGCGGTTTTAATATCACCAAATTGACTGTGGTTGAGATCATTCAATTTATCGTAGTAAACCGGGGTACTTTTGGTTGGCTACAAATAGTATCGGTATGTGCGTTTTCGAATGCCGCGATAATTTGGATGGTAAAACGATTTTCTAGGACAACCGTTCGCCGATAATGAGCGGCTGTAGTTTATACAACTAAAGTGCAACGATATACTTAAGTACCGTGCGTTAAGCCCATGGCCCGTTGGCCATGACTGTATAGAACTGGACCGTACTATGAGATTGATTCACAACAGCCGCCTGCCGCAGTTTCGCACTCCGTTTGGCGCTGTGACCACTGGAACTTCCGTTGCACTCTCGGTGATTTTGGAGGATGCCGATCCCAACCAGGCAACGCTTACGCTGCGCACCTGGGTCGATGAGATCGGTGAGTCTCGGTATCCCATGACGCACGAGGGCGACGGCATATTTACCGTAGAGTTTGAGTGCACCGAGCCCTGTCTTATCTGGTACAGCTTTATCTGCAATATCGAGGGCCAACCCGAGGTTCGCTTGGGCGCGCCGCAAGGCCGCACCGGCGGCGAGAGCGTAACCTACGACTACGCCGAGGTCCCGTCCTTCCAGATTACCGTCTACAAGCACCGCGAAATTCGTCCCGAGTGGTACGAGCGTGGCATGGTTTACCAGATCTTCCCCGACCGCTATGCACGCGACGAAAACTGGCGCGAGCGCACGCTGACCGAAGTCGAAAAGCCTCGCAACGGAATCCAGCGCCGCATGGTCGAGGACTGGAATGAACCGCCCGAGTACGAGCGTGCCGAAGACGGCTCCATCAGGACCTGGGATTTTTACGGCGGCTCGCTCAAGGGTATCCAAAATGACCTGCCCCGCATTGCCGAGCTGGGCTTTACAGCCATCTACCTCAACCCCATCTTTGAGGCCGCGAGCAACCACCGCTACGACACGGCCGATTACACTAAGATCGACCCGATCCTGGGCACCGAGCAGGACTTTACGGAGCTGTGCGAGGCAGCCGAGAAGCTCGGCATTTCCATTATTCTGGACGGCGTCTTCAACCACACGGGCGACGACTCTATCTATTTCAACCGCTACGGCAACTACCCCGGCGTGGGCGCGTGGCAGAGCGAGGATTCGCCGTGGCGCGATGCGTTTTATTTCCACGAGGACGGCTCGTACGACTGCTGGTGGGGCGTGGGCAACATGCCCGCCATCAATGAGAGCTCCGAGCTGGTACGCGAGCGGCTCCTGGGCAAGGACGGCGTGATCCGCAAATGGCTGCGCGCCGGTGCCCATGGTTGGCGCCTGGACGTCGCTGACGAGCTTTCCGACGACTTCCTGGCCGAGATTAAGAAGGCCGTACTTGCCGAAAAGCCTGACGCGTTGTTGCTCGGCGAAGTCTGGGAAGACGCCTCCAACAAGATTAGCTATGGCCATCTGCGTCGTTACCTGCAGGGCTCCGAGCTGGACTCTGCTATGGATTACCCTTTCCGCGACATGGTCATCGGCTTTTTGATGGGCTACAAGAACGCCTACCAAGCAGCCGAGGATATCGAAACCCTGCGCGAGAACTACCCGAGCGAGGCATTGTCCTGCGCGCTCAATCTGCTTTCGAGCCACGACCGCCCGCGTATCATCTCGGTGCTCGGCGGCGGCCCCGACGAGTCGCAGCTGCCCGAGCGCGAGCGCAGCAAGTGGCGACTGGACGAGAGCTCGATGGGCCTGGCCAAGAGCCGTTTTTGGCTTGCAACGCTCATGCAGATGACCTTCCCCGGCGTGCCTTCGATCTACTACGGCGACGAATACGGCCTGGAGGGCCTTACCGATCCGGGCAACCGCCGCACTCTGCCGACCAAGGACCAACTGCACGACTTCGACACGCTGGCTATTGTCAAGAACGCCTCCGCCGTACGCCGCGCACTGCCGTTTATGATCGACGGCGAGATTAAGGCCTTCGCGCTCAACGATGAGGTGCTGGCCTACAACCGCACGGGCAAGGATGGCGAGTCCGCGACGGTTATCATCAACCGCAGTCTGCGCAATTCGCACCGCGTGACGATTCCGGCGCTCGGCGAATGCGCGAGTGACGTCATTAGCGGTCACGAGTGCGAGATTCACAATGGCACCGTCACGCTCGACCTGTATCCGCTGGGATCGTCGATCATCTATCACCACGCCGAGCAGCGTCTGCAGGAGCCGCTCGATTACGGTGCGGGCGTTGTGTGCCATATCACATCGGTGCCGACCGACGACGGTAAGCCCGGCACGATCGGCGCGCCCACGCGTCGTTTTATCGACCATATGGCCGCTATGGGCATGCGCTACTGGCAGGTCCTGCCTGTCAACCCGACGGACTTCTTCCGCTCCCCTTACGCCGGTCCTTCGGCCTTTGCAGGCAATATCGACCTGCTGCCCGAAAGCCACAAGGAGCTAGCCGCCGACTTTGAGACCTGGAAGGCCCACGGCGGCGAGGATGCCGATCCGCTGTACACCGCGTTTAAACATCGCAATGCCGATTGGCTCGAGAAGTACTGCGTCTATATGGCCGTCAAAAAGTACTTTGAGGGCGAATCGCGCCACGATTGGCCGGCAGATGTTGCGCGCTACAACGAGCACTTGATTGACGACAAGCGTTTCCACGACGAGGCCGAGCTTCAGGCGTACATGCAGTACCGCTTTGACCTGGCTTGGTGCGAGCTTATGAACTATGCGCACAAGAAGGGCATCGAGGTCATCGGCGATATTCCTATGTACGTGTCCGACGATTCGGCGGATGCGTGGAGCGAACCCGAGAACTTCTGGCTGTCCGATACCGGTAAGGCAATCGAGATCTCCGGTGCGCCGCCCGACAACTTTGCGCCCGAGGGCCAGGTGTGGGGCAACCCGACGTTCCGCTGGGACCACATGAAGCAGAACGGCTATAGCTGGTGGATGGATCGCCTACGTCGTGCGTTTTCGCTCTACGACCGCGTGCGCTTGGATCACTTCCTGGGCTTCCACAGCTACTTTAGCATTCCCACGGGTAAGGCCTGCGCCGACGGGCGTTGGCTGGCAGGCCCGGGCAAGGACCTGTTCCAGACCGCCTATGACGAGCTGGGGCCGCTCAACTTTATCGCCGAGGACCTGGGCTACCTGACGCCCGGCGTTCGCGCCATGGCCTCGACCTGCGGCTTCCCCGGCATGGACGTGCTGGAGTTTAGCGACTACGATGTCCGTAGCGGCGTGCACCCTACGCCAGGAAAGATCCTGTACACCTCGACGCACGACACGTCGACGCTCGCGGGTTGGTGCACGCGCTCCTTTGCGGGCGGCGACGAGCCGAGCGGTGTTGAGGTGGCAGCCAAGCTGATGAGCGACGCGCTGGCAAGCGACGCTCCCCTGGTGATGATGCCGCTGCAGGATGTCCTGGGGCTGAGCGACGACGCGCGCATGAACGTACCGGGCGTGGCCACGGGCAACTGGACCTGGCAGGCTGACGAGGCCGACGTTGCGGCCGCTGAGGGCAAAACCGCACAGCTCCTGCGCAACACGCATAGATTCTGGGGCGAAGCGTGATAAAACGCCCGATATAGGGTACAGTTACAGACGTTTGAATTTTTGCGGGCAGAGTAATCTGCCCGCTTTGTGCTGAAAAGGAAGTATTATGGCGCGCTACGATTACAAGTGCTCGAGCTGCGGCAACGTGTTTGAGGTTGAGCATCCCATGTCCGAGACCCCCGAGGTCGTGTGCCCCAACTGCGGCGCTCCGGCCGCCAAGACGTTCTCGGCCAGCGGCATCAAGTTTGAGGGCAGCGGCTTCTACAACACCGACCAGCGAAGCGGCGGCTCC
>UQMW01000051.1 GCA_900542275.1 uncultured Collinsella sp.
TGGAAGTTCGCGAAGCCCACTTCTCAAAACCAAGCACCCCGCCCCGGGTCTCGTCTGTGTATTTCCCGCTGGGCGAGCTATAGATGCCATGCACCGATGCGCTAAAGCGGCGACTTGAAATTGGTGCTATATTTAGCTCGAGTTGTTAAGTGTTAGTACGGGAGTCTGATATGGGGCTGTTCAAGAAGAAAAACCCGCAGGATGCCTTTGATCCCGATGTGTTTACCATCACGGACACGATTTTGGACCCGCCGCGCTTTACGTTTTTGCCGGCTATCTACCAGGATGCCACGCGTCGCAAGTGGGCCGTGCATCAGCGCGGCGCGACCCCGAGGATTTTTGACTACGCGGATGTGCTGCAATGCGAGATTGTCGAGACCGGAAATCCCGAGGATGTGCCGCAGCTCAGCAATCGAGAGCTCGCTCAGCAGATTTTGATTAACCCAGCTCAGGCTACCAAAAACAATGCCGCCAAGCGTAACATGTGCCTTGGTATGGGTGTCGTCGTTGCCGTGCAAACCGGCGAGGATGAGATTTCGAAGCTTGAGATTCCTGTGACTGCGGGCGAAGTCAAGCGAGACTGCGGCCTATATCGGTCGTATCGGAACGTTGCGGAACAGATCAAAGAAGCCTTCGACGCCATGGGGCGTTCGGAGCAATGATGCCCGCAGCATCAAGCGGTCGAGGAGCCTTACCCATGTCGAGTGAACCATATGCGATTCCGCCCAAAGATCGCGCCTTTGAGGGCATTCTTTGGTATATCAAACATTATGACCTGCAGGGTGGCGACCGGCTGCCCGCCGAGCGCGTGCTCTGTGAAGAGCTGGGCGTGTCCCGCACGGCGTTGCGCGCTGCGATCACGCGTCTCATTTCGTGCGGAACCTTGGAAAGCCGCCGCGGTTCGGGCACCTATGTGTGCCCGCCCAAGCCGCTGAACATCTTTCAGGAAACGTGGAACTATACGCAGGCGGTGGAGAGGGTCGGCTCAAAGTCAACCGCACGCCTGGTATGCTCCAAGGTCGTGTACGCCGATATCGACCTGGCCCAAAAGGCCCAAATCGAGCTGGGCATGCCGCTCTTCTGCATTCGGCGCGTGCGCGTGGTCAATGGTTCCCCGGCGTCGATCGAGACGGCATACGTCAATCTGTCTTTGTGTCCCTCGCTTCCCGATCACGATTTCGAGCAGGAGAGCCTCTACGACGTTTTGCTCAAAGAGGGGAATGTCCGCGTGTCGCACGGCAAGGAGCATATTTCCATCAGCCGTCTGAACGCCGACGAGGCCAAGTTGCTGGATGCCCAGGAGGGCGCCCCGGTGTTTTATAAGGCTTCGCACGAGCGCGATGAGAACGATGGCTTTGTCGAGTATTGCAAGTCCGTGACCCTGCCGACCAAGTATCGATTTGCCGATAACGGTGAGGCAGACGGCGTTGCGACGAAGGTGGGTGTCGAATGGCTGAGGCAGTAGAAGACTTGCCGGTTTACAAGCAAATTCGCCGCTGCATTGCGGAGCGAATCGAGCGCGGTGACTATCCGACGGGCTCGATGATTCCGTCCGAAAATGAGCTGGCCGAGGAGTTTGGCACGACGCGCCTGACCATCCGCAGCGCCATGGATGAGCTGGTCAAAAGTGGCCAGATTCGTCGCGTGCAGGGCAAGGGCGCCTTTGTGGGGCACAAGTGGTTTGACGAGCACGCTCGCAAGGGCGGCTTCCGTCAGTCGGTTTTAGCTTCGGGCGCGACGCCGTCGGTGCGCATCCTGGCGCGCTCCAAACGCTATGCCGGCCCGTATTATGCCGACTTGTTTGGTATCGGCGAGGACGATCTGCTCTACTCGGTGCGCCGTCTTAACTGCATTGATGGTGAACCCGTGTCGATCGAGATGACGCTGATCCCGTGTCTGCTGTTCCCTGGCATCGAAGACGTGGACATATCGGTTTTCAGCCTGTATGAGACCTATGACATGTTGGGCCGAAAGCCAGATAAATCGATTGAGAAGCTCGATATTGAGGCGCTGGGCGCACGCGATGCGAGTTTGCTCGATCTTGAGCCGGGCGACCTGGCCCTCGTGCTGGAATGCCTGACCTATGACTCGAGTGGACAGGTTATCGAGTGTGCCAAGTCTTTTACCCGCGGCGATGCCGGCGGATATACCTACAACTATTAGTGTTCAGAGCGTCCTTGTGTACGGCAGGGCGCTCGTCTTTTATGGCCATATGTCGCTTGACCGATGGGCGGCAAAAACTGACCGTCTACCGAGAGAGGAGGATGAAATCGAAAAATCGGTATTAAAAACGGCTAACCTGTAATCGTTCACTGGTATTAAGAACCTTTGAATTGTTGAGCTTGGGGCCAAGATGACCACAAGGTTAGGCGGTGCGGCGGGACGGCAAGCCCGTCCGGGCCGTGTGACAATTCAAACTGCTCGTGAAAGGAGCGGGAATGAAGGAGACCGAGAAGATCGAGATCATGCACTTCGACCAGGAGGGCTACCTCGAGGACGGCAGGAACGTCTACGAGGCGGGCAAGAAGATGACCGCGCTGGCCGACCGCGTGCACGAGGAGGGCTACGACGCCGTCTTCCTGATGGGCGTCGGCGGCACCTGGGACGAGTTCATGCAGCTCGAGTACCTCATGAACAAGTTCGGCGACCGCGACCTCGAGGTCTACCTGATCCACGCCGCCGAGTGGAACGTCATGGGCCACAAGCGCATGACCGACAAGTCCGTCGTGCTGACCGCCTCCGAGTCCGGCACCACCCCCGAGGTGCTCGAGGCCATCGGCAAGATGAAGGAGATGGGCGTGCGCGTCTACGCCATGACCAACCCCGAGGGCAAGATCGGCCGGGCCGTGGGCGCCGAGAACTGCGTCATGATGGCCTCAGACCACGGCGCCGGCGGCTGCGAGAAGGGCTACTACCTCGCCGACTGCTTCGGCCTGCGCCTGCTCAACCGCCGCGGCTGCTTCCCCAAGTTCGACCTGTTCATCGAGCAGACGAAGGACGTCTGGAAGGACATGCTCGACATCCGCAAGCGCTTCGAGCCGCGCGCCGAGGAGCTCGCCAGGAAGTACGCGCTGGCCGACTACACCATGTTCATCGGCTCGGGCGCGCTGTGGGGCGAGACCATCCTGTACTCCATGTGCCTGCTCGAGGAGATGCAGTGGAAGCGCATCCGCCACATCACCTCGCACGACTTCTTCCACGGCACGCTCGAGCTGCTCGAGCCCGGCGTCCCGGTGTTCCTGTTCATGGGCGAGGACGAGTGCCGCGCCCTCGACGAGCGCGTCCGCGCCTTCCTCACCAGCGGCGTGACCGGCGACGAGGACTACGTCATCATCGACACCGCCGAGTACGCGATCCCGGGCCTGGACGACGACTTCCGCGTCATCGTGTCCCCCTGGATCCTGTCCGTGCTGACCACCGACCGCCTCTCGCGCAACTACGAGCTGGTCACCAAGCACAACCTCAAGTACCGCCGCTACTACCACCAGTTCGACTACTAATTCCATTTGGGGGAAACTGTAATGAGGCAATACATCTTCGCCAGCCACGCGCATTTTGCGACCGGCATTAAAGAGAGCACCGAGCTGCTCTCGGGCGCGCGCGATAACGTTCACGATCTATCGATGTTTGTCGACGGTCGCACCGACGTCGCCGAGGAGGCCGCAAAGCTGCTGGCGACCATCGACCCTGCCGATGACGTGATCGTGTGCACCGACCTGTTTGGCGGTAGCGTCAACAACGAGTTCACCAAGATCGTTCAGACGCGTCCCAACACCTACCTTGTCGCCAACATGAACCTGCCGCTGCTGATCCAGCTACTGTTCTCGGACCAGGAGGCTCCCGCCGATCAGGTTATCCGCGAGATAATCGCGGCTGACGACACGCGCGTCAAGTTTGTCAACGATCTGCTGACCGATGCGGATGACGAGGAAGAGTTCTAGTCTCCGCCTGCTATTAATGGGGCCGGGTTTCCGGCATGAGACCTTTGGGGGTCAATCATGATTCAACTGCTTCGCGTCGACCATCGTCTGCTTCATGGCCAGGTGGCCGTCTCTTGGGTCCAGGGCCTGGGCTCCGACTGCATCTTCTGCGTCGGCGACAAGGTTGCCAACGATCCCGTTTGGAAGACCACGCTCAAGATGGGCAAGCCGGCCAACGCCAAGCTCGTCATCAAGGACATGGAACACGCCATCGAGGCAATTAACTCTGGTGTCACTGATAAGTACAAGATGATCATCTGCGTCGCCAGCATCGCCGAGGCCAAGCAGCTTGCCGACGGCTGCCCGCAGATTACCTCGATTAACCTGGGCAACACCAAGTCCAAGGACGAACAGCGTCCCGACGCCCGCCAGGTTTCGCGTCAGGTCTTTGTGACCGCCGCCGAGGAAGAGGAAATCCGCGAGCTCGTCGGTCGTGGTGTCGAGGTCGAGATTCGCGCTCTGGCCGATGACCCCAAGGTCGACGCTATGAGTGTCCTGTAACTTGGGACCACGGGACGGCACGCATGGTGCTGCCCTATCCGTGGAGTAGCGGATAAACGCTTTACCCGGTAGTCCACCTACCGTTCACCGGAAGTACCTGCCCGTTGAGCGATTGGTATTAAATAGTTTCTGCATGACTATATAATTGGTATGAAATCATTTGTACCGGTTTAGGTGTTAACAGCACGCCGGTACAAGCTGGATCTGCCTAGGCGATTGTCGGCATGGAAAAGGGCGCGCTGACAAGTCGGGAATCGCCGACCGGATCCAAGAGGGATCAAAAGGAGGAACAATGCTTGTTCAAGCGATCCTCATCGGACTTATCGCTGCTTTCGGTAAGCTCGATTATCAGCTCGGTACGCTCTATGCGTTCCGCCCGATCGTTCTGTGCCCGCTCGTCGGCATAGTCCTCGGGGACCTGCAGTCCGGCCTCGCCATCGGCGCGAGCCTCGAGCTGCTCTTCATGGGTTCTATTGCCATCGGCGCTTACGTGCCACCTGATGAGACGATTGGCGGCGTGCTCGCCTGCGCCTTCGCTATTCAGCTGGGCCAGAGCACTGAGGCCGCTATCGCGCTCGCGATGCCCATCGCCACCCTGTGCCTAGCCATCAAGAACGTCATCAACGCCGGTATGCCCCTTCTGGTCGACCGCGCCGACGTCTTTGCCAGCAAGGGTAACCTCAAGGGTATCTACGCTATGCACTGGGTTATCGGTCTTGTGATTGTCGCCCTGGCCTTCTTCCTGTGCTCCGTCTCCTTCTATCTTGGCGCTGACGCCGTTCAGGGTCTGCTCGACTTCATCCCGACGTTTGTCCTTGATGGCTTTGGCGTCGCAGCCAACATCCTGCCTGCCATGGGCTTCGCAATGCTCGGTCGTCTGGTGCTTACCAAGCAGCTCGTGCCGTTCTACTTCCTGGGCTTCCTGATGTGCTCCTATGCCAACGTGCCCGTCCTCGGTGTCGCTCTGATCGCAATCATCATCGGCATCAACAAGTTCGACCTGCTGGGCCTTGGTGGCGCCCAGCCCCAGCTTTCTGTGGAAGGGGATGAGGACGATGACTTCTAATTCCGAGAACCAGATTACTCGCTCCGACCTCATTAAGAGCTCTCTGAGTACCGGCGCTCTGGGCATGGAGTTCTCCTGGACCTACTACAAGCAGATGAACATTGCCTTCTGCCTGATGGTCGCCAACATGCTCAAGAAGATCTATGCCGGCCGTCCCGACGATTACGCCGAGGCCCTGCACCGTCACAGCGCATTCTTCAACATCACCCCGCAGCTCGCTCCCTTCGTGGGCGGCATCGCGATGGCCATGGAAGAGAAGGTCGCTCGCGGCGAGGTTGAGCCCGAGAGCGTCAACGACATCAAGGCCGCCCTCATGGGCCCGCTTTCCGGTCTGGGCGACTCCTTCTTCCTGTCCACCCTGCGCGTTGTTGCCGCTGCCGTGGGCATCAGCCTGTGCCAGGCCGGCAACGCCTTTGGCCCCATCGCCTTCCTGCTCATCTATAACATCCCGGCGTTCCTGATTCGTATCTTTGGCGCTATCAAGGGTTATGAACTGGGCATTGGCTTCCTCAACGAGGCTCAGAAGACCGGTCTGATGCAAAAGATCATGGCCTGCGTCGGCATCGTCGGCGTCATGGTGGTCGGCGCCATGAGCAAGGACATGTTCTGGGCTTCGCTGCCCGTCGCCATCGGTCAGGGCGACTCCGCCCAGACCCTCCAGGACATCCTGGACGGCATCATGCCCGGCATGCTCGGCATGGCCGCCTTCTGGATTTACTACTGGCTGCTCTCCAAGAAGATCAACCCGATGGTCCTGATTCTCTGCACCATGGTCATCGGCATCATCGGTGCCTTCTTTGGCGTGCTTGCCTAATATGTTTAAATCGCGCTTCCATCGCGTCTAACGGTTGCGTCGATCTTTGGGGGCTTGTCGCATGTGCGGCAGCCCCCTGTTTTTTAAAAGCCCGTACGAAAGGGGAGGACTATGGCCGTACCCGAGCTTTCGCTCATGAACATCAACCATCGTTACTACAGCATCGAGACGTTCTTTAAGGCTGCAGGCGAGGCGGGTTATCGCAATATCGAGCTGTGGACTGGCTCGATGCACCTGTATGTGGATTGCCACGAGCACGATTCGGTGGATAAGATTCGCGATCTTGCCGCCCAGTACGGCATCAAGATCGTGTGCGTGTGCCCCGAGCAGAACAACCCCAAGCCGTGGAATGTCGCGGTGCGTGGTGAGGCGGGCCAAAAGCGCATACTCTCGTACTTTAAGAATGTCATTGACGTTGCCGTTGAGCTGGGTGCGCCGCAGATTCTGGTGACGAGTGGTTGGGCCTATCTGGACGAGCCGGCTGAGGACGCCTGGGCCCGCAGCGTTGCCATGCTGCGTTCGGTATGCGACTATGCCGATACGCGCGGCATTCGCGTTGCGCTCGAGGCGCTACAGCCGTCGGAGTCCGTGCTGGTCAACACCGCGCAGGACGTCGCGCGCATCCTCGAGGCGGTCGATCGTCCCAACCTGAAGGCTTGTATCGACTTTGGCGCCATGGAAGTTGCCGGCGACACAATCGACGGCTACTTTGAGGTCTTGGGCGACAAGATCGTCCACACCCACTTTGTGGATGTCGGCGGCGGCACGACGCATCTTGCCTGGGGCGACGGCGAGCGCGATATGCGTGCCGACCTCGAGGCGCTCATGCGCCACGGCTATACGGGCTATGCCTCGGCCGAGACGTGTGACGGCCGCTACTATCAGGATCCGTCTAAGGCGACAACTCAGGTTATCGATATGTATCGTCGTGTGATAGCAGAGATGGAAGCCGAATAACCGAACTGCGCGGTTGCGCCGGAAACACTAGGGCGGGTTTGGCGCAACGTAGTTTTAGGTGGCGAGTTGCGGAGTGTTCGTTGCAGTGCTGCTCGAATTAGACAACTAATGGCGTTGTAATACCACTCGGGCGAGGAAACCGACCGTTCGCCGTAAATCTGCGTGAGTTTAGATTGGTATTAAATAATGAGCAATCGTATGGCTATAATTGGTATCAGCAAGAAGTGCGATGTATAGAATCGCGCACATGTGATGGGAGGACACACATGAAGGAGACCGAGAAGATCGAGATCATGCACTTCGACCAGGAGGGCTACCTCGAGGACGGCAGGAACGTCTACGAGGCGGGCAAGAAGATGACCGCGCTGGCCGACCGCGTGCACGAGGAGGGCTACGACGCCGTCTTCCTGATGGGCGTCGGCGGCACCTGGGACGAGTTCATGCAGCTCGAGTACCTCATGAACAAGTTCGGCGACCGCGACCTCGAGGTCTACCTGATCCACGCCGCCGAGTGGAACGTCATGGGCCACAAGCGCATGACCGACAAGTCCGTCGTGCTGACCGCCTCCGAGTCCGGCACCACCCCCGAGGTGCTCGAGGCCATCGGCAAGATGAAGGAGATGGGCGTGCGCGTCTACGCCATGACCAACCCCGAGGGCAAGATCGGCCGGGCCGTGGGCGCCGAGAACTGCGTCATGATGGCCTCAGACCACGGCGCCGGCGGCTGCGAGAAGGGCTACTACCTCGCCGACTGCTTCGGCCTGCGCCTGCTCAACCGCCGCGGCTGCTTCCCCAAGTTCGACCTGTTCATCGAGCAGACGAAGGACGTCTGGAAGGACATGCTCGACATCCGCAAGCGCTTCGAGCCGCGCGCCGAGGAGCTCGCCAGGAAGTACGCGCTGGCCGACTACACCATGTTCATCGGCTCGGGCGCGCTGTGGGGCGAGACCATCCTGTACTCCATGTGCCTGCTCGAGGAGATGCAGTGGAAGCGCATCCGCCACATCACCTCGCACGACTTCTTCCACGGCACGCTCGAGCTGCTCGAGCCCGGCGTCCCGGTGTTCCTGTTCATGGGCGAGGACGAGTGCCGCGCCCTCGACGAGCGCGTCCGCGCCTTCCTCACCAGCGGCGTGACCGGCGACGAGGACTACGTCATCATCGACACCGCCGAGTACGCGATCCCGGGCCTGGACGACGACTTCCGCGTCATCGTGTCCCCCTGGATCCTGTCCGTGCTGACCACCGACCGCCTCTCGCGCAACTACGAGCTGGTCACCAAGCACAACCTCAAGTACCGCCGCTACTACCACCAGTTCGACTACTAAGAGCTGGTCGCAGGTCCGATATCTTGGCTGGTTGATATCTCGACCCTACACAAGGGCGTCCGCATTTGCGCGGGCGCCCTTTTTGCGTTGCTGTCGGCGCAGGGTGTCTTCGGCGGAAAGTTCATCCCGGACTTGTGGCTCGGAGTGGGATGTGCTTTCCGACTGGGCTGGGGGAATTGCCAGATTAAGCCGAGGGCCCGCCCCTATGTTTCTAAATGAATACGCTGTGAGCCGAGGAAGACGATTTTCCCCGCAAGCACTCTAGTATGCTAAAGTACCCAGAAGACCGGCGGAGCTATGCCGGTCTTCTGTTCTATATGAAACACAGCATGAGGAGGCTCACCAGATGACGGCCACACCGTGGGGATTCCGGGACATATTGCCCGAGGAGGCTCAGGCACGCGAGGAGATCGCATGTACGGTGAAGGGCTGCTTTAGGGAGCATCATTACCTGCCGGTTGAGACGCCGCTGCTCGAGGACAAGGGTTCGCTCGAGGAAGGTGGCCGCATTGCGGACACGCCGTTTAAGCTCTTTGACGATGATGGGCGTTTGCTGGTGGTCCGTCCCGACAACACGTTGCCGATCGTGCGCTTGGTTTCGACCCGCATGCGCGCGGCCGACCTGCCCCTGCGCCTGCGCTACGAGGCGCCGGTGGTTCGCGAGTGCCAGCGCAATGCCGGCGGCTCGCGTCAGTTTACGCAGCTGGGCTTTGAGCTCATCGGTGCGGGCGACGCCGCGGGCGATGTCGAGATTGTCTCGCTGGTAGCCGAGGCCGTGCGCAAGCTGGCGTTGCCCGATGCGCGCATTATCGCAGGTAGCGTGCGTCCTTTTAAGGAGCTGCTCGCGGCGTGCGAGGATCGCGAGCTGGCTGCCGAGGCCCTGCGCTGCGTGCACGCCAATGACTTTGTGGGCCTCGATGCCCGCGTGGCGGCAAGCGCCGAGCCCGAGGCCGTCAAGGCCGCCATTAGCGAGCTGCCGCGCTTGCACGGCGGTGCCGAGATACTCGACCGTGTGGATGCGCTGCTGGAAGCTGCCGGTATCGTCGCGCCGCTGACGCGCGAGCTGCGTGCCCTGGTCGAGTGCCTGGCTCCCGAGGACGCCCAGGTGCTGTCCTTCGACTTCTCCATCATGAACTCTTTTTATTACTACACGGGTCTGGTCTTTAAGGCCTATGCCGGTGGCCTGCCCGATCCGGTGGGTTCGGGCGGTCGCTACGACTCCATCTTTACCGGCGCGTTCGGCGATGGCATCGAGGTACCGGCGGCGGGATTTGCCTTTTCGCTCGAGCGTCTGGAGGCCGCGCACACTTCGGCTGAGGACGCCGCTTCCGACGGCGACCACGCCGCGGGCCGTGGTGCCGAGGGTCCGCTGCGCATCGCCGTTCCCAAGGGCTCGCTTAAGGCCGATACGCTCGACGTGCTCGAGGCTGCGGGCTTAGACGTCTCTGAGTTGCGCGACCCCGGCCGTCACCTGATCGTGCGCGGCCGCGACACGCGTGCCGGTAAGGGCGCGGTCGGCGATATCGAGTTTGTCATCGTGCGACCCAGCGACGCGCCCGCCTTTGTGGGCTGCGGCGGTGCCGACTGCGGCATCTGCGGGTGGGACTCGCTCATCGAGGCCGACCTCAACTTGCTGCAGCTGGTCGATTTGGGTTACGGCCTGTGCACCTTTATTGAGGCTGAGCCCGCTTGGCGCGCCGGTCAGGCCGAGCGCAACTATGCCCGCCGCGGTTCGCTTCGCGTGGCAACCAAGTACCCGCGCATCGCGAGTGCCTGGTATGCCGAGCGCGGCGTGAACGCCGACATTGTTTCGCTGCACGGCAACATCGAGCTGGGACCCATCGTCGGTATGACCGATCGCATCGTGGATATCACCGCCACGGGCGCCACGCTGCGCGACAACGACCTGGTCATCACCGGCCGCATTATGGACTGCACGGCCCGCTTCTTCGTCAACCCGGGTGCCGCGCGCCTGGATCCGCGCGTTCGCAACCTGGCCGATCGCCTGGCGGCTGCCGTGAAGGACAAGCATTTTGAGCCCGTCGCGGGCTCGGCACAATAGCGCGAGCGCGCACGGGCGCCCCATATCCGGGCTGCGGACCGATTGGTGCCGCTGCCCGGCATCTCGTTTTCCAAACGCAACCTCGACCGATAGAGGATACCGATATGAAGACCATCAAGCTTGCTCCCGGTGAGAGCCTCGTTACCAACCAGCTCAACCGCAAGGGTGTGCTGCCGCAAAACATCGTCGACGCCGCCCGCGATATCGTGGCCAACGTGCGTGCCAACGGCGATGCTGCGGTGCGCGATTACTGCCAGCGTTTTGACGGTGTCGAGCTGCAGAGCTTTCGTCTGCCGCAAGAGCAGATCGATGCTGCGCTCGAAGGCCTCGACCCGGCCTTTGTCGCCGCGCTCGAGAAGGCTGCGCGCCAGATTCGTGAGTTTCACCAGCGCGAGGTCGAGCAGAGCTGGTTTACCACGCGCCCGGACGGCACGATGCTCGGCGTTAAGGTGACCCCGCTTGCCGCGGCCGGCATCTACGTGCCGGGCGGTCGCGCGCAGTATCCCTCCACCGTGCTCATGAACGCTATCCCTGCCAAGGTGGCCGGCGTCAAGCGCGTGGTCATGGTGACGCCGCCACAAAAGGACGGCCTGATCAGCCCCTATACGCTCGCCGCGGCCAAGCTCGGCGGCGTGGACGAGATCTATATGGTGGGCGGCGCCCAGGCCGTGGCCGCGCTGGCGTACGGTACCGAGACCATTCCACGCGTCGACAAGATCACCGGCCCGGGCAACGCCTTTGTCGCCGCGGCCAAGCAGATTGTTTCGGGCGACGTGGGCATCGACATGGTCGCCGGCCCCTCCGAGGTCTGCGTGCTGGCCGATGCCACGGCCAAGCCCATGGTGGTCGCGGCCGACCTGATGGCCCAGGCCGAGCACGATCCGCTGGCCGCCTGCTATCTGGTGACCTGCGACGAGCAGTTTGCGCGCGAGGTCGAGGCGGGTATCGACATTCTAGTGGCGCAGTCGCCGCGTGCCGAGATCACGCGCTCCTCGCTCGACAACGAGGGCACCATCGTGGTGGCCGCCGATATGGCTGCCGCCGTCGAGGCCGTGAACACCGTGGCGCCCGAGCACCTGGAGCTGCACTGCAAGGATGCAATGGGCCTGCTCGGCGGCATCCGCAACGCCGGCGCCATCTTTGTGGGCGCCTGGAGCTCCGAGCCGCTCGGCGATTATGTTGCTGGCCCCAACCACACGCTGCCGACCGGCGGCACGGCCATGTTCTCCAACCCGCTTTCGGTCGAAGAGTTCGTTAAGCGCTCGAGTGTCATTTGCTATACACCCGAGGGCCTGCTCTCCGATGCTCCTGCCACGCAGCGTCTAGCCGAGGCCGAGGGTCTGTGGGCACACGCGCTTTCCGCCGCCCTGCGCCGCCGCGTGTTGGAGCAGGGCGAGGATGCCGTGAGCGCCGAGTCGATCGCCGCGGCCGACCTGACCAAGGTTGCCTGGCCGGGCGACGCCGTGGCGACGGTTGCCGAGGGCGTGGACCTGGCGGCTGCGGGCGCGGATGGCGCCGGCGCGACTGGCAAGGAGGCCTGATATGGCCGAGCTCACGCCCCGTATGAAGGAGCTCGTCCAGCCCTACTTGGCCGGCATTGAGCCCTACGATCCCAACTTTACGCCCACGCGCATCAACCTTTCGGCCAACGAGAACACCTATCCCGTGCCGGCTGGCGTGCGCGAGGCGGTCGACGCCGCCCTGGCTGCCACGCCGCTCAACCGTTATCCCGATCCCATGTCCAACGATCTGCGCGACGAGCTGGCCGCTTGGCATGGTGTGGCGCGCGAGAATGTCTGCGTGGGCAACGGCGGCGACGAGCTGCTCTATAACTACCTGTTGGCGTTTGGCGGCGCGGGGCGGACCCTGCTTAACTGCCCGCCGTGCTTTAGCGAGTACGCGTTCTTTGCGTCGCTCTGTCAGACCGAGGTGCGCGACGTGTGGCGCGACCCGGCAACTTTTGAGCTCGACCAGGCGGCTGTGCTCGCGGCCGCACCCGAGTGCAACCTGGCGATTGTGACCTCGCCCAACAATCCTACGGGCGACGTGGCGCCGCTCGACTTTATCGCGGCCCTGTGCGATGCCTGCCCCGGCATGGTGATGGTCGACGAGGCCTACGTGGAGTTTGCCGACGATTCGTTTGGCGCGGCCACCACGGCGCAAGGGCTTATCGCCGAGCATCCTAACCTGGTGATTTTGCATACGCTGTCCAAGGCGTTTGGCGCCGCCGGCACGCGTCTGGGCTACGTGATCGCGACCCCCGAGGTCATCGACGTGTTCGCGGCGATTCGCCAGATCTATTCAGTCAACGTGCTGAGCCAGGCCGCGGCGCTTGCCTGCGTGCGTGCCCGCGATGCGTATGCGCCCGTGGTGGCGCAAGTTGCATCCGAGCGCGAACGCGAGTTGTGCGCCCTGCGTGCAATGGCTGCCGAGGGCATGCCCGTGGAGGCATGGCCGAGCGCAGCAAACTTTGTGCTCGTGCGCACACCGCACGCCACGTGCGTGCGCGAGCGCCTGCGCGACGAGTATTCAATTTTGGTGCGCGACTTTAGCTACGCGCCGGGGCTTGCGGACTGTCTGCGCATTACCGTGGGTACCCCGCAGGAAAACGACGAGGTGCTGGCTGCGTTTGCCGCGCTGGTGAAGGAGGAGATGTAGATGGGCCGTTATGCCGAGGCAACCCGCAAGACGGGCGAGACCGACATTGTCGTTAAGCTCGATCTGGACGGATCCGGCGTGTGCGATATCTCGACCGGCGTGCCGTTTTTCGACCACATGCTCAACGCCCTTGGCCGCCATGGTCTGTTCGATCTGACGGTACATGCGGTGGGCGACGTGGAGGTCGACGCGCACCACACCGTCGAGGACACGGGCATTGTGCTGGGCGAGGCGTTTTGCCAGGCACTGGGTGACAAGGCGGGCATTACGCGCTTTGCCGATGCGGCGATTGCCATGGACGAGACGCTCGTGATAGCCGCCGTTGATATCTCGGGTCGCGGGCAGGCCTATTGCGATCTGCCCGTGCCGACCGAGCGCGTGGGCACCTTTGATACCGAGCTGGCCGTCGAGTTCTTCTACGCTTTTGCGCGAGACGCCAAACTCACGCTGCACGTGCGCGAGCTGGCGGGCGGCAACTCGCACCACATTATCGAGGCCGCCTTTAAGGCCGTGGGACGCACGATGCGCCACGCCTGCGAGCTTGATCCCCGCGTGCAAGGAATCCCCAGCACCAAGGGCTCGCTGTAACCGCCATATAGGCAGAAACCACCACAAAGGTGCCTGTCCCCTTTGTGGTGGTTTTGGATGATGGAAAAAGGAGGGTCGCGTGGGCGAACCGAAGATCGTGGTGGTCGACTACCACAAGGGCAACTTGTCGAGCGTCGTGCGCGGGCTTGCGCGCGCCGGTGCCGCTGCCTGCACATCGGACGATCCGGAGCAGATTCGCAACGCCGACGGCCTGGTCATCCCGGGCGTGGGCGCGTTCTATGACGCGATCGCCTTTATGCGCCAGAGCGGCGAGGAGGCGGCCGTGCTTGACGCCGTTGCCGCCGGAACTCCTCTGCTCGGCATCTGCCTGGGCCTTCAGCTGTTTTTTGAACGCGGCGACGAGGGCGTGCCGGCGGACGAGGGCGCGGACGCGGACGACGATGCCTCCGAGCAGGCCGGCGGTCCCTGGGTCGATGGCCTGGGCATTATGCGCGGCTCGTGCACGCGCTTGGAATCGAGTCGCCTGAAGGTGCCGCACGTGGGCTGGGACCAGGTGCACATGACGCCCGCCGGCGCGGCCGATCCGTTGCTCGCCGGTTTTGCCGAGGGCGCCAACATGTACTTCACCCACAGCTATGCGGTGGCCGACGATGTCGATGCCGCCGATGTTCTGGCGCGCACGCACTACACGCGGAGCTTCCCGTGCATCGTGCGCCACGGCAACGTGTGGGGCTGCCAGTTCCATCCCGAGAAATCCTCCGCGCTGGGACAGCGCATCCTTAAGAACTTCGTCAACATCGTCGAGGAGGCCGGCCGATGATCCTGTTCCCCGCAATCGATCTGATCGGCGGCAAGGTCGTGCGCTTGGAGCGCGGCGATCGCAGCCGCTGCAAGGTATATTCCGACAACCCCGTCGCCGTCGCCCGCTCGTTTGCCGAGCAGGGTGCGAACTGGGTGCATGTCGTCGATCTGTCCGCTGCCTTTGGCGAGGATGAGGACGCATGCGCTGCCAACTCGACGGCGATCAAGGCTATCTGCGGCGTCGACGGTCTGTCCGTGGACGTGGGCGGCGGCGTCCGCTCGCTCGCACGCATCGACGAGCTGGCCGGCTATGGCGCGCGCCGTATTGCGCTGGGGACCGTGCTGGTGACCGAGCCGGGTTTTGCCGAGGTGGCAGCGCGCGGCTTTGGCGAGCTGCTGGTGGCAGACATCGCCGCCCGTGACGGCCAGGTCAAGGTGAACGGCTGGCGCGATGGCGCGGGCGTGGCGCTCGATGATGCGGTGGCGCAGCTTTCCGAGTTGGGCTTTAAGCATTTGGTGTACACCGACATCGCG
Organism: uncultured Collinsella sp.; assembly: GCA_900542275.1. Taxonomy (GTDB): domain Bacteria; phylum Actinomycetota; class Coriobacteriia; order Coriobacteriales; family Coriobacteriaceae; genus Collinsella. The sequence goes on from UQMW01000051.1 coordinate 15,251, forward strand.
CGCGATGGCATGCAGACGGGCATCGACGTGGCGGCGTATCGCCATGTGGCCGAGGTCGCGGGTTTTCCCGTCGTGGCT
>UQMW01000052.1 GCA_900542275.1 uncultured Collinsella sp.
GGCCTCCGTCTCCTCGGCAGCAGCCTCGCCCTCAGCAGCACCCTCACTCGCGGCCTTCTCGGCGGCAAGGCGGGCGCGACGCTCGGCAAAGGTCTCCTTCTTTGCGGGCGCGGCCGTCTCGACGGCATCAGCGTCAGCATCGGAATCGTCATCGACAGCGGCCTTCTTGGGCTTGACCGGCGCCGAAGCGGCCTCACTTACCGGATCGATAATCTCGGACTGAACAACTGCCGTCATCTTTTCCTGCGTCTCGCGGAACTGACGGATGGCACGGCCGATCGTGCGGCCCATCTGCGGGAGCTTATCCGGGCCAAACAGCAAAAAGCCGAAGACCACGATGATTGCCAGCTCACCCTCTCCAATACCAAACACACATACCTCCAAGGCTCGATGTGAGTCGAGCCCGCACCGCGCCATTCGGCCGGAACTCGTCTATTCATTCGGTCAAGTATAGCGCCCGGACGCCAAAACGTTCGAGCGCATCACAAACATATGCCAAACGGCACGCCCCTTTTGGGACAGGGCTTATGCGGCCGTGATCGAAATCTCCTGGTCGACACCCAGCAGCTGAACCACGCGCATCACCGGGGGTTGCACGTTGGCGCAGCTAAAACGCTTGCCATGATCGGCTGCGTGGTGCGCGGCGCCCACAAGCACGCCAATGCCCGTCGAGTCGATATAGCTCACCTGGGCAAAGTCGAGCTCAACGGCCTCGGTGGGCTGCTCAAGCGCCAAGTCGATGGCGTTACGCAAACTGTCGGCGTTAGAGATATCGATTTCGCCGGTCACCTTAATGGTGTAGAGCTCCGGCGTGGGGTTGGTGGAAATACCCAAATCCATGTATACGCTCCTTTGCGTATCGAAAGTGCGGAAAAGTACGCGGCGCGGACTTGCAGAGCTCTGCGCGCTAGGCGCGCTCGGCACGCGCGATCTCGGCAGCGACGAGCTTGACGGCCAGCACCAGTACGTCGAGCGCGGCCTCCAGGTCCTCGACCGTGGGATAGCTCGGCGCGATGCGGATGTTGGTGTCGCGCGGGTCCTTGCCATAGGGCCAGGTGGCACCAGCCGGCGTGAGCTTGACGCCCAGATCGGCACAAAGCGCGGCGACCTTTTGGGCCGAGCCCTCAGGACCATCGAAGCTCACAAAGTAGCCGCCGCGGGGATGCGTCCAAGTGGCGCAACCCGTGTTGCCCAGACCCTCGGTGAGCTTGCGCTCAACGGCCTCAAAGCGCGGGCGCAAAAACTCGGCATGCTTTTTCATATGCTCCTTGACCGCCTCAATGGTGGGAAGGAAACGCACGTGACGCAGCTGGTTGAGCTTGTCGGCGCTGATCAAGCCGGCCTTGAGGCGCTTGGAGAACTCCGCGATGACCGCAGGGCTCGCGCCGATAAAGCCGATGCCGGCGCCCGGGAAGGTAATCTTGGACGTCGAGGCAAAAGCCACCACGCGGTCCTCGGTGCCCGCCGCGCGAGCGAGGTCAAAGATATTGGCAAGCTCGTCGGTCTCGTCGTACAGGTCGTGCACGCAGTAGGCGTTGTCCCAGAAGATGCGGAAATCGGGCGCGGCCGTGGGCATCTCGACCAGGCGGCGCACGGTGTCCTCGCTAAAGGTGATGCCCGTGGGGTTGGAATACTTGGGCACGCACCAGATACCCTTGATGGAATCGTCGGCGGCAACGAGGCGCTCGATCTCGTCCATGTCGGGGCCGTTGTCGGTCATCGCAACGGGGACGTTCTCGATGCCCAAGTCGGCGGTGATGCCAAAGTGGCGATCGTAGCCGGGAACGGGGCACAGGAACTTGACCTTCTTGCCGTCGTGCGCGGCCTCGTAGGCATCCCAGGGCTCGCTGCCGCACGAACCACAGCGCCAGAACATGCCGGCGATGTCGTGCTCGATCAAAAGGCTCGACGAACCCAGCACGAGCGTCTGCTCGGCGGGGCAGCCCAGGAACTCCCCTGCCAACTTGCGTGCCGAGGGAATGCCCTCGAAGCAGCCGTAGTTGGAGCAGTCGACGTTGCCGTCGTGCAGATCGGCCTCGGCATTGAGGATATCGAGCATGGGGCGCGAGATGTCCACCTGGGAGGGCGACGGCTTACCGCGGGCCATGTCGAGCGCCAGGCCCTTGGCCTTGACCTCGGCGACCTCGGCTTTGAGCGCCTCGATGGCGGCATCGAGTTCGGTGGTTTCCATCTTCTGGTAGATCGTCTGCATGGGTGCGACCTTTCGCGAAGCGGGACGTTGCAGTTCGTCTAAGTATAGACCGCCACCGCCGCAACGGTATGAAGCCGTGATAGATTAAGTTCATCGCAATGAATTACGACATCGCCGCGCATGCCGGCGTGGGGCGCCTAAGGAGGCATTATGGAATACGGTTCGTTTAGGGCTGAGGAATTCGGCGACCTGCAGCGCCTGGTCGACGGGCTGTTTTACGACCGCCACGCCATCGACCGCCTGGACCTAATCGTGCAGGCCGAAATCTTGGACCTGGCGCCCGACCTTATGGAGATCGTGAACCTTTTGCCGCCCGGCTATTACGACCGCCAGTCACTTTGCGACCAGCTGAACTCCGCCTTAGCCGCCCACGGCTGGGGCGCCGTCTACGGCACCGTGGAATAGAACCACTCATTGGGGACAGACTTAAATGAGTAGTCGTCATTTAAGTCTGTCCCCAACGACTATGGGGCAGTCATTTAAGTCTGTCCCCAACGACTACCCAGTGACTAAAACGCCGCCTGTGATGGTATTCACAGGCGGCGTTTTCAAACTTGTATGTGCTCTTACTCGTCCTTGGGCGCAGGGTGTTTGCAGACCACGCTCATGTAGATCATGCCCAGCACGGCCGCGGTGACCGAACCGGCAAGAATGGCGGCCTTTGCGGCCAGGACCTCAAACTGGGCCGTCGGGAAGGCGAGGCCGCTGATGAGGATCGACATGGTAAAGCCGATACCGCCCAAAATGCCCACACCGGCGATCATATGCCAGTTGACATTGTGCGGCAGCTCGGAAATCTTGAGCTTAACCAGGGCAAACGTCATGCCAAAGATGCCGATCGGTTTGCCCAGCAGCATGCCAAAATATACGCCGAGCGTCACCGGGTCGGTGAGCAGCGTGCTCATGTCCACGCCCACTAGGCGAACCTGCGCGTTTACGAACGCAAAGATCGGCAGGATCACAAAGTTGACCGGCGTGGAGATCAGACGCTCCATGCGGATGAGCGGCGGGGTCACGCGGTGCATGACGCGCTCGACCTTGGTGGTCGAGACGGTAAAGTCGTGCTGACCCAGGATGTGCGCCTCGTCGTCGTAGCGGTCGTCGAGCAACGGCAGGCACTCGCCCAGCCAGTCGGTAAGGCTATCGAGCTTGACGCCGCACTTGGCCGGGATGGTAAAGGCCAAGATGACGCCAGCAAGCGTAGCATGCACGCCGCTCTTGAACATGCAGAACCACAGCAGCAGACCCAGCACCGAATACGGGGCAAGGCGGTAGTGCTGCGTCTTGTTGAGCCACACGAGCGCGCAGGTCACAACCGCAGCGGCGCCCAGCCAAAACGTGCTGGGGCTCTGGCCGTAGAAGATGGCGATAGCGGCGATGGAGATCAGGTCGTCGGCAATGGCGAGCGTCGAGAAGAACACGCGCACGCCGTTGGGCACGCGGTTACCCAAAAGCGATAGCACGCCCAGCGCAAAGGCGATATCGGTTGCCATGGGAATAGCCCAGCCGTTGTGCGCGCCGGCATGGTTAAAGATCAGGTAGATGCAGGCGGGAACGACGACGCCGCCCACGGCCGCCAGCATGGGAAGCATGGCCTGACGCGGATTCTTGAGCTCGCCGACCGTCATCTCGTACTTAAGCTCGATGCCCACCAGCAAAAAGAAGATCGCCATGAGAAAGTCGTTGACAAAGACCTCGACGGTAAGGCCAGCCGTAAGGCTGCCAAGACCCACATACAGCGGGGTCTCCAAAAAGTGATGAATAGCCTCGTAGGCATCGGTGTTGGCGCAGATGACCGCGGCGATGGCTGCGATCACCATGACGGCGGCGGAAATCGTGCCGTTCTCGGCAATGCGCTCCCAAATGTCGTGACGCTCAAAACGCTTGCGCTCACGGGTGTTGAACAGCTGCTCGGGTGCTGCCATGGGCGGCTCCTTTCACGGGAAGGCTCCCGTCTTAAAAAAGCACGGCCCGCCCAAATGGCGGCGCCGCGCTCCAACGTATTACGCTTGCATCTAGCCTACCCTGCGCGACAAGCGCGCGAGCGCGGCCGAAAAGCGGAACCACAGGTTGAACATTATTTGTTCAACGGCACGGGCGCCCCTGTCCAATAGGCGACGTGGTCCCGCGCACAAAAAACGACCGGAGCGCGGAGCATCCGCGATCCGGTCGTGAGCAGGTTGCAAAACCTAGCAGGCGGCCATGATGGGGGCAGCGACCTGCTTCTTGCGGGAGAGGACTCCCGGCATCCAAACGCCGTCGTGCTCGTCGGCAATGCCCAGGCCCTTCTGAGCGGCCTCGGTCTCGCCCTCGAGCAGAACCTGCGAGCCCTCCTCCATGATGTCGGTGATGCACAGGACGATGCCGTCGGCGCCCTTCTCGGCGGCGTAGGCGCGCATGGCCTCGCGGATCTCGTCAATCATGCCAAGCGCACGGCTCTTGTCGACGGTCTCGTACTGGCCGATGAGCAGCTTCTTGCCGGCGGGCTCGAACATCTTGATGTCGTTGCCGACCATCTCGGCTGCGGTGAAGGAGCCGGACGGACGGGTGAGGAAGACCTCCATGCCGAACTTGACCGGGTCGACGCCCACCTGCTCGCCGAGCTTGGCGGCGACGGCGCGGTCGAGATCGGTGGTGGTGGGGCTCTTGAGCATGAGCGTATCGGTCATCATGGCCGAGAGCAGCAGTTTGGCCTGAACGTCGGAAAGCTCGACGCCGAGCACGCCGGCGAGCTTGGTGACGATGGTACAGCTGGAGCCCCAGGGCAGGCAGATGTAGTGCAGCGGGCCGGCGGTCTCGAAGTCGCCGATGCGGTGATGGTCGACGACGCCAAAGACCGTGGCGTCCTTAAGGCCGGCGACGGACTGGGCAGACTCGTTGTGGTCGGTGAGGACGACGAGCTGGCCGGCCTCGACGGAATCGATCACGCGGGGCTCGGCAATGCCGGCGTCGGCGAGCAGCTTGGCGGACTCGGCCGGAAGCTGGCCCAGTGCGCAGGCCTCGTAGGTGTTGCCGGCATACTCAACCTGGTTGAGCAGCTGGGACAGGACGACGGCGCTCATGATGGCGTCGTTATCGGGATTCTGGTGACCAAAGACAAGAACGTTTGCCATGGAAATCCTCCACTTGATATGTGTACTTGGACGTAGCTATGGTAGCACGCCGACGCCGAACCCTATGAGATGGAAGGGCCGCAGCACAAATTGGGGCAGGAGCTGAGGCAAAGTCTGTCCCCTCTGCACCATGTGGTGCAAACTAACCTTCCCCCTTGCGCCAGCTATTTGCCGGCGGCGCGCAGGGCTACGTAGGCGGCACCGATGATGCCGGCGTCGTTGCCGAGCGAGGCGACCTCGATGGGCGTCTCGCGCGAGGCGGATAGCGCATAGTGCTGGAAGTGTTCGCGAACCGCGTCGAGGTAGACGTCGGCCGAGGCGGAGGCGCCACCGCCGATCAGGAACATCTCGGGGTCGACCACGTTGGCGATAAGCGCCAGAGCGCGACCGAGATAGTCGGCCATGGTATCGGCCGCGGCCAGCGCAAGCTTGTCGCCCTCGCGACAGGCCTGGAACACGTCCTTGGAATCGGAGGGGCCGGTGAGCTCGATGGGCTCGACGCCCGCCTTCTCGCACTCGGCAAGGTAGTTGCTCACCACGCCGGTGGCGCTGGAATACTGCTCAAGGTGGCCATGGCCGCCGCAGCCGCAGGTGCGCTCCTCGGCAGGATTCAGGCACATATGGCCGATCTCGCCGCCGGCGCCCACAACGCCCGATACCACATCGCCGTTGACGATAACGCCACCGCCCACGCCGGTACCGATGGTGACCATCACCACGTTCTGCACGCCCTTGGCAGAGCCGAGCCAAGCCTCGCCCATAGCAGCGGCGTTGGCATCGTTTTCGTACTTAACGACCGCGTCGGGGCAGTGCTCCTGAATGGCGATCTTAAGCTCGGGCAGGTTAATGGCAATGTTGGCCTTGACCTTGGCGTCGCCCGAAGCCGGGATGGGGCACGGAACGGCCAGGCCAATGCCCGCCACAAAGGCGCGCGGAATCTGTGCCTTGGCGACCACTTGGTCGATGGCCTCGGTCACCGCGGCAAAGCCCGCAGCGTCAACGATGGGAGGCGTGGGCACGCTGGCCTTGGCAAGCAGATTGCCGTCCTCATCGAACAGGCCCTCCTTAACCGAAGTGCCGCCGACGTCAATGCCGATGTAGTACTGCTTAGGTTCCATGGGAGCCCACCTTTCTCGTTTAAACATTGCCAGTATGGTACCGCTCCCAAGGCAAAAACCTGCCAAAAAGGGACAGGTTTGTTTTGGCAGGTTTTATCTGGGAAAACGCGAATGTCCGCTCAGTAGGCCGCGAAAGGCCTTAGCCAAAAACAACAAGCGCCGAGAGGCGGAGGCTCCCGGCGCCCGTGAAAAGGACTGTATTGTCTGTTGGATTGCACGGTCCGTCGCGGCGATAACGCCAGCTAGGCCTTCAGTGCCTGCAGCTGCTTGTGGACCTCGATGAGCTCCGTGGCCATGACGCGCATGGTCTCGGTGCCGGCCATCTGGTCCTCGGCATGCAGCAGAATCAACGGAGCCTCACCGTTACGCTCGCCGTTGGCCTCCTTCTTCAGAAGCCCCATGTGAACATCGTGGCCACCGTTATAGGCCTCGTCGCCCTGCTTGATAAGCTCCTCGGCGGCGTCAAAATCGCCCTCCTTGGCCTTTTGCACGGCATTGATGTACATGCTCTTGGCGGTACCGACGTAGCTGATGATCTCGAAGCAGGTCATCTGCAACTCGTTCATATCCTCCATATGCTGCACCTAGCCCATCACGCTAACGCAGTGGTCGATGATGCCGGCGGCGTTCATGCGACCATAATCGACCATGTTGATGACCTCGACCGGGAAGCGGCAAGCGGCCTCCTTCTCAAAATCGCCCTTGGTGTAGCCGATCTGCGGGCCAAGCAACAACATGTCGCACTCGTCCAGGTGATCGTGGGCCTCGCTCATGGGACGAGCCTCGATCTCGATATCCAGACCACGGTTTGCAACCTCGGCCTGCATCTTCTGGACCAGCAGACTCGTGGACATACCGGCATTGCAGCAGAGCATGATCTTCTTCATGGTTTCCTCCTTATAACTGCGCGGCGCGCAGACGACAACTGGTTGTATTCCTTGCGGTTATTGTGCCCTCTTTCTGCGCCCTTACGCAAAAGAGAGGTGCGGGCACCGGCACCGCGTACCGGCGCCCGCAACGGTGAAAGGGACGAACGTTAGGCGTTCTACTCGGCGAGAGCGTTCTACTCGGCGAGAGCCTCCTGCTTGGCGATTGCCTTCTCGGAAATCTTCATAAAGGGCAGGTAGACAGCCATGCCAATGACAATCTCGAGGGCCTGCCACACGCCGGCGCGCCAGTCAAAGCCCGTAGCGAGCAGGGCATTGATGACGGGAGGCATAGTCCAGGGCACCTGGGCGATGCAGGGGCTGATGATGCCTGCGCAGGTAAGGCCATAGGTGATGCCGATGAACAAGTCGGGAAGGAGGACAAACGGGATCATGAGCGGCAGGTTGTACACGATGGGGTAACCGTAGATAACCGGCTCGTTGATGTTGAACAGACCAGGCAGGATAGCCATCTTGGAAACGGTCTCGGAAGCCTTGTTCTTGGAGAACAGGAGCGTGTCGAGCAGAAGCATGAGGGTGCAGCCCGAGCCGCCGATGAGGGCGAAGCTGTTAACGATCTGCATGTTCATGTAGTGATCGGGCTGGATGGTGCCACCGGCGGCAAAGGTAGCCATGTTGTCGACGATGAGCATGGTCAGGATCGGCTCGACGGTAGCGCCAGAGATGGTGGACTGGTGAATACCGACGCAGAACAGCAGGTTGGCAAGGGTGTAGATGAGGATAACAGCCCACGGACCGGCGTTCATGATGCTCTTGAGCGGGTTGGAGATGCACGTGGAGATGATGGTGCACAGATCGGTGCCGGCGCACACGGCGAGCAGGGCTGCGGCAAGAGCGAAGACCGCGAGGTTGAGCAGCATCGGGATCATGACGTTAAAGGAGTTGGAGACCGCGGGAGGCACGCCCTCGCCCAGCTTAACCTTGAGCTTCTCGACGCCAGAAATCTTGATGAAGAGCGAGACGGAAAGCAGGGCGATGATAATAGCCGAGAACAGACCGTTGGTGCCGGTGTTGGCAGTCGAAAGGGCGCCCGTGACCTCGGCGGAGGTGATCTTGTCGGTGAGCAGCGGGCTCGTGGCGGCAAGCGTGGCGGTGATCTGCTGCGGCATCATGATGACGAAAGCAGAGATGGCGACGACCACGCAAGCGAGCGGGTTATCGAAACGCTTGTTCTTAGCGAGGCTGTAGCCAATCAATCCGGCCAAGATAATGGCAGAGACGTTGAGGGTGCCCAGCGTAATTGCCGAACCCCACGTCTGAAGGTTGGCAAGACCCGCCGCATCGAGCGGGAACAGGGGGAACACGACGTTGTTGATAAGAACCGCGATACCCGCAAGGATATAGAGCGGCGTGATGGTCGCGAAGGCGTCGCGCAGGGAACGCAGGTGAACCTGGTTTCCCACCTTCGCAGAGACCTCGGCAAACTTGTCGAGGAAGCTCTTTCCGTTGTCACTGGCCATGATTGCTCCTAACTATCAAATCCGGCCTTTTCCTATGCGCACGGTGGTCTGTCGCCCTCTGCCACCAGATGTGCCATGTGTTGCGCGCGACGGCGCGCGGTCTGGGCGTTCGCCCGGTCGCTAATCAACCACGTGGGTCGTGGCGACCTGTTTGAGCCAGGCCGCCGACTTCTTAAGACGGCGCTTGTAGCCGTCCATAAGGTCGACCTCGACAAAACCGTAACGGTTCTTAAAGGCATTGGCCCAAGACCAGTTATCGATGACAGCCCAATAATGGTATCCGCGGCACTTGGCGCCCTCGGCAATTGCCTTGGCAACCCACTCCAGGTGCTGGCGCACAAAGTCGACGCGGTAGTCATCCTGGATGGTTCCTTCGGCGTCACGGTTCTTGTGTTCGTCCATGATGCCGATGCCGTTCTCGGAAACGAACCACTCAAGATCGGGGTAGTTCTTGGCGCAGTCCATGCCAAAGTCGTAGAGACCCTGCGGGTAGATCTCCCAGCCGCGGCTCTCGTTCATAACGGCGTCAGGCCACACGTACTCGTCGGCAAAGTGCGGCAGGCCGTACTGGTCGACCTTGCTCGCCGGCGCTTGAACGCGCGTGGGGTGGTAGTAGTTGCAGCCGAGCCAGTCAACAACACCCTGCTTGAGAATCTCTTGGTCGCCGGCACGGAACGGGAGCTTAACGCCGCCCTCGGCCAGGCTGTCGAGCACGTCGGCAGGAAGCTCGCCCTTGGTAATAAGGTCGAGCCACCAGCGATTGTTGATGCCGCTGGTCATACGCACGGCCTCGAGGTCTGCCTCGTTGGGGTTCTCCTTGGTATAGACCGGGGTAAAGCAGTTGATCATGCCGATTTTGGCATCGGCGCGAATAGCGCCCTCGTCATAGGCCTTACGATAGTTGGCCACGGCCAGCGCATGCGCCAGCGAAATGTGATACTGCACGGTGCGGGCGCGGCTAAAGTCGTGGAGCTGCGGGAACCACACGCCCTCCTGATAGCGCTGTTCGGGCTCGACGATGGGCTCGTTAAAGGTAAACCAGTACTTAATCTCCTGGCCAAACTCGTGGAAGGCGACGTCGGCGTAATGCGCGTAAGCCTCAACGACCTCACGGCTCTCCCAGCCGCCGCGGTTAAAGAGGTAGGTGGGCATGTCAAAGTGGTACAAGTTGACAAACGGCTCCAGGCCGGCCTCGCGAGAGGCGCGGAACAGCTCGTGATACCATGCAGCGCCCTCCCCATTAAGGTTGCCGTCGGCATCGAGCAGACGGCTCCACTGGATGGAAGTGCGATAGGTATTCAGGCCCAAGTCCTTCAAAATGCGAAAGTCTTCCTGGTACTTGGCCATAAAGTCATTGCCGGCATAAGAGCCAACGCAGTTGTAGAACGAACCCAGATCCTGGATGGACCAGGTGTCCCACAGGTTCTCGAGCTTGCCGCCCTGATTCCACTGACCCTCAGTCTGCGGGCCGGACATAGCAGCGCCAAAAAAGAAGTCACGGGGCAGCTGATACTGTGCCATCAAAGTCCTCGCTTTCGTGTTCTAGAGCTTCCGGTTGGAGACGGGTTTGCCTTGGCAGGTTATCCGGCGCGGGCGCGCACCGGATATCTGGATATTCAGCCCGCCAAAACAAAACCGTCCCCAAACGGTCGGTCCTGCCGTCCGGCAGGGTTCCGTTCGTTGGCTACAACTATAGCGCTCTAATTTTATAAGTAAAGCGTCTTTTTCTTTTTTCTTTCTCGAACTTCTTAGATAAGAATTATATGGATGCCTCGCAGAGGGTTATACTTACTTTTGTATCCATGTATGTCGGAAAGGGGGTTCCATGATTCCCAAATACGAGGCGATAGCTGCGGATATCCGTCGAAGCATCGAGGACGGCGCTCTTAAGCCGGGTGACAAGCTGCCCACCGTCGTTGAGTTCTGTGAGCTCTATAGCGTTTCTAAAATCACCGTCAAACGAGCGATTGAGCAGATTACCGAGGAAGGTCTTATTACCAGCCGGCGCGGATCGGGCACCTACGTCAAGGACACGACGGGGCTTCCCGGCAAGGCGTTTTTCCAGGGCAAGAACGACCGCGCCGCGGGTTTTTCGCATGAGCACCGCGGGGAGAAGGTGTCCTCGGTAGTCTACGATTTCTCGATTGTCAATCCACCAGCGGACGTCGCCGCTCAGCTGGGAATTGCCGAGGATGACTTTGCCTATCACATCGTGCGCGTGCGCCAGGTGGACGAGAAGCCCATCGTTATCGAGTACACCTACATGCCCCTCGAATTGATCCCGGGCCTTAAAAAGAAAGATCTGTACGGATCGGTCTACAGCTTCATCCGCGAGCAATGTGGGCTGAAGATTTCGAGCTTCCACCGCACCATCCGCGCCGTAGCGGCAACCGAGGAAGAAGCTGAGCGCCTGGACACCAAGCCCGGCTCTCCCCTACTCGAACTCAGCCAGATTGGCTTTTTAGATAGCGGCATCGCCTTTGAGCATTCGATCTCGCACAACGTCGGCGACCGCTTTGAGCTGCACAACGTAACGTTGGCATAGGTTTTTGTAGTCATGCGGGCGCTCGTTTTGGCTCATTTAGAGCGGGCGGCCGCGCAACGCCATGGGGGTATGAACATGTCCGATTTGATTAAACTGACGCCGATTTTCCACGAGAAGATCTGGGGCGGCCGCCAGCTCGAAACCGTATTTGGCTACGACATTCCCGAGGGTCCCATCGGTGAGTGTTGGGCCATCTCGGCCCATCCCAACGGCGACTGCCAGATTGCGGAGGGCCCGTATGCCGGTCACACGCTCTCGTGGCTGTGGGCCGAGCACCGCGAGCTCTTTGGCAACTGCGAGGGCAAGGAGTTCCCGCTGCTCATTAAGATTCTGGACGCCAAGGACGATCTTTCGATCCAGATTCATCCCAACGACGAGTACGCCGCCGAGCACGAGAACGGCAGCCTGGGCAAGACCGAGTGCTGGTATGTGCTGGACTGCGAGCCCGGCGCCACGATTATCGTCGGGCAGCGCGCCAAGGATCGCGCCGAGGCCGCACAGATGATCAAGGACGGCCGCTGGGACGACATGCTCAACGTGCTGCCGATTCACAAGGGCGACTTTTTCCAGATTGACTCCGGCACCGTGCACGCCATCAAGACCGGCACGCTCATTTTGGAAACGCAGCAGTCGAGCGACGTGACGTATCGCCTGTACGACTACGACCGTCCCGGCACCGACGGCAAACTGCGTCCCCTGCACATTGAGCAGAGCCTCGACTGCATCGATTTTGACGTTCAGGCTCCGACCGACGGCACGGTGACCGCGCCCGAGATCGATGGCGTGACCGAGCTCGAGTCTAACTCCTGCTACACCGTCGATCGCGTGCGTGTCAACGGCAGCAATACCCTCGACCAGCGCTGGCCCTTCATGTGCCTGTCGGTCATCGACGGCGAAGGCACCGTCTGCGGCGACCCCGTCCACAAGGGAAGCCATCTGCTAGCCCCCAGCACCGTCACCTCCATCGACCTCGAGGGCAAGATGGAACTGATCATCTCGCACCTGTAAGCCACCGGTCCCCAAGTGCTCGCCGGGATGGGCGCGGGGTTTGATCGCCTGCTCGGGCAGTCCTGCTCGCACGGAGAGCACATTAAGTGCTCTCCGGCTCGTGCGGAACTCG
>UQMW01000053.1 GCA_900542275.1 uncultured Collinsella sp.
AAAAAATTGATATAAGCATGTTTGCCCCATGCGGAATGAATTGTAAGGTTTGTTATAAGCACTGTTACAATAAAAAAACTTGTTCTGGGTGCTTGAATAGTGATAAAGGGAAACCAGAACATTGTCGTAAATGCAAAATAAAGGATTGCATCAAAGGAAAATCGTTATCCTATTGTTTTGAATGTGCTGAATATCCATGTAAGTTGATTAAAAATCTTGAAAAAAGCTATAATAAACGGTATCAAGCAAGTCTTATAGATAATAGCCGTTTTGTTCAAGGACATGGTTTGGAACATTTCATGGAACAGCAGAAAATAAAATATACTTGTCCTAAATGCGGTGGCATTATTTCTATTCACGATAAAGAATGTAGCGAATGTCGAGAAAAAATGAAATAACAAAATTTCAGTTTGACAATTTTATATCCATACACACAAAGCAGTTAGTCTTAGGATTAACTGTTTTTTAATATGAAAATACTATATAAGAATCATCCGGAAGGAGCGGCCGATGAATACCAAACGATTTATCCTGAATGCACTTCTGGTTGTAGCACTTTTAGCGCTCTTGGCCTTCTCCCACTGGTATTCAAACCAACCAGCATTTGGCTACGTATTATATGCAGTAATGTCCGGCGATAAGGCCTGTTGCCCACTGCGCGCAATTGACGTTCTCTATTTCTATGTAGCCGGCCCCTTATCAATCGCTTTGCTCTTGTTTCTTGTCTTTTACAACATCAAAAAACGCTAACAGGGCCTCTTAGGAATCCGAATCATCCATGGAGCCGTCGATGCCGGTTTTGGTGTCGTCGTCCGCATTGGAATCGTCGTCCTTGGCGAAGGGGTTCTTGAAGAAACCCGTCGCGTCGGGCTGAAGACCCGAGAGCTTGATCCATGAATTATCGAGCTCGGGCTTGGGCATGGCCTTGGCCTCGGGCGCGGTCTCATTGCCGATGAGCTCGGACTCATAGATGAACGTGTCGTCGCCAAGCGCGTCATAGGCGGCGACCGGGTTGCCCTCGGCATCGCGATACGGCGTACCCTTAAACACGGCGCCTTCGTAGGCAACGAGCTGGCGGCCGGTCTCGTTTTCGAAGTAGTACACGAAGATACCCTTGAGGGCCGCGCACAGCGGGATGGCGATAACCATGCCGATGGGGCCCATAAGCGCCGAGCCAATAACCAGGGCCGTGAGGCTCATGATGGGATGCACCTGTACCGAGCTCTGCATGACCTTAGGCGAAATGACGTTATCGGTGACATTTTGCGCGACCATCGTCACGATGAGCGTCCACAACGCCAACATGGGGCTGAACATGAAACCGAGCACTGTGGCGATTGCCGCGCTCACCCAGGGGCCGACGACCGGAACCAAATGCATGATGCCGGTAAAGATAGCCATGAGCGCCGCATACGGATGCCCGATGATCGCAAAGCCGATAAAGGCAAGGATGCCACCGCAGATGGACGCCACGACCATGCCACGCATGTAACCGCCGACTGAGCGCGAAAGAATCGCGACCATAAAGCGGTACGAGGTTTCCTTTTCCTGACCGATGATGGTGCAGACCTCGTGGTGCATACGGGGATAATCGCAGGCAAGCCAATAGGCAAGCACCAGACCCAAAAAGATCACGAACAGCTGTGAGGCCGTGTTGGTGATAAGCGGGAACACGCCGCGGCCGAGCTCGGCGGCAATCTGTGAGACATATTTGGACGCCACCGTAACGAGCGAAGAAAGGTTATCGTCCAGGTACTCCTTGACCGGCGTGTTGTTGAGCGTCTTGGCGCGCGAGATCATCTCATTAAGGTCGCCGCCCGCAACACGTAGCTGCTCAGGCAAGCGGCTCAGGACTTCCATGATCTGGCCAAAGAGAATCGGCGACAGGATACAGACGACACCGACGAGCACGGCTACGACCACAATGAGCGCGATGAGCGAGCCGATGCCACGGCCCACCCCATGATGCTCGAGCCAGTTGGTGATCGGCGACATCACAAAGGCAATAATGGAGCCGACGGCCAAAAACTCAATAACCGGCGCCAGAATCCCCATGAGGTTAAAGATGACGGCAGCGATCACGATGCAGCCGACGACGGCCCAAATGCGCAGCGTCAGAATGCGGGTGTCGCGCAGCACGCGATCGGTTTGTTGGGGGTGTTCACTCATGAACGAACCATTACTCCGTCGGGGTCAATCTTGTCCTGAATCTTCTTAAGCGTACGGCGCAGCAGACGCGAAACCTGCACCTGGGAGATGCCCAGCTTCTTGGCGATCTCGATCTGGGTCATGCCCTTCACAAAGCGCAGCTCGATCACCTCGCGCTCGCGCGGGGAGAAATCGCGAATGGCCTCCTCAATCACCAGACGGTCATCGGTAAAGTCGAGCTCGTTGTCGTCGTCGGCGTAGCGATCGAGAATCGAAGGCGCATCGTCGGAATCGGACGCACCGGGGGCCTCGATGGGTACCGAGGTGTAGGCCGAGGACGATTCCATAGCTTCGAGCACCTCGTCGACGGTCACGTCCAGATATTCAGCGATTTCCTCAACCTTAGGAGAACGCTGCAGCTCGTTGGTGAGCTTATCGGTGGCTTGGTTAACCTTGGCCGAGAGCTCCTGCAGACGACGCGGCACGCGCACGCTCCAGCCCTTGTCGCGGAAGTGGCGCTTAATCTCTCCAAGAATAGTAGGTGTCGCGAACGTGGTGAACTCGAGCCCGCGCTCAGGGTCAAAACGGTCGATAGCCTTGAGCAAGCCCAGATAGCCGACCTGCAAAAGGTCATCGAGCGGCTCGCCGCGGTTCTTAAACTTGTTGGCAAGAAACCTTACCAGGTTCATGTGGGACATGACGAGTTGCTCGCGGGCATCCGGATCACCGGTCTCCTTGTAGCGACGAAACAGCTCGCGGGTTTTCTCCTTGTCCCAAGCGGTCTTACCGCTCCGGGAACGTTCGGTCATATTAGATATCCGCCTTGAGGTCGAGGGAAAGCGTCAGGGGCGCCGCGGTCTTTTCGTAGGAATCGCACACGCTTGCAAGAATGAGTTCGGCATACACGGCAGCCTGGTCATCCTCATCGACAGTCGCCTGGTCGCCAAAGGTAAAGGTCATGCCCACATGCGATTCGTCGACATCGAATTTAATCGAGATATCGTCGGAATCAACAACCGTGCACCCAAAGATGAAGGCTTCCTCGGCAGCCATACGGATGTCCTCGATACGATCGACGGACATAGAGCACAGGGCGCCGACGTTGGCGGCCGTCATGCGCACCAAGCGCGCGAGACGCGGATCGCCGGCAACGCTCAGCGTGATGGGGCAGGTTGCTTCGCTACTCATCGCAGGACTCCTCGGAGGTCTCGGCGGGCGTATAGGTGTAATACTGAGCAGGCTTGGCAGCGGGCTTCTGAGCCGCATCCGTACCATCGGTGGCCTCGTCCTCAGCCTTGTCAATCAGGACGCGCTCGGTAGGCTGCTCGGCCTCGGCGGCGGCAGCGGCGAGCTTGCGATCGGCGTCAGCTGCAGGAGCCTTCACCTTATTGAAAAGCTTCTGCACGGCACCGGCCGCAGAATCAGTCACGCTCGATACGGCATTGCTGGCCTCAGCCACGCTGCCCGTAACCTCGGAAATGTCGCGAACCACGGCTTCGACCTCTACGAGATTGGAAGTAAGAGCGTCGACGGCGGTCTTGCTCGACTTGAGGAGCGGCTCAACCTGTGCCAGCGCGGGGGTGAGCTCATCGACAGCGCCATCGAGCTTTGCCACCACGGGCTGTGCCTCGGCGAGCGTGTTGTTAAGGTCACTCACCGTCTTGTCGAGCGAATCAACGACGGTGCGGGTCTTGCGCAGGGTAAGCGCGAGCTCGACAACAGCCCACACGCCGGCGATGGCGAGCACCAGCAGGGCGATTTGAATGGGACTCATACAAGCCTCCCGGAAAAATCGAAATACAGACGCTGTTCATGGTACCCCAAAGAAGGGCAAAGATACCCAAAGGGAATGTGCAAGGTGCCAATGACCTACTTGGGAGCATTACCGCTACGGTCGCGTTCGCTTTGCTCCACACGCCACTCTTCCCAACCGCGGCCCGCAGGCTGCCAGAACGCGCCGCGCTCCAGCCCCTCGGGCAAATAGCGCTGCTCGACCCAGCCTTCGGGATAGTCATGCGGATACTTGTACACACCGTACTCATCGCTGCCCGGGCGATGGCGATCGCGCAGGTAACTCGGCACCTCACGCAAGCCGCTGCTATGGATATCGGCCAGCGCTGCATCGATTGAGGCCTCGCACGCATTGGACTTAGGCGCCAGGCACACATAAAGCGCAGCCTGTGCCAGGTTGATGCGACACTCGGGATATCCAATGACCTCGGCAGATTTAAACGCAGCGTGCGCTATAAGCAGGGCCTGCGGATCGGCGTTACCGACGTCTTCGGAAGCATGGATCATGATGCGTCGGGCGATAAACTTGGGGTCCTCCCCCGCGTCGATCATGCGCGCAAGCCAATAGATGGTGGCATCGGGGTCGCTGCCGCGCATGGACTTAATGAACGCGCTGATAATGTCGTAGTGCATGTCGCCGTTTTTGTCATAAGTAAAGCCACGACGCGGATTGGCAATCTTTACGTCATCCACGGTAATGGGATAGCGCTCCCCCGCCGTCGGTGCAGGCGTGCCCTCGGTATCGGGACGCGTGACGGCGATCTCGCTCGCAAGCTCGAGCGTTGTGAGTGCCGAGCGGGCATCGCCCGCGGCCAGCGTGCAAATGGTTTTAACCGTATCCTCATCGGCCGAGAACTTGCCACCCAAACCCTGCGGCGCCTCGAGCGCACGCTCAATAAGCGTGGCGATATCCTCGTCTTTAAGAGGCTCAAGCTCTACCACGCGACCGCGCGACAATAGCGCGGAGTTGACCTCGAAGTACGGGTTCTCGGTCGTGGCGCCAATCATAATGACGGTACGGTTTTCAACCGCATGCAAAAGCGCATCCTGCTGCGACTTCGAAAAACGATGAATCTCGTCGATGAACAAGATAGTACGGCAGTCATACGTATTCAGGCGCGTCTTTGCCTCGTCGATTACGCGACGCAAGTCCTTCACGGTACCCGTGACGGCGCTGACCTCGACAAACTCGCTCTTGGTATGGTTGGCGATGATATGCGCCAGCGTCGTCTTGCCCGTACCGGCAGGCCCATACAGAATCACGCTCGATAGCACATCATGCTCGATCGCCGCACGCAACCACGAACCCTTGCCCACGGCCTTTTGCTGGCCCACGTACTCGTCGAGCGAATTGGGGCGCATGCGCACCGCAAGCGGCGCATTTTTAAAGGAGCGCTCGCGCGTCGAGGCAGAAAAAAGGTCGTCCATAGCCATCCCATGCATTAATCAAAAGCTTTGTTCGTCAACAGTATACCGAAAATATACGAACTACCGTTCGTTAATATAGGTACGATGCGGAAACTCCAGACCAGGGAATAGCTTGCTCGTCAGCTCGCAGAAATAGCCATCCGTCATGCTCGCGATGTAATCAACCACCGCTTGATCCTTGTCGTCCTGCCAGGCATAGGTGCGATCGTAGTAGGAAAGCTGCTGCTCTATGCGCGAAATATGATGCTTAAAGATGTAAGAGGACTCGTCGCCTTTATTTAGATCCTGCAGGCAACGGTCGTAGAGCTTTTCGAATGCCTCGCGCAGCTCCGCCTCGGAATCGCCCTCGATACCGCCCTTGCTGTAGATCTTTTCGTAGTTCTCGCGCTTGGCCCGGCGGATCTCCTCAAACAGGTCCTCGCTCATCTCGATACGCGGTTTGCCGTAGCTATGCTCAACGATATCGATGGAAGCGTGCGTGAGAATCCAGCTGTTATAGGCGCCGCCCCGACCGTCGTCAAAAGCGTCGGGTGGCAGCAGACCCGCTGCAATGGCATCCTGGCGATCACGCCCCACATAGGCAAGGATATCCGAGATACGCACCACGCAACCCTCGAGCGTCATAGGACGCAGGTGCTCAATCGCGCTATAGCCCGTGGCAATGCAATCCTCGACAGTTCGGTCAAACTGATCAAAGGAACCCATGTCCGAAAGCTCAAAAACACGTTGCTCGTACTCGCCGTTGTGGCATAACACGCCATCGAGCGTCTGGAGCGACACGTTGCGGCCATACAGAGCATCGAGTACGCGAACCGACTGCACGTTATGGAAAAAGTAGCGACCCGTGCGCTCGTGGTAAATATCGTTGAGGAATCGCTCACCGGCATGGCCAAAGGGCGTATGGCCCAAGTCGTGGCCTAAGCCAATCGCCTCGATCAGATCGCAGTTGAGCCCCAGGGCGCGACCGATATCGCGTGCGATGCGCGAGACAAGCTGCACGTGCAAACCGCGACGCGACAGATCATCATTACTACGGAAGCTAAAGACCTGCGTTTTGCCTGCATAACGCGTGTACGCCGGAAGATGAAGAATCTTTTCGGTATCGCGCATAAACGCCGGACGCATAAGCGTGCCTTTGTCGGCAGCGCGATCAATACGACGAATGACCTGGTCATCGTTGCAACGATACGGGTTGACGGCACCCGAAGCACGATCGGCGGAAATGCGCTCGACAAGTTCGGGCGACAACGTCGAGGGAATACGGTCCATGCGCGCCTTAATGACGGCCGTTTCTTGATTAGTTGCCATGGCTTGCTCCTTAAGAAGGATGCGCAATCGGTTACAATGTGCAGCCCACGACCTCGATTATGGCAAATATCGGCACTAAAAAAGGCAGCAAAGGCAGGGAGCGCGATTTTGTGAAGAGGCAGGAGAGGGCCAGGACCAGGAGCGCGACGACAAATGCCACGATGCCGCCCATAGGGTCAAGCGTGCAAAGCGCGAAGAGCGCCTTGGCATCCCCCATGCCGATGCCGGGGGCTTGGCGAACACGACGCCAGAGCGACTCAGTGAGCACAAGGGCAAGGTAGACGATGACAGCAGGACTGGCGTGGTCAAGCGCCGTGTTAACACCCTTGTCGAGCCAAACGCCTACAAACGCCGCCACCGCACACGCGCCGGCAAGCTCATTGGGAAAGCGTCGCTCACGGGTATCAATCGCAGCGCCGACAAAGATACAAATCCAAAACGGGATATAGAACATCGAAACTCCCTCAACTGAGCGCTCAAAAGCAAAAACCACCACAAAGGTGCATCCCCTTTGTGGTGGTTTTGATGGTGGTTATTTGGCGCCTTGCATGACCTCGTCGAGGGTAACGTTGACGGCGTGCTGTGTCGGCACCCAGTCGACCTTTAGGAACAGTGCAGCCACCGTGATGGGGATATAGCTGAACATAAAGATCGGGAAGGTAAACAGGTTAGTCAACAAACGCCACTTTTGCCCGCAATGAATGTGCTTGTACTCGAAAATGGTCGTGAGCAGCGCCAGGATAAAGAAGGTCTGGTACATCATCGCGAAGGTCATAATGAGCGAGGCGGCACAAGCCTGCATCTCGACCTCGGTGGCCAAGAAGCCATGCGAAAGCCCGCCCACGATGAGGAAGGTAGCGTTGGCGAGCATGGAGATCAGGGACAGCAGCATGCCCGGAGCGATGGTCATAAACATGTCATATGCGGCAAAGCGATGATAGCGGAACGTCGATTTGACAAGATGCTTGCCGTAGGTAAAAAAGACCTGGTAGAAGCCCTTTGTCCAACGCATGCGCTGTTTCCAGGACGCCTTAAACGTCACGGGCTGCTCGTCAAAGAACTCCGCCGGCGCATAACCGATGCGGATGCCGTGAATGGCGCAGAACGTGGTGAACTGGATGTCCTCGGTCAGCGTATGGAACTGCCAGCCGTGCATGCCCTCGATAACACTGGCGGAGATGAGGTAGCCCGAACCCGAGACAGCGCAGGACGTCTTGCAGATATTACGCGCGTTGTTGAGGAAGCGGGCCTCACGCAGATACCAGGTGGCGTTGGCAGACGAAATCCACGAGCTGCCGAAGTTCTTAGAGTTACGATAGCTCGTGACCACATGAAAGCCCTGGTCAAAGGCATCATTCATCTTGGAGACGTAATCGCGGGAGATAACGTTGTCGGCATCGAAGATAAAGTAACCCTCAAACGTGTCGGGATACTCGTTGAGAATGCGATCAAAACCAAAGTCCATGACCCAGCTCTTGCCCTTGCGGGCCAGGTCATTGCGCTCATAGACGATGGCGCCCGCCTCGCGCGCGAGCTGCGCCGTGTTATCGGTGCAGGCATCGGCGACCACGAAGACCTCGATAAGCTCGGACGGATAATCCTGGTCCTTGATGGAGCGAACAAGGTTGGCGATCACGGCCTCCTCGTTATGCGCCGCGATAAAGAAGGCATAACGATGCAGCTTTTTGGCCTTGGGAGGCGCGACCTCGCCACGAAGAGCGCCAATGACAAAGAAGACCACCTGGTACAGAAAGCAAACCGTGAGCAGCGTAACCACAATCTGGTTGAAGATCACGATGGGTGTGTTGGTTTGTAAAAAGGCGAGCATGCAGGCTCCCAGCAACGCGTTACGTAAACAATCGTATATCTTACCGCAGGCTAACCGAGTTCAAGAAACGACCTAATACTGGCTAGACTTCGAGCAGACCGAGCTGCGGGACGATTTCGTCGCCGGCAGCGGTGCGGCCAAGCGAGCGCGGGGCAAGGTCGTCAAGAACCGCAGCGAGATCCCACGGCAGCTCATCGCGGCACTCAATGCGCTCCCCCGTCACGGGATGGTCGAATGCGACGCGCCAGGAATGAAGGAATTGCCTGGTCAGACCCTGATCGGCGCGTGCATCGCACTTGCCGTAGAGTGGATCGCCCACGCAGGCGTGGTTGATATGGCGCATATGCACGCGAATCTGATGTGTGCGGCCCGTAAACAGGTGGCACTCGACGAGCGTGTAGCCGTCGTCGAAACGCGTGGAATCAAAGCGCTCAAGAACCTTGAAGGTCGTGATGGCCTGGCGCGCAAAGGGATCATCGGATACCGCCATCTTCACGCGGTCGCGCGTCGATCGGGCAATACCGGTGTTGATGGTGCCCTCGTCCATGGCGATGTGCCCGTGAACGAGCGTAATGTAGCGGCGGTCGAGCGTGCGCGTGCGAATGAGATTTTGGAGCGCGCGCTGGGTGTCGTCATCCTTGGCCGCAAGCATGAGACCCGAGGTATCGCGGTCCAAACGATGCACGATACCGGGGCGGTCCTCACCCTGCACGGTGCCCAGATGGTCGATGCCGCAGTGATAGACCAGCGCATTCGCGAGCGTACCGCTCTCATGACCATGCGCAGGATGGCACACCAGGCCGCGCTGCTTGGAGAGCACGATGAGGTAGTCGTCCTCGTAGCGGATATCGAGCGGGATGGCCTCGGGAATCACGTCGGTCGGGTCGTGCGGCTCGGGCAGGTCGACCGAAATGCGGTCGCCGGTTCGCACGGCATACTTTTTGGACAGGCAGGTCTCGCCATTGACACATACGGCCCCGCCCTCAATCAGATGCGCGCAGGCAGAGCGCGTAGGGCAGCCGTCATTGGCGCCCAGATAGGCGTCAAGACGCTGACCAGCAGCATCCTCGGCAACAAGGATATGGATGTCGGCCATTAGCGCTCATTCCTTTCGCGAATCTTGCGGGCACGCTCCCCACGCTGCTTGGCTTTGCGCTTGGCGCGGGCCTCATCACGGGCGTTAAGCTCGGCGGTCGCATCAACCTCACAGGCCGCGGGGCTCAAGAACATGTAGCCAAAGAGGGCGAGCACGACGCCCAAGGTAATGCCGATATCGGCCACATTGAAGACGGGAAAGTCGATGAAGGTGGTGGCAATAAAATCGGTCACGAAGCCAAAGGCCAAACGATCGATAGCGTTGCCGATAGCACCGCCCGCAACCATCGCCATGCCCACAACCTCAAGATGGGCGAGCTGGGGTGCACGAACGAGGTACACGGCAATAGCAATAAAGACCGCCAACGCCAGCACGGCAAACGCGATGCCATGCCCCTCGCCCATGCTAAAGGCGGCACCGATATTGCGGACAAACATAAAGTCGACGACACCGGGGATGACGGTCACATGCAAAGCGTCGCCCACGGCACGAACCGCAAGCTTGGTCAGCTGGTCAAAAAGCAGCACAGCCAGCGCCACCCCACCAGCAACACCCAACCGCCAACGCAAAGGCGGCGTCATATCCCCAGTACGACCCAAATCAATCCCCTACCCTCAAAACAATCGAATTCCGTTTAACGCAAATCAATATCTTATATTGACCCGCAACGAAATAGCCGATGATTCGTTACCGACAGACACTATGACCCAATCCGAGGGCACTAAAAAGACAGGAGCCCCCGCTCGTGACCGCGGGTCGGGGCTGCGACAATGATGTTGAAGTGCCATAGGCGCAGCCGCGCCGCAACGAGGTTGGGAGGCTCCCATGCCAAAGTATTCTACCGCGTTCGGGATGGACGTCCACCTGAGGTCGACCACCGTCTGCGCCCTCGACGCGGACACCGGCGAGGCCGTGACGAGGAGGTTCCCCGGCAACCCCTGGGGCGAGATCGCCGGGTGGATGGATGGGTTCCCCGGGCCGTCGCTCGCGGCCTACGAGAGCGGCTACCTCGGCTTCGCCCCGCAAAGGGAGCTCGCCGGGCTCGGCGTCGAGTGCGTCGTCGCCGCGGTCTCGAAGATCCCCAGGTCGGCCGCCGACTCGGCCTCCAAGAACGACAGGAACGACGCTGCCAGGATGGCCAAGGCGATACTCGCCCACGACATCTCCCCCGTATGGGTCCCCTCCCCCGAGGTCGAAGGCATCAGGGACCTCGCCGGCGCCTACGACGGGGCGACCGCGCGCCTGGCGACCGCCAAGCAGCGGCTGCTCGCCTTCCTCGCAAGGCGGGGGTTCGTCTACGGCGGCACCACGCCCGCCGGCAACCCGAGGAAGTACTGGACCTACGACTTCCTGAGGTGGCTCGACAAGGTCAGGCCTGAGGACGATGGCGGGGTTCGGGCGCTCGCCGCCCTGAGGAACGAGGTCGAGGCCGCGGCGGAGGCCCGGGCGGACCTGCTCTCCGAGTACAGGGCAGCCGTGGATGCCAGCCCGATCGCCGCGGAGGTGGCCGCCCTCCAGTCGATCAAGGGCTGCGCCTTCGCGCTGGTGTTAGCGCTACTGTAAAAACAACCAATTTCGCCATCGCACATTAGCCGATTCCGCCAACGCAATTTCCCCAATCGCGCCAACGCATTTTCACCATTTCCACCAACGCCGGGGCTTACGCTTCGACCGACAAGCGAACGATGCTTTCGGGAGGAGCGGGCCGTGGCGGAGAAGAACCTGATCGGAGAGTTGGACATGTACAGGGAAGCGGGCATAAAGCCCAACTTCAGCGACATAGCGAAGCGCTACGGCAAGGACAGGCACACCGTGGCGTCGTACTGGAGGGCCGAGGGCGGCCGGCCCCATGACGGACGCGCCGACAGGGCGGGCTCCTTCGACGCGCACATCGAGGAGGTGGCCGCCAAGGCGCAGCTGCCGGGGGTCACCAAGAAGGGCATCCACGAGTGGCTGCTGCACAGGTATCCCGGCGAGGACCTGGCCGGCTACAACGCCTTCACCCAGTTCATGCGCAAGAACGGCATCGCCGTCGGGGCCTCCGGCGGCCCGGAACCGCACCCGCGCTTCGAGACGCCGCCCGGGCTGCAGCTGCAGTTCGACTGGAAGGAGTCGGTCAGGATGGCGAACCGCGACGGCGAGCTGTTCGAGTTCAACGTGTTCGCGGCGACGCTGGGCCATTCCCGCAGGCACATATTCATCCGGTCGGGGACCAGGACGACCGACGACCTGGTCAGATGCATGTACGCCACGATCGCGAGGCTCGGCGGCGTGCCTCGCGAGTGGGTCACGGACAACATGTCCGCCCTGGTGACGATCAAGGGCGGCAAGCGCCTCAAGGTCCAGCGCGCATACGAGTTCGCCAAGGCCGCCGGCTTCGAGCTGAAGCTGTGCCGCCCGCGCAGCCCCCAGACCAAGGGCAAGGTCGAGTCGTCGAACCGCTTCCTGTCGCGGCTTATGGCCTACCAGGGCGACTTCGACGGCTGGGGCGACATCGACGAGATCATCGCGCGGATCGAGGACGCCAGCAACTCCGAGCCCAACGAGACCACGGGGCTGCCGCCATCGGCGCTGTTCATGGACGAGAAGGACGCGCTGCTGCCCATCGGCAACCTGCGCGCCCTCGAGGAGGCCATGGGCGACGTGGTGCGCGTGGCCAGGGTCCCGGCAACGATGCTGGTGGGCGCGCACGGCGAGTCGATGTCGGTGCCCAGGCGCTGCATCGGCAAGCCCGCCCGGATCGTGTGCATGCCGGGCGGCGCGATGGACTGCTACGTCGGCGGCGAGCTGGTGGCCA
>UQMW01000054.1 GCA_900542275.1 uncultured Collinsella sp.
CGACGCCATTGCGGCGGGCGATGGCGCGGCGAATGCTATCGAGGGGCGTTATGCTCAAAGCAGGGTCCTTTCTATTGCTGCGCTCTAGTATAGACGCGACGGTGTTCGCTCGTGTTTTTGAACGAATTGTTCAATATTTTCGGCAGGCGGCTGTAATTTGTCGGTAAGTGTGCGGTATCCTGTTGAAGTTTTGTGACACCCCCCGATGCCGCCCACGCGGCACCAAGGAGCTTCTACCTATGGACGTCGCCGCATTCTTACTGGCTCTTGTGCCGATTATTTGGCTGGTCGTGATGCTGCTGTGCTTTAAATGGCCAGCTTGGAAGGCCGCTATCGGATCGTTTGTCCTTTCGTGCGTGCTTGCCTTCGCATGGTGGCACCTGCCGGCAGCGCAGATCACGACCGCCTCGCTTGAAGGCTTTTTGATGGCTCTGTGGCCCATCGTCCTGGTGATCATCGCCGCGGTATTCACGTATAACCTGTGCGTTCGCACGGGCGCCATGGACGTGATCGGCAGCATGATCACCTCCATCAGCAGCGACCGCCGTCTGCTGGCGCTGCTCGTGGCCTGGTGCTTCGGTGGTTTTATGGAGGGCATGGCCGGTTTTGGCACTGCCGTCGCCATTCCTGCCGGCATGCTCGCGGGCCTGGGTTTTGAGGCCGTGCCCGCCGTGCTCATCTGCCTGCTGGCCAACGGCGTACCCACACCCTACGGCTCCATCGGCATCCCCACGGTGTCCGTTGCCGACTTGGTGGGTCTGGATTCCCTGCACCTGGCGACCGTTCAGCTGGTGCAGTTGGCGCCTTTCTTTGTGATGATGCCGCTGTTTATCGTACTGGTTGCTGGTCGTGTTGCCGAGGACCAGGGCAACGTTGCAGGCGTTGCCGAGCGCCTACGTGGCGCGGCGGGCATCGCCGTGCTCTCCGGCGTGTCCTTTGCCGGTGCGGCTCTGGTCGTTGCTAGGTTTGTGGGTCCCGAGCTTGCCGTCGTCGTCGGTTCTATCGTTTCGCTCGGGCTGACAGCTGCGCTTGCTATGCGTGCCGAGAAGTCGGGGCATCTGGACGCACGCTTTCACATGAATATCGAGGCCGGCGAACAGCTCACCGTTAAGTCGGCGCTTTCTGCCTGGTCGTGCTTCATCCTGATTTTTGTTCTGCTGCTGGGTACGTCCAACCTGGTGCCCGTTGTACATGCCGCGCTCGCGCCGTTTGCGAGTCACGTGCAGGTATATTGCGGCGAGAACCCCGGTACGCTTACGTTTTCGTGGATCAACACGCCGGGTGTTTGGATTTTCCTGGCTGCGTTTGTCGGCGGTGCCATTCAGGGCGCTTCGCCGCGCTTGATGGGCGAGGTGCTGGCCGCGACTGTCAAGCAGATGATGCCGACGGTCATTACCATGCTTTCGGTGCTGGGCTGCGCCAAGGTGATGGGCTATGCGGGCATGATCTCGTCGATCAGCGCGTTCTGTATCGCCGTCGCCGGTAGTTTGTACCCGATTCTGGCCCCGTGGATCGGTGCCGTCGGTGCGTTCGTGACCGGTTCGGGCACGTCGTCGGGCATGCTGTTCGGTCCCATCCAGAGCCAGGCGGCTACGGCGCTGGGCGTGAGTGACTACTGGATGGTCGCGCTGAACGCCCTGGGTGTCGCCGCCGGCAAGATGATCTCGCCGCAGACGCTCGCCATTGGTCTTGCCGCCGTACGCGTGCGCGGCAAGGACGCCGAACTCCTGAGCGCCGTGCTGCCCTACGCCGCCGGCATGCTGGTCCTCATGAGCGCCATCGCCATGCTCGGACAAGGCCTGCCACTATAGTCGGCACTTAGGGACGTTCCTTATGTGCCGGCACTTTGGGAACGTCCCTAAGTGCCGGCATTCGGGGACACTCCTTGAATGTTGCCTGTTCAAGAACGTCTCCAATGACTAGGCCGCTTGCGTGCGATTTTTGACCGTTGGGCGGGCGCTTCGCCGTTGCCGCAAAAACGTTTTTGCATATCGGGTACAACGAGCTTTACGTGAGTAAAGTGCGCGTCGCGTCCACGTGTCGCGTTTTTAAAGGAGGCCCCATGCCTGGTGTTACCCCTGCAGATGTTTTGTCCAACTTTGGTATTACGCTGGTCGAAGATCCCGCCGAGAATCAGCCCCGTCTGCTGGTCGATCTACCCGCCGCGGAGCTCGTCGAGCACGCTATCCGCCGCGAAGAAGGCCGCATGGCATCCAACGGCGCGCTGGTGATCGAGACGGGGGAGCGTACCGGCCGTTCCCCCAATGACCGCTTTATCGTCGACACCCCCGATGTCCACGACAAAATTGCCTGGGGCGCCGTCAACCGCCCGCTGTCCGTCGAGAGCTATGAGGCCATCAAGGCCGGCATCGTCGACTATCTCAACGAGCGCGACGTGTTCGTCACCCGCGGCATGGCGGGCGCCGACCGCAACCACACGCGTCGCCTGCTCGTTGCCTGCGAGCGTGCCAGCCAGGCACTCTTTATTAAGCAGATGCTCGCCCGCCCGCTCGCCCGCGAAATCGCGCGCACCGGCGAGCCCGACTTCTGCGTGCTCGCAGCGCCCGGTTACCAGTGCGACCCTGCCATCAAGGGCCTCAACTCCAGCGCCGCCGTGGTCATCAATTTCCAGGAACGCGTGATTCTGGTCGCCGGCACCGGCTACTCCGGCGAGATTAAAAAGTCGATCTTTAGCGTTATGAATTATTTGCTGCCCGTCGAGGACGACGTGCTGCCCATGCACTGCTCGGCTAGCATGGATCCCGTCACGCATGAGACCGCCGTGTTCTTTGGCCTGTCGGGCACCGGCAAGACCACGCTTTCGGCCAACCCCACGCGCCTGCTGATCGGCGACGACGAGCACGGTTGGTCCGATATGGGCATCTTTAACATCGAGGGCGGCTGCTACGCCAAGTGCGAGGGCCTGGACGCGTTCCACGAGCCTGAGATCTTCAACGCCGTCCGTTTTGGCGCCATTTGCGAAAACGTGGTGCTCGACGAGAATCGCAAGCCCAACTACGATGACGTCTCGATCACGCATAACACGCGCGTGGCCTATCCCGTTGAGCATATCCCCAACGCGTGGACCAAGGGCATGGGCACCACTCCGAGCGTCGTGCTGTTTTTGACCTGCGACGCCTTTGGTGTGTTGCCGCCCATCTCACGCCTGACGGCCGATGTCGCCATGTACCACTTTGTGACGGGCTTCACCGCCAAGATCCCCGGCACCGAGGTCGGCGTCACCGAGCCCACGCCCACGTTCTCTTCGCTGTTCGGCGAGCCGTTTATGCCACTCGACCCCATGGTTTACGCCAAGATGCTCGGCGAGCGCATTGCCGACGGCCGCACGCGTGTGTACCTGGTCAACACCGGCTGGATCGGCGGCGGCTACGGCGTGGGTCATCGCATCGAGCTTGCCTACACGCGCGCCCTGGTGGCCCGCGCCCTCGACGGTACCATCGAGGACAGCGAGTTCTTGCACGACGATATTTTTAACGTCGACATTCCCACCACGTGCCACGGTGTGCCCGACGGCATTCTGGTGCCGCGCCAGTACTGGCAGAGCACCGCGCGCTACGACGAGGCAGCGCACAACCTGGCGGTGATGTTCGAGGAGAACTTCGAGAAGAAGTACTCGCACCTGCCCGAGTCCGTCAAGGCCGCCGGTCCGCACGCTCAAGTACACGCCGACGCCCGTCATCGCGGCCGCGGGCTGCTGGGACTTCGCCACTAGCTTCGCTGTGAGTCCATATCCACCACAAAGGGGACAGGCGCCTTTGTGGTGGTTTTGCTCGCGTGGATGGCTCGGGTTACAATACGCCTGACATATCGTCCCCTTCTCCGGATGGGGACAGCGTAAGCGCTCTTGTGGCGGCACCGTAGGACTTTGAAGGTGGCCGTTGTAAGGGCGCTTTTTGTTTAGGCGCCCTCACTCGGGCGCGCACAATGAAGGGAGAGCGTATGAAGAGCTTTATTGCCGAGGATTCATTCTGGGAACTATTTCCGCAGGCGGCTATCGGCGTTGTGGTCGTAAAGGGCATGAAGCCCGCGGCTCAGATTCCCCAGGAGGACGTGGATGCGATCGCCGCGCTGCTTGACCGCGCCAACATCGATGCGGAGCGCCACCTGACTAGCGATACCATCAGCGAGAACGCGCCGGTCAAGGCATGGCGCGACGCGTACCGTCTGTTCAAGACTAAAAAGGGCGCCCGCTGCTCGATCGAGAACTTGCTCAAGCGCGTGCTTAAGGGCAAGCCTGTGGGCCACATTACGCCCGCGGTGGACATCTACAACACGGTGTCGCTGACCTATGCGCTGCCCGTGGGAGGCGAGGACCTACATGCTATTGAGGGCGATCTGCGGTTGGCGGTGACCGACGGTGGCGATGCGTTTCTGCCGCTTGGCGAGGAGACAGGTGACCCGACGCTTCCCGGCGAGCTCGCCTACATCGATGATGCGGGCGCCGTGTGCCGCTGCTGGAACTGGCGCGACGGCGTTCGAACGGCCCTGTCCGACGATTCGACCGACGCGTTCCTGGCGATTGAGTGCGTGGAGCCCGAGCGAATGGAGGACTGCCAGGCCGCCATCGACCGTCTTGCCGATCTGCTCGAGCGGTATTTGGGGGCGACGGTTGTCGTTAAGACGCTTGTGACCCGCGACAATCCCTGTGTGGACCTGTAGCGGCGCCTAGAACCTATTGATGCCCAAAACCACCACAAAGGTACCTGTCCTTTGTGGTGGTTTTTATGTTGATGGGTCAACAAATAGGTCGTGCAGGGCTGGCGGCCGCTGGGTACGGTTAAGATGTTTACCCATAAGCATTATGCAAGCGAAAGGCGGTCGTCTCTCATGCAGCAGAACGACGAGACACGTTTCGAGGACTTTGTCGGACTGATCAGCGGGCTCTACAAGGAGATTCAGCGCATTAAGACATCCGAGGGCGCAAGGCTGGGCCTCAAGGGCTCCGACGTTATGTGCCTTTACTATCTTGAGCGCAGCAAGGACGGCCTGACTGGTGCTGACCTGGCTCGCATGGCAGGCGTGACCCGCGCCGCCGTCTCGCGTACGCTCGCGCATCTGGAGGAGGGCGGCTACGTCGAGGTCGACGATTCGGGCGATGCCGCCGTTAAGTATCGTGCTCCGGTGCGCCTGACCGCTCTGGGTGGCGAGAGCATGAGCGAGGCCGACCGCATCATCCACGAAGTGCTCGATACCACCGGTAAGGCTATGGGTGTGGAGCAGCGCGAGCAGATGTATGCGTCGCTGCGCACGATTCTCAACACCCTGCGCGAGCTGTAGGGCCGCCAAGGCTTTTGCTTCCAATTAACAACTGCATAGTCCTGTTTGAGTGCGTATACCGTGCCGGGGCCTTGCTGTCAAAATTCCCTGCGCGGGACCTGCGCAAGAAAGGATTCGCTATGTCCGTCCGCATTATTACCGATTCCGCAAGCGATATGTCGCCGGCCGAGCACCCGGCACTGGCCGTTTTGCCGCTGTCCGTCGCCTTTGGCACCGATGTGTACATGGATGGCATCGATATCGATCACCAACGCTTTTACGAGATGCTCGTGGAGCGCGATGAGCTGCCCAAGACCGGCCAGGTCAACCCGTACGCGTTTTCGCAGGCGATTGCCAAGGTTCGTGAAGCCGGCGATGAGGCTGTGATTATTACCGTGGGCGATAAGCTATCAGGCACCAATCAGAGTGCCCGTACCGCACTTGCCGAGGCGCCAGGTGGCGACGTGTTCGTGGTAGACAGCAACAACGTCACCCTGGGCGAGCGCGTCCTGGTCGAGTATGCGCTGCGCTTGGTGGACGAGGGCCGCAGTGCATCTCAGATCGCGGCGGCTGTCGAGGCCGTGCGCGACCGTGTGGTGGTTATCGGCCTGCTCGAGACGCTGGAGTACCTGGTGCGCGGCGGTCGTCTGTCTGCTGCGGCCGGCGCCGTGGGCACGCTGCTCAACGTGAAGCCCGTGGTGGCTGTCGAGGACGGTCTGATCGTGCAGCTGGGCAAGGCGCGCGGTTCCAAGAACGGCCGCAACCTGCTGAACCAAAAGGTCGAAAAGGCGGGCGGCATCGACTTTTCCATGCCGCTGGCGCTCGGCTATACGGGTCTTTCGGATGCGGTGCTCAAGAAGTATATCGAGGACAGCGCGGCACTGTGGGCTGGTCACACCGAGGGCGAACTGCCCGTTCACACCATCGGCGCCACCATCGGAACCCACGTTGGCCCCGGCGCCGTGGCAGTAGCCTTCTTCCAGCCCGCCAACTAACCGACCTGCCATAAACCATCACAAAGGTGCCTGTCCCCTTTGTGATGGTTTATGCTTTTCCGGGTGGAAGGGAGCGAGCAATGGCGTCTGAGGGCTTTTTTGATCGGGTGTACGAGGTGGTCGAGCAGATCCCCGAGGGGATGGTCGCCACGTATGGTCAGGTGGCACTGCTTGCCGGTCGTCCACGAAGTGCGCGGTACGTGGGGTATGCCCTTCATAGTAATCCGCGCCCTGGCCAAATTCCCTGTCATCGCGTGGTGTTTGCCGACGGCCGTATCTGTGAGGGCTTTGCCTTTGGCGGCCCCGATGCTCAGCGCGAGCTCTTAATGGGGGAGGGCGTGACGTTTGCCGATCCCATGCATGTTGATCTGGCCGCCTGTCGTTGGCCTGCTGGACTCTAACAGCTCTGCCGTGGTCAAAGCCACCACAAAGGCGCCTGTCCCCTTTGTGGTGGCTTTCCGTTGCAGGTTTACCTGGGCTAACTTATGGAGAAGGTGTGTTGGGGTAGTTTGACGCTAGAAAGTAAGCCACGGTGAACTATATTGGTTTCAGCAACGGAGCAGGCAATAGGCGATGAAAAAGCCTGCCCTGTTGAGTTTGATTCGCATCCCTCCCCTCTGTGCGATTCAACGGTGTACTTCGGGAACAGGCCCGCTGGCAGCTAACTGCCGGCGGGCCTGTTCCTGTTTGTCGGGAGAGTGTGATGGATGGAGCTGAAGCGGTCCGGCTCCAAAAAAGGCGGACGCCGTAGCGCCCGCCCTAAAGCAATCGAAAGCTCAAGCCAACAAATCGGTCTAGTACACCATGCCCATGGCGTCCTGAACCTCGGCCAGGGTCTGCTCGGCGATCTCATTGGCGCGACGGTTGCCCTCATGCAGGACGTCCTTCACATAGTCCAGATCGTTCTCGTAGCGCTGGCGACGCTCGCGGATAGGTGCGAAGTACTCGTTGACGGCCTCGGTCACGTACTTCTTGAGCTGGCCGGAGCCGCCCATGCCAATCTCCTCGGCAATCTCGACTTCGGAACGGCCGGTGCAGATGGCGGCTGTTGAAAGCAGGCCAGACACGCCGGGGCGGTTCTCGGGATCGAACGTGATCATGCGCTCGGAGTCGGTCTGGCTCTTCTTGATGCGTTTGGCCGTTTCCTCGGCGGTCATCGAGATGTTGATGGCGTTGCCGTAGCTCTTGCTCATCTTGCGACCGTCCAGGCCCGGCAGCAGCGGGGTCTCGGACAGCAGCGCGTCGACCTCGGGGAACACCTTGCCGTAGCGGTTGTTAAAGCGGCGGGCGATGGTGCGGGTGAGCTCGATGTGCGGCAGCTGGTCGCGGCCGACGGGCACGACGTTGCCCTTGCAGAACAGGATGTCGCAGGCCTGATGCACCGGGTAGGTGAGCAGAAGGCCGGTGAGCTCGTGGCCCGAGGCCTCCATCTCGGCCTTGACGGTGGGGTTGCGCGCCAGCTCGGCCTCGGAGACCAGCGACAGGAACGGCAGCATGAGCTGGTTGGCGGCGGGCACGGCGGAGTGCGCGTAGATCATGGTCTTGTTGGGGTCAATGCCGCAGGCAAGGTAGTCCATGACCATGTTGTACACGTTGTCCTGGATGTGCTCGGTGGTGTCGCGGTCGGTGATGACCTGATAGTCGGCGATGAGCACGTTGGTCTTTGCACCCATGTTCTGTAGCTCCACGCGGCCCTTGAGGGTACCGAAGTAGTGGCCCAGGTGCAGACGGCCGGTGGGGCGGTCGCCGGTGAGCATGGTGAACTTCTCGGGCGTCTTGGCCAGGCCCTCGCGAATGGCGTTGCTCTTTTGCAGCGCGACTTCGTAGCTGTTCTCGTTTGGCATGATTGCTCCTAACGTATGTTCATGGGTCAAGATGATAGCGTGTTTATTAGAGAGGCGGTGCGTAAGTAGGCGAGGGGCGGGAGAGGGACGCGCGTGGTGCGGCATGTGCGATGGGTGCGGCGCGGCCGCGCTTGGCTAACGGTGCCTTGGCACATTCTCGGCAGCTTGCCCTAGAGCTTGTGGTGGCGCTCTTCTTTGCGCTCCTCGGCTGCCTGCTCCTCCTGCTTAAAGGCGGGGTCGTCGGGGGTGACGAGCTCGTCCTCATGCGTGCGCTTGTTGTAATGGTGGCGTAGCACGGGTTCAAACAGGTGCAGGTGCTTGGCAAAGGCCGCCGAGCCAATGGCGAGCACGGTAAAGATGAGCACACGCATGGGCACTTCGACCTGGTTAATCGCGGCGGCGCCGGCCGAAAGCATGATGCACCAGGCATAGATGAGTAGTACGGCCTGCTTTTGGTTGTAACCCTCTTGAATGAGGCGGTGGTGGATGTGGCCCTTGTCGGCCTGCCCAATGCTAATGTGGGCGCGCTTGCGGCGCACGATGGCGCTAAACGTATCGATGATGGGCACGCCGGCCACGATGAGCGGGATGATGAGCGAGGTGAGCGCGGCGGTGCGGCTCACGTTGAGCAGCGAGATGGAGCCCAGCGCAAAGCCCAGAAGCAGCGACCCCGAGTCGCCCAAGAAGATGCTTGCGGGGTTGAAGTTGTAGCGCAAAAAGGCCAGACAGGCGCCAAAGAGCGCAATGGAGAGCGCGGCGGCGTCGATGCGGCCCGAGAGAACGGCCATCGAAAACATGGTGAACGACGCGATGCCGCAGATGCCCGTGGCCAAGCCGTCGAGGCCGTCGATGAGGTTAATGATGTTGGTGAATGCCACCAGATAGATCACGGTGATGGGGTAGGCGAGCCATCCGAGCATGATTTCGCCGGGGGCAAACGGGTTGACGATGACGCCGATCCGCAGGCCGCCGATACAGGCGATAAGCGCGGCGAGGACCTGTCCGGCTAGCTTTTGCTTGGGCTTGAGCTGGAAGACGTCGTCGATAGCGCCGGTCGCAAAGATGACGGTAAAAGAAAGCGCAAGTATGGGGTAGCTGATGTGCAGACGGGGGTGGGGCACCAAAACGGGCGGCCAACCCAGGTACCAGGTGCCTAGGATTTGCACAATACAGGCAACGACCAGGCCCAAAAACACCGCCGTTCCGCCCAAACGCGGGATGGGCTTGGTGTTAATGCGGCGCTTAGAAGGATAGTCGACGGCGTCGAGCTTAATTGCCAAGCGCTTGACCAGGGGCACCGTGAGGAAGGTCGTGATAAAGGCCGCCGCTGCCACGCATAGATACGGTATGTAGCTCGGGGATGAAGCCATGAATCTAAAAACCGCCAAGCGTCGAAGGAAAAGGTCAAAGGTTGCTAAGCGCAAAGGGCATAGCCGAACCATGATACTCGACCAAGGGGGGTGCATGGAATTGCACGCAGCGATAATCACGCGCTTACCAGATATTGGGATGTTGTCGATGGATTGTCGGGATACCGGCGGGGATCCATATGGGCTGTAATGGTGGTTTTCGGCAAATAAAAACCACCCCCCACGTTACGAAAATGAACCCACCTAAAACAGGTGGGTGCCCTCATCGACTGTTCCAGCGTCCTTAACAACGAAGGATACCTGTACTAGGTACGACTGTGTGGGCTCCCTAAATAAACGCGACGGTTCACCCAGTTGCTCCGCGGGGGGCGGAATACCTACATCATAAAGCGGCACTTTATCGATTCCAGTCTTGACATTACAAAAATCGTGTCGGACGATTACGGCGCCTTGGGCTCGAGCCGTCTGTGCGGTTGGTCCCTTTACGTTTGAGCTGCTGAATCGTTGTTTTGGAGCATGTTTTTATGTCGACGCCGTTGACCGAACTTTTTTCGCCCGCCTGCCATTTGTGTCCGCGCCGTTGCGGTGCGGTGCGCGACGAGGGTGCGCACGGCGTATGCGGTGCCGATGACACGCTCAAGGTGGCCCGCGCGGCGCTCCATATGTGGGAGGAGCCGCCCATTTCGGGCGAGGCCGGCTCGGGTACGATTTTCTTTAGCGGCTGTTCGCTCAAATGTATCTATTGCCAGAACCACGAGATCTCGACGGGCAATTTTGGGCTTGAGATTTCGCCCGAGCGCCTGGTCGAGATTATGCTGGAGCTGCAGGACCAAGGTGCCAATAACATCAATCTGGTGACGGCGACGCATTATGCTCACCTGCTGCCGGCCGCGATTGCCGCAGCTCGGGAGCGCGGACTGGTCATTCCAATCGTCTACAACACGAGCGGTTATGAGCGTGCGAGTGCCGTGGCGGCGCTCGGCGATTTGGTCGACGTGTGGCTTACCGACTTTAAGTATGCCAATGCGGCGCTTGCGCAGTCACTCTCTCATATTAAGGACTACCCGCGCGTGGCTGTGTCGGGTCTGGCCCAGATGGCGCGCGAAATTGAGCGCCGCGGGGGAGAGCTGGTAGACGGGGACGGGCTCATGAAGCGCGGCATAATCGTGCGTCATCTGGTGCTGCCGGGGCATGCGGACGATTCGTGCCGCGTGTTGGACCTGGTGTGGCAGACGATGGGCGACGTGCCGATCTCGGTCATGAACCAGTACACGCCCAATGCCCTCATGCGCGAACAAGGCGGCGACCTGGCGCGCGCCGTGACGCGCGAGGAGTACGAGCAGGTGCTCGACCATGCCGACGACCTGGGCTTTACGACGATGTTTTGGCAAGAAGGTGGAGCGGTAGACGAGAGCTTCACCCCGGCGTTCGACACCACCGGCGTCCTCACCAGCGCAAAGTAGTGCGCTCGCCGATGATTTTTCTGGGACGGGGGTTAAAAAATCATCGAGAGGATCGCCTGCTCGAAAAGTTGTCAAAATAGCCGCGTCCCAAAAAGACTGGGTATTGGGCGTTGACAGTTGGCGAGCCGTAGGTAAAATATCAACTTGTCTTGGGGACGTAGCTCAGTTGGGAGAGCGCTGCCGTCGCATGGCAGAGGCCGAGGGTTCGACTCCCTTCGTCTCCACCCTTGGATTTGATAAGCCGCTGACATTGTGTCGGCGGCTTTTTTTAAAAGAAAGGGCTGTACCATGGCCAAGCTTGAGTCCCAACCACTGTCTGCCGAGGAACGCGCCGAGTTGGAAGAGCTCCGCGCCGAGAAAGCTCGTCGCGAGGCCCAGGAAGAGGCACGCCGCGAGCGTGAGGAGCTGGCCGCCCTGCGTGCCGAGCGTGCGAAGG
>UQMW01000055.1 GCA_900542275.1 uncultured Collinsella sp.
GGAGCAGCCTGTTTGGGCGCAGCGGGTTCAGGCGCCGACGGGGTCGGTGCCGCTACCGGTGCCGCTTTTGGCTGCGGCGCGCTGGCGCTCGAGGATGCAGGGGCCGCCGAGGACACGGGTTGCGGGTCCGCAGATGCCGCAGCCCGTGCAGATGGAGAATGCTCCTCATGTTGAGGAGCCGGCGTGCCACCCCCATCCAGGACATAGTCGACGGTGCGACGACCGAAGACCGCGCAGACCGTCGGCAGGACCACCGACTGCGTATCGGCGCGACCGAGCATCTTGATGGCAAAGGTCGAGCCCGAAGGGAACGAAACGGTGAGTTTGGAGCCGTCGTCGGCCGTGGCGCGAGCGTTGAGCAAAAGCCCTGCGTAGGAGGCCTGACGAGCCTTGACGCGCTCGACAACCTCGGCCCATTTGCGCTGCAGCTCTCCGGCATCCTCGACCGCGGGGGTCTCGGCAGCACCGGCGGCAGCAACTTGAGCGGCAGTGTTGGGCTTGGACACCGGCATGGTCGATGCAGCAGGCGCGGGAGCCGGAGCCGTAACGGGTTGAGGTGCAGGCGTTACAGGTTTGGGCGCGGGAGCCGGAGCCGCGGACTTGGGCGCAGGCTGGGCAGCTGGAACAGCAGCACCGCGGTCCCAAGGCATGCCACCCTGATGCGCGGACGTAGCAGCGGGGGCGGCGGTCGCCGCAGGAGTAGCAGCTCGGGCACCCGAGATCAGCGTCGGTTGCTGTGTCGTCGCGGGTGCAGCCGCGACAGCCGCAGGCGCACTCGCTTGAGCAGCAGCCACGCTCGCCGGTACCGCTGCATTGGCAACCATGGCCTCCAGACGTGCCACGCGCTCGGCCAATGCCTCAATCGTTAAATCGGCCTCGGGACGTGCCAGGCGCGTGCAGGCGATCTCGAGCACCAGGCGCACGTCGCTCGCGCCCCTCATCTCCAGTGCGGCATCGTCGAGCACCGTCAGCACACGGGCCAGGCGGTCGGCAGGATGCTCGCCAAAGGCAGCGGCCTCGGCAGCAAGCGCCTCGGCCTGCTCGGAGCCGCCCTCAAACAGCTCGGCACGGGCACCGGCAACGCAGGCAACGTACACGTCACGCACATGCGCCACCAGGTCGCGCGTCAGCTCCAGCAGGTCGTTTCCTTCCTCGACCTGCGCACGGATCAGTCCATAGAGCTCGGCAACATCGCGATCGGCAATGGCGCGGGAAAACTCGCCCAGAATCTGGTCCGAAACCTCGCCTAAAAGCGAGCGGGCGTCGTCCGCATGCACAGAACCGTTGCCAAAGACGCTCAGCTGCTCCAGCGTGGACAACGCGTCGCGCATACCGCCCTTGGCATGGCGCGCCACGATAGCCAGCGCCTCATCGTCGTAATCGAAGCCCTCCTGCTCGCACACGTATGCCAGGCGACGCTCGATATCCTCGTTGCCGATGCGATGGAAATCGAAACGCTGGCAGCGCGAGAGGATGGTCTCCAGAATCTTTTGCGGGTCGGTGGTGCACAGCACAAAGATCACGTGTGCCGGCGGCTCCTCGAGCGTCTTGAGCAGCGCGTTGAACGCCGCCGTCGTGAGCATGTGAACCTCGTCGATGATATAGATCTTGTACTTGCCGCGCACCGGGGCAAAGTTGACGGAGTTGATGATTTCCTCGCGCACATTGTCCACGCCCGTGCGGGAGGCGGCATCGAGCTCGTAGACATCGGGGTGGTTACCCTCGGCAATGAGCTCGCACTCCTCGCAAGTACCGTCGGGCATGCAGCCGCTTGCACCCTCGGCGCGCGCCGCCTCGGCATTGCGGCACAGCAGCGCCTTGGCCAGAATGCGCGCCATGGTGGTCTTGCCCGTGCCGCGCGGTCCGCAGAACAGGTAGGCGTGGGACAGGCGCCCCTCGGTGATGGCGTGCTCGAGCGTCGAGACGATATGCTGCTGGCCCACCACGGAGTCAAAGGTGAGCGGGCGATACTTTCGGTACAACGATTCCATGGGTGCTCCCCCGGGTATACTGAGTCTTGTTGCCGCGGCGGCCATGCGGTCGCACGGCATACTGCATTCCATAATAACCCGTACGGCGAGCCCGCCGCGATAGGAGTCCAAAGAGCATGGCAGACGCAGAGAGCAACCTCGTTCCCTCCGAAGCAGCCGACCAGGTCGAGGTCGCGCTCGAGGAGCAGGCCGCAGCCGACGACGGCATCCTGTACCTCAACGAGTACCAATACGAAAACGACCTCGTCACCGACTTCGCCCGCCTGGTCGCCTCGCCCAGGCGTCGCGGCTCGCTGTATGTCGCCGCGGCAATTGCCGCGCTCATCGGCATCGGCATGCTGGTGGCCGGCGGCAACTGGATCAAGTTTGGCGTCGTCTTGATCGTATTCGGCGCCTTTTTGGCCTGGTGGAGCAAAAACCTACACCACACCCTCGCCCGCGACTTTATCGACGCCGTTGAGGCCGACGAGTCCATGGGTGGCCGCTATCGCCGCGTCGCCGCCAACGAGGACGGCCTGATGGTTTGGGGCACGAGCGGCAAGTCGCAGTTCTTCCCGTTTGAAAAGCTCGACCACGTGCTCGACGGCGAGCGCATCTTTGTGGCCATGTTCGCCGACCAGGGCGTGACGATCCCTAAGGACACCTTTGTCCGCGGCGATGCCGAGCAGTTCGGTCCCTTCCTTAAGGCGCGCATCAACAAAAAACTCCGCATCGAGACCAAACGCAAGAAGATGAAGGCAGAAAAGGCCGCTGCCGAAGCAAAACAGGGCGACAAGCCCCAGGAGACCAAGGGCAAGCAGCGCAAGCAGAAGAAGAACAAGAAGAAGAAGCGGTAATCCGGCCGACACCGAAGGCGCCTCGTCCCGCGCCCGATTCCGGGCCGGGGCGCCTGGAATCGGGCGCGCGTACCGCCAATGGACCCGTTTTGCCTTGCTCTCGAGCTATTTCACTTCAAACCTTAAGAGCCTCCGCTCCGGCAGATCGGTCATCTTCATCGTGTAAGTCCCGGGAAATGCTTTCTCAAAACGGACGGTCTCGTAACCTTCGAAATAGTCGTTGGTGTTCTGCATCATAAATGGGACGAGCAACTCGTTTTCTGCCCCAACCTCCACGGCAAACGCAGCAGAGCCGCCAAGGACCGGCATGGCTTGCGTTATCAGATCGGTATTGACTACAAAATCATAGTTTGGCGCAGACTCCGGAACCAGATGCCAAACATACGCTTTGATTCCACCGTCGATATTATCCCTATTTCTGACACGCATCTTTACGGCGATAACGCACGTGATGTCGGCATCCTTCAGTCTCGTTTTCGTATCCACGGTGCCATATTTTGAATAATCGTCATGTGCTCGTTTGAGATACTCGCGCGGCGTGAGCAACTCTGCCCCGTCTATGCAAAACGAATACCCATCAGTCACCACATCCTTCGACCCCAGAAACGCTCCATCCATCGAGAGCCATTCGCCCTCCGCGTAATATTTCTCAGGAATGACCGTCCGGTTCCCGTTAACGACGCTCACCCTCATGCCCGCAAGGCCGGTAGCAGCACAGCAAAAAAGCGCGAGCGCCGATCTTCTCGTCCACAGGGTCTTCTTCATCGCGCTCACGACCTTTCCCGAACTTTCACAACGGCACCGTCGCGCATGCAGTAAACCCGATCGGCCAGTTCCTCGAGCACCTCTCCGTCATGGCTGGACAGAAGGACCTCACGACCCGTTGATGCCGCCATCGCCACAACGCGCTTGAGCATTTCAACGCCCGCTTCGTCGAGGGCATTCGTTGGCTCATCGAGAACAAGCAGCTTCGGCTTCTCCATAATTGCCGCAGCTATCCCCAGACGCTGCTTCATCCCAAGCGAGTATGCTCGGAACTTCTTTTTTTCGTCTGCATCGAGCCCCACGAGCCGCAGGGCAGAGCGAATGTCCTCGGGGGTGGCAACGCCCTTGATCTGAGCGATGAGCTTCAGATTGTCGTAGCCAGACAGATATCCCAAAAAGGAAGGCGCCTCGATCAACATCCCCAGACTCGGCGGGAACGAGATGTCCGCCCCAAGCCTTTGGCCATCGATAGAGATTTCGCCTTCGGTAGGCTTGATCAACCCGCAAACCGCTCGCATGAGCATGGTCTTACCCGAACCGTTTATCCCCTGAAGCCCGACCACAGTCCCAGGGTCAACCTCGATGGACACGTTGCGCAGGACATCGTTTTTACCCATGCGCTTCGATACGCCCCTTACGATCACACTCATATCTTGTCCCCCTTTTCTATAAGGTCGGCCCTTCGAAACCACAGTCCACCCAACGATAGGCATAACGACATAAGCCCAATTGATGACAAGACACTCGAGCCCGCCGCGATTCCCTCTTTGACAATTCCACCCCAGCGCAACAGCATCAAGGCGTTACCCAATAGCGCCCAATGTCGTGCATATGCCGAGCAGATCAGGTAGCTCATTAAAACCACAAACGAGACTGACGACCCAAGCACAAACCCAACCGCTGCCTGCGCAAACGCAAGCGCCTCAAAAGCAAATAAGAGACCTATGAAAAACGGCAGCGCATCTGCCTCGGCAGCTTTGAGAAACCACGGCGCCAAATTAGCCAGTTGAAGCGACTCACCATGAATGACCGCGCTGAACGAGGAGCTCACCACCAAGCTCCAAATCACAACAGAGCAAACCACCACGAGCAGTGAAAATGCCGTTACTGCCGCCACCAAGATAAAACGCGAGACCCACCAAAGGGTTCTTGCCCGGCATCGAACAAGTGCTTGTAAACCAAGCCCGTGCAACGATTCGGTCGGATAGTCGAGTGTTGTATAGAGAATAAGCAGAATGAGAAATAGCCATCCTAGCGGAGGCACAAACATGACCCCGGGCCTAGGCTCAAACGGAGCAGATCCGGCAAACACGAGCGCAAGATTATCCGCAAACCCCAAGGTATCCGTCCGAACCCCATACACAGAAGACAATCCGTAGGCGTACACCAAGTTCGCAACGGTCACTGCCGCAATTGCAATAAAAGTGATGATGTTCTTCTTCAAAACGGTCCTCAGGTCCGCGGCGACCAGCCTAAACAGCATCAGACCACCTCGCGTCTTTTTAAGAATCTCGCGGAAACCAAAGAAAAGACGAACAGCAAGATGATTTCCGCAACCCCCGCTCGGATGTCGGGCCAGTTATTTAGTGATTCCGACCTGATGCTGTTAAGAATGTTGCAGTTAAAGCCGACGCATGAAAGGACGCTAAAAATCCAGTCGTTAACAAAGTGCCATGCAACCATAATCAGATATGGAACGA
Source organism: uncultured Collinsella sp. (assembly GCA_900542275.1). GTDB lineage: Bacteria > Actinomycetota > Coriobacteriia > Coriobacteriales > Coriobacteriaceae > Collinsella. The sequence continues at coordinate 5,293 of UQMW01000055.1, forward strand.
CCATCGCCTTGATTCTGCTGCGAAACACAACCGACAGACCGGTCACGGCCATGGATAGAACCCCCAGCGCCACCGCATCGAACAGCGTATAAACCAGCACGTATAACAGAGGCCGGGAATAAAACAGGCCAGAAAAATAGCTATGCAGATAGAGCCCGACGTAAGTCGATTCGTCGACTCGGGGGAGATACGCGGGAAACAGCATTGAGACAATCAGAAAGTTCACGAGTAGCGGAATAGCCGTGACCGCAAACGCAGAGAGGAAAGCAGACAGCATCTTCACGTTCACGTATGCATTTCTAGAAACACGCGTGCAGATCTGTGCCTCGTAACCGCTCAAACGCTCGGACAGGCATGACCACGACCCGGCCAACATGGCAAGCAACGGCAGCGCATAGAAAAACACCGACGCTAACAACGGCGCGTTCGCGCTCACAACAATCCAGTTGCCAAAGCTACTTTCACGCGTTTGACCGAGGTATGTCTGAGACTGCAGACCAATGCCGTAGCCAAAAGATAACAGCTGCTTGCGCTCAGTCTCGAGCGTCCACCATGCCTCAATGGCGGCCGCCATCGAAATTGCAGTTGCAACCATAAGGGTCAACGCAAATATAGGATTGCCAAATATCTTGGACAACTCGTGCCGTATTAGATTTCTATTCAAGCAACATCACCCTCCCATTGGCCGGGCCGAGCAACAACGCTCGACCCGGCCCTAATCACAAGCGGTTAACAATGCGTCGACGCACGGCAACTTTTGCATGAATAGAGAAAGATGTCTGTAAACACTCGCTATTGAGTTGATTGCTCAGGCGTTTACACGTTATCTACCTGCGATAACAATGAAATAAGCTGCGCTTTATTCTTGATCTTCAACTGGCGATAAGATGCGGATCGCAACGCTTGCACCGTAGATGCAGCATAACCTACGTCCTCCGCAATAGCCTTTGTCGTTGCGCCCTCTGCCGTCATCAGCAAGATTTGCGACTGAACATCAGAAAGGGAGCGAGACATAAGCAGGGCCAGCTGGCGCACGCGGGCTGTTTCGGTGGACCCGTTCGCGCGGTACCCCAAGACGGCCTTCTCGTCCTCAACCGAGCGGGCGAGCGCGATGTGCGTGACGAACATGGGCGCAGACCAGCAGACGACCACCGTTGCCACGACGACATTGACAGCCGAACTATGCCCCAACAGCGACGCGAGGAACAGCGGCTCGAAAACCATCAGATCCTGCGCCATGTTGAGCAAGACAACCCAAACAGGAGCCATCGCCCCAAAGCAGAGCATCCATACCCCAAGCATTTTGCGCTGCGGACAGCTTCGCAGCACTATATACGTGAGCAGCATCCCCGTCAGTACCGCAAGTCCATGAATTCGCCCCCTAGTTGCTGCATAGATTAAAGCGAATACACCTATTAACGCCGACGGCACGATAGCCCGAGTATGGGCATGAACCTTAAACGGGCGCAGCTTAACAGCAAGCGAAGCCATAGACGCTATGCCGCAAAACAGGACCGGTGCAGCCATCAACGGATCGCGTATGCACCTCCATGCCGCGATATAGACAAAAGCCCATTCCACGGCAGACAGTATCGCCCACATGCACGGGCTTCCGAGCCCAATCGCTTCGCCTGCCCTATCCAGATCAGCGTCATGATTTGTCTTTACAACCGCGCAATACGGCGAAAGAAACAGTCCGAGGCCCAATGTATAGCTTGCAAGAGAAAAGGCGACTGCCCGCGTAACGCTGGATTCCCAATCGCTATTCGCCATTACCAAGGGACCTGCCGCAAGGAAAATAAAAAAAGATGTGGGCAGATATCGAAGCAGCCGGTGCGTCCGAGCTAATGCCAACATATCGCCGGCATGCCGCTGCGACAGCTCAGACTCTACAGCTTCGCCCCCACCCGCAAACAGCGCCACCAGCTCACGCGAGCCCGCAACCGACGCCTTCCCGTATGCTCGGTGAAGCGTGGTCCGCACCGTCGATGGCTTCGTATCCGTCTCCCTGGCAATTTCCGCCGGCGTTTTCCCTTTGAGCAACAATCGAACAAACTGCTCTTCTCGAGGCGACAGAGAGGGAGAAAACGCTCCCGCATCGAATGGGTCGGACGTGCGGGGGATATCCGAATCGTTGTTCCGTTTCTCCCTTAGCAATGTGTATACGAAGGCGGCAACAGCAATAGCGGACCCCATCGACAGTGATGCAATGACCGTGGCACCGCTTGCAAAATATGCCACCTCGACAGCCGGAACAAGGCCAATGGGAACTGCCACGAGCACAGAACGGGCAGACACGTCGCCCTGCCCCCGACCAAAGGCGCGGGGACAGCAAAGCAGCGGGACCGCAGCCAATACGAAATAGGCTAGCGGAATTAAAAGCGCAAGACCAATTGGTGCGGCCGATGCAGAGGATATTCCCCATGGCTCGGGGATGACTCTCCATGAAACTCGACAGCAGAACAGCAGACAAGACATGACGGCTATTGTTTCTGTAAAAATCGCGTCCTGCGGATGACGAGTTTCTCTTTCGTCAGCCCGCGTCGCCCCCTGCGTCAAAGGAGAGCCCGCCGTATCCCAAATTACATATGAGAGGAGCAGCGACCCAGCAAAGCACGAGGCGCATGAAACGCCGCGCAACAGCCAGATAGGCGCAAACACGAATGGAATAGAATCTCCGCGAGCATAGAAAGCAAGGTCAGCCCATTCGGGAACCGTTGCAATAACACCGAGGAAAACACCGATGGCACCGAGATACCTCGGCCTTCTCATTCCCCCCTTGCATAGCGCAGTACCATGAACAAACGCCGCGAGGCATGCGCCAAGGATAACGAGCCAGGTCATTGCACCTGATGCCAAGCCAAGTGAAGATGAAAACCGGTGATAAGGGGTGACCGCCATTACGATAAGCACAATGGCGCAGGCAGATGTGGCAGAACGGCGGGAAAAGAGCATATGGCCTCCATAGCATGTCATTATATCGCTCGATCCGCTCATCTATCTCCATGCCCACACCGGCCAACATCAACGATTCACGCTAACTCCAATCCGAGCCAGGTCACGGTCCGGCTTTTGTCCGCAGCCCCCGCCCCAAAGCGGGATGCGGTTTCCTTTTGAGCGCCGATTCGGAAAGTCCGTCCCGTTCCAGGCCAATATTCTGGGATGCAGTTTCCGCAGCCCACCCCATTTGGAAGGCGCATCCCATTATTTGGCTGAAAACTGGGGTGCGCTTTCCGAACGAGCCGAAACGGCCCGAATCGATCGGACCACCTCATCCCCGTTTCCTCGCCATCTGCCCGAGCGTGCTACACTAGCAGCATCTATGCCACCGCGAACGGCCCGGCCCCGCGCCCGCCGCTCGCAAACGAACTTTAAACGCACGAGGGTTGGCCATGCCGCTTTTCTCGCAACATACCGCCCGGTTCTCGCCGGACGTTCCTTTGGAGGGCACCAGCTCTCGCGAGCTGCTCAAGCGGTACCAGCCGCTCGAGACACTTGCGACCGGCGGTTTTGGCTCCATCGAGATTTGCCGCGACACGCACCTGCGCCGCCGCGTCGCCATTAAGCGCATCCCCCTTATCAACGGCGCCGGCATGCCCGCCAGCGACATCATGGATGTCCTGCGCGAGGCGCACACTGCCGCCATGCTTCAACATCCCAATATCGTGCAGGTCATCGACTTTACGCATGACACAGCCTATGCCTACCTGGTTATGGAATATGTCGATGGCATGTCGCTGGCCGAGTTTTTGCATCGCGTGGACGGCCACTCGCTCACCTTTGACGAGGCCGCGGCCATTGCCGATGCCCTGGGCCAGGCGCTCACCTTCGCCCATAGCAATGGCGTACTCCACCTGGACATTAAGCCCGCCAACGTGCTCATCGACCACTCGGGCAATGTAAAGCTCACCGACTTTGGCATGGCGCGACTGTCGTCCGCCGGTGGCTTTGGCGGCTCGCGCGGCGGCACCATCGGCTACATGCCGCCCGAGCAGCTCGATATCGAGACCGGCACGGTCGACGAACGCGCCGATGTCTTTGCCCTTGCCTGCGTTATCTATGAGGGCTTGTGCGGCAGCGCTCCCTTTATGGCGGCCACGCCCGCCGACTCGCTCGACCGCATCATCGGCGGCGCCACCTATCCCAGCGAGCTGATACCACACTTTCCCCCGGGAGCCGAGGCCGCGCTCATGAGCGCGCTCTCCCCCATGCCGCAGGACCGCCCCAACAGCATCGAGGCATTTTGCGACCAACTCCTTGCCGGTCTGGGCAGCGTGCGCGAGGGCCGTCGCAGTCTGGAGCAAATGGTTGGCGAGCTTTCGGATGACGAGCAGGAGCTCGACGATATCGAGCCGTCGTACTACGAGGACGACGCCATCGAGGTCGACCCCGCGCTCGGCTGGGCGGGCACGCGCTGGAGCCATGCGCGCGACTACACCATGCACGCTATCTCGGCGCTAACGTGCGGCGCCTTTAGCTTTTTGCTGATGCAAACGGCCGGGGTCGCGGCGCTTCCCGGCCTGGTCATTGCGGCTATCGCGATCGGAGCGGCGGCTGGCCTGGCCCCCCAAATTGGCTCGGCCATCTCGGCTGTGGGCTTTTTGGTGCTCATGGCCAACGCCACCATGCAGGCGCAGGGCATCCTGTCGATGTTGCCCGTCGCGGTGATCTTTGCCGCTGCCATGTCCGGTTGGTGGATCGCCTGGGGTCGCACCGAGGCTGCCGCGAGCGCCGCACTCACCTGCGCGCTTGCGCTTGGCTGTCTGACCGGCAATACCTTCCTGGCAGCTGGGGTCGCCGCCGGCGTCGCGTCATTTTGGCTCGGCCCGGCAAGCGCCGCCGCGGCAACGGGCATGGGCGCGCTTTTTGCCCGTCTGGCCACGGTCGCGCTTTCAGCCGGAGGCGTACTGGGGCTCGGCAACGTTGCCGAAGCGCTGGAAGACCCGCTCCTTTGGGCTGCCTTTGCGCTGGTCGCGACAACTGCCGCGGCGTCATCTGCGCTGCTCAATGCCCATGCCAAGCGTGCCGATCAGGGCTCAAACCTTGCCGCCATCGCCGCCATCGCTGTCACCGGCATCGGCTGCGCAGCGGCATCCTGTCTTGCACACCATATGGAAATTGCCAGCCTTGCAGCCGCGGTCGCCGCCAAGGCGGCAGTTGCGGGAACCCTATCCTCTATAATCGTTGGGATATGCCTATATTTGCTCGGATACCAAAGAACCTATACGGAGAGTGATCTTTCGTGAACTTCCTGAACATCTTCGAGGACCACGTGGCCGGCATCTTCGGTGCCACCCGTGCCCCGTTCTCCTTTAAGAAGCTTGCCAAGCAGGCCGCTCGCGACATGGAGGATCAGACTCTGGTGATCAATGGCGTCAACACGGCGCCGGCACTCTATACCATCCTGATCGCCGCCGACGACGATCCCATGCTCGCCCCGTTCTACCCCGAGCTTTCGCGCGAGGTCCGCGAGTTTGTGAAGGCGCAGGCCGAAAAGCGCCGTTATGTCTTTGTCGGCGAGCCCCTCGTGCGCTTTATGATCGATCCGCAGCTGCGCGCCGGCAAGTTCTCGGTCTTTGCCGAGAACGTCGATGCCCCCACGCTCGGCCGCCTGTACGAAGAAGAGCGCGCCT
>UQMW01000056.1 GCA_900542275.1 uncultured Collinsella sp.
GAGCCGGAGAGCACTTAATGTGCTCTCCGTGCGAGCAGGACTGTCCGAGCAGGGAACCTTACGTTCCGCGCCGCCCGGGCGGACGAACCAGGTCGATAGACCCGCTACTTGATTTTGGTCGTGCCCGGCGCCAGGTTGGGGTCGGTCTCGTTGGCCTCGGTCTGGAAGTGCTCGGTGTACACGTTCTTGCCGTCGCGGAACATCTCGTAATACTGCATCTTGGCGTAATCCTCGCGTGCCTTGGTGGCGGCTGCGGCAGCGGCGTCGTCACCGGTGACGTTGGAGGAAAGCGCCCAGCGCAGGCTGGCGTCCTCGTAGCCCACGGAGTTGATGGCGGGCAGCGACTCTCGCAGCGTCATGTGCGCTTTCTGGTAGTCGGTCAGCGGGGCGCCGATCAGCTGCATCAGCTGGGTGGACAGGTAGTTGGTAGACAAGTCGTCGACCTCGCTCGTCTGGTCGCAGCCGGCAACGTCGTAGTTGGCCCAGATGATGTAGTCGGTCTGCCACAGACGCTCCTGGTGGGTGGCGTCGTCCTCGCCGGTAAACCACTTGTCGTTGAACTTGGACGGGAAGAACGGCTGATGGTCGCCCCAGAACACCACGACCACCTTGCGGTCGAGCTTGCTCAGGGCGTTGAGGAAGTAGCGCAGCGCCTGATCGGACTGCTCGATGCACGAGACATACTCGTCGACATCGGAGAGCGTGCCGTCCTCGACGGTCTTGGCGTCCAGGTCGGTCGTGTCGATGTTCAGGTGCATCTGCTTGTCGACCGGCAGCAGACCCGTATCGTAGCCCGAGTGGTTCTGCATGGTCACGTCGAAGATAAACTGCGGATCGGCGTTCTGGTCGAGCAGCTCAAGAATCTTGTCGTAGGTAGCCTGGTCGGTCACCATGCCGCGCAGGGTATCGGCGCCCTGGAAATCGTTGATGGACAGGAACTGGTCAAAGCCAAAGTCCTTGTAGACGTTCTCGCGGTTCCAGTTGGTCGCGTGGTTGGGGTGCATGGCCGTGGTGGAATATCCGAGCGACTTGAACTGCTCTGCCAGGTTCCCAGTCGTTTCCATGTTGTAGATGGTGTAGGGGTACACGCCCGAGCCCAGGTTGGCCATGGAGTTGCCGGTCATAAACTCAAACTCGGTATTGGCGGTACCGCCGCCGTAGGCGCTCACATAGAGCTTGCCGCGACTGAGGCAGTTGGACAGGCTCTTAAAGTACTGCGGACCCTCGTAGCCGGCGCGCATGTTCTGGTAGATCGACAGATCCGAGAACGTCTCGTTCATGATGGCGATGACCGTGGGCTTCTCGCTGTCGAACTGCTCCTTTGCGGCGGCGCGCTCGTCGCTCTTGGCGGCGTCGGACTTGTCGTAGGCCTTGGCGTACTTTTTGAGCGTGGTCTTGGCATCGTCGACGGAGTAGTCGGCGGGTTTGGGCGGCTTGATGGACTGCGCCGCACTAATAAAGGCAGGCAGGTAGCCCTCGCGCCAGTAGCTCTCGAGCGGACGCCAGGTGTAGACGGTGATGCCGAGGGTGTTGTAGTAGTCGATAAGCGTGACATGCGCGGTCACGCCGCCCAGGCACAGCACCGCCACGAGCAGGTTGATGAGCAGCATGCGCTTGGCGTTGGCGGCACCCTTTTGACGGTGCGGTGCCACCAGGCCGGCGTACTCGCATAGCAGCATGGCGATGGCGGTAAAGCCCATGGACAGCACGCAGAACAGCGAGATCGAGAAGGTGTAGCCGTTGCCGGCGACCGCGGCGGCGGTGGAGATGGCCGAAAGGTCGCCCGGCTGGATGGGCATGGATTTAAACGTGATGACGAAGAACTCGGCAATGCCCAGGACAAAGAGGGCAAAGGCCAGGACCGCGGGAGCTGCGCCGTGGCGCTGGAATAGGAAGAACAGGCCGGTCATGAGCACGGTGATGATGGCCCACTCGAGCAGGATGCACAGGGGGTAGACCCAGGTAAAGTCGTGGTTGGACGAGACCTCCATGCCCAGCAGCGCAAAGACGCCGGCGAGCAGCAGGCACAGGACGGCGGCGACGAGCGGTTTGCCCACAAAGGCGCCGCGCAGGCGGGCGAGCTTGCCGGTGGGGGCGGGGGCGTCGGCAGAGGCGAACGCAAAGACGCGCGGGGCGAGGCGGTCGCGGGCGATGCTGGCCCAAGCGCATCCGGTGAGAATGGCGTTGGTCAGGATGAGCATCACAAAGGCGAGCGGCTCGTTTTGAGCGACGAGGCCAATGGCGCCCCAAATGGTCAAAAAGAGCTGGAACAGGCCGAAGGCGACGCTCCATCCAAGAGCGCTTTTGGCAACGGTGCCCGACTGAGCGCGAATGGCCTTGGCCTCGCGCAAGACAAGGTAGACGGTCGCCGCAAGACCGACGAGCGAGATGGCGGCAGCGAACATGCTGAGACTCCTCACAAACTAAAACCTACGAAAGCGGGGGTTTACCCGATTGTTACCAAGATATGCGCTGCATTTGGTGACTGCGCACAACAACCAGCCATAATAACGCGCGTGCGTGGCGGTGTTGCGCAATGTAGCGGCGACCTGCGCGATAATGGACGGGAATTACACGGAAACGTAAAGGCTTCTTAAAGAAATGGCGAGGGTAGGGCGATGAGCGAGCAGGTTTGCAAGGCGGACATGGGCAGCGACGGAGCTGCGGTCGTGGATACATACGGCTATCCGGTCGAGACTACGGGCAACGCGGTGCTGGACATCTTGGAGCATCGCTCGTCTACGCGTGCCTTCGCGCGTGATGACGATGACCGTCCCGTGGCGGTGACCGACGAACAGCGGGCGGCGATTCTGCATGCGGCGAGCCGTGCGCCGTCGGCAGGCGCCATGATGATGTATTCCATCGTGAGCATTCGCGAGCAGGCTACGCTGGACCGTCTGGCCGACCTGTGCGATCACCAGCCCATGATCGCCAAGGCGCCCTGGGCACTCATATTTGTGGTCGATTATGCCAAGTGGATCGATCTGTTTGAGCACGCGGGTTGCTTTGAGCCCGAGTTTGTCGAGCGCACGGGCAAGGCGCCCCGTCGTGCACCGGGTCTGGGTGACTTTGCCATCGCGGCGCAGGACGCCGTGATCGCCGCGCAAAACGCCGTGGTTGCCGCCGAGGCCCTGGGGCTGGGGAGCTGCTACATCGGTGATATCGTCGAAAATGCCGAGGAAGTGGCCGAGCTGCTGGATCTGCCTCCCTATACCATGCCGCTGTCGATGCTCATCATCGGCACGCCCCGCAAGGAGCGTCCGGCAATCGCGCATCCCGTGGTGAACCTGGTGCACGAGGAGCGTTATTGTCGCGCCGACGCCGCGACGATGGATGCGCAGGTGGCCGAGATGGATGCGATGTTTCGCCCGCACGCCCGCGAGGTGGGCGACCGCGTCATCGACATCTACACCCGTAAGCACACGAGCCCCTTTATGGCCGAGATGAGCCGCTCTATGGAGTGGTGGTTCAAAAACTGGCTCGGAAAATGACGAATGTGACAAAGGGGGCGTCCCTTTGTCACATTCCATATCGCCGCGGTGGCCTAAAGGCCGCATAAATGTTTATCTAGCTGGGAAAACGGTGCCATTAAAATATGGGCTGATTACATATAATCCCGTCGAACGTTAAAATTGGGAGGAAACCGGCTTATGGAACAAAAGGCCAAGGAGGCAGCTTCGCACGCTGCGATTCCTGTGAGCATCTCGGCGATGCTCGTCACGCTGGGCGTGGTGTACGGCGATATCGGCACCAGCCCTATGTATGTAACTAAGGCGCTCGTTGCCGGCAACGGCGGCATCGGAAGCGTCACGCAGGAGTTCGTGCTCGGCGCGCTCTCCCTTGTCGTGTGGACGGTCACGCTGCTGACGACCGTCAAGTACGTGCTGATCTCGCTGCGCGCCGACAACCACGGCGAGGGCGGCATCTTTGCCCTGTACAGCCTGGTCAAGCGCTGCGGCAAGTGGCTCATCATCCCCGCCATGCTGGGCGGCGCGGCGCTCCTCGCCGACGGCATCCTGACGCCTGCCGTTACCGTCACCACGGCCATCGAGGGCCTGCGCACCATCCCGGCGGTCCATGCCGTGCTCGGTGACGACCAGGGTCGTGTCGTCGCCATCACGCTTGCCATCATCATCGCGCTCTTCTTGGTGCAGCGCATCGGCACGGCCAAGATCGGTCACGCCTTCGGCCCCATCATGACGCTGTGGTTTTTGTTCCTGGGCGGCACGGGCCTGTTCTTTGTCTGCCAGTATCCCGCGGTGCTGCTGTGCCTCAACCCGTTGCGTGGCATCGCTTTTCTGCTGAGCCCCAACAACCACGCGGGCATCATGATTCTGGGCAGCTGCTTCCTTGCCACCACCGGTGCCGAGGCGCTCTACTCCGACATGGGCCATGTGGGCCGCGGCAACATCTACGCCACCTGGCCGTTCGTTAAGTGCTGCCTGCTGCTGTCCTACATGGGCCAGGGCGCGTGGCTTATCAACAACGCCGGCAACCCGGAGCTCATGGGTATCGCCGACCTCAACCCCTTCTACCAGATGCTCGCCCCGGGTCTGCGCCCCTTTGCCGTCGGCCTTTCCACCGTCGCGGCCATCATCGCCTCGCAGGCGCTCATCACCGGCGCATTCTCGCTGGTGTCCGAGGCCAGCCGCCTGGACCTCATGCCGCATATGCAGGTCTTCTATCCTGCCGAGACCAAGGGCCAGCTCTACATCCCCATGGTCAACAACGTCATGCTTGTCGGCTGCGTCATCGTGGTGCTGCTGTTCCAGAACTCGGCTCATATGGAAGCCGCCTACGGCCTTGCCATTACGCTGACTATGATGTGCACCACGCTGCTGCTCTTCTTCTACCTGCACGAGGAGCGCAATCTCAAGGTCGCGCCGTGGATCTTTGCTGCCTTCTTCCTTTTGCTCGAGGGTTTCTTCTTTGTGAGCTCGCTCACCAAGTTCTTCCACGGCGGCTACTTCACCATCCTTATGGCTGCACTCATCATGGGCATTATGGTGTGCTGGTACAACGGCACGGCGGTCGAGCAACGTCAGTTTACGCTGCTGCCGCTGCGCAGCTATCTGCCGCAGCTCAAGCGCCTGCGCGACGACGACCGCTACGAGCTCATGAGCGACAATATCGTGTACCTGACCAAGGACACCAACACCGACTATATCGACCGCGATATCGTCTACTCGATTTTGGATAAGCACCCCAAGCGCGCTCGTGCCTGGTGGTTCGTGAATGTCGAGACCATGGAGGAGCCGCATACCTTTGCCTACTCGGTCGAGACGTTCGGCACCGACTACGTGTTCCGCGTGCATCTGTATCTGGGCTACAAGATCAACCAGCGCGTCAATGCTTACCTGCGTCAGGTTGTTCAGGATCTGGCTGCCAGCGGCGAGCTGCCGGCGCAGACGCATGACTACTCGGTCTACAAGGACCCGGGCAACATCGGTACGTTTAAGTTCGTCATGATCCGCAAGCTGCTGGCGCCCGAAAGCGACGTGGAGCCCAGCGAGCGTACGGCCATCACGCTCAAGTACATCATCCGCCGCGCCGCCGGCACGCCTGCGCGCTGGTACGGCCTGGAGAACTCCAACGTGAGCTTTGAGTACGTGCCGCTGTTCACCAAGTTTAAGGCCGTGAGCAAGATGCAGCGCCTGGCTCCCGACGAGCGTCCGTAGTCGACGTCTGCTGTTTGTCTAGCGACCGCAGGCTGCAAAGGCTATACACTTGAAACCACCACAAGGAGGCCACCACCGCAAAGGTGTCAGTCCCCTTTGTGGTGGTTTTTGTTTTTGAGAGAGGGGCGGGGCGCTGATGGACGTCCGTGCGGACGGCGATATTGCCGAGAACTTTTGGTGGCGGCGTACAACGCTGACGCGTCGCAGTCCTCTGTATGACGCCTGCGTATCGGCGGGGCTGCTAGCCGCGGCGACGATTGTGGGCGCGCTGCTCGACCATCCGGGGCTCGCGCCGAGCATCATGATCGTCTATGTGTTTGCCGTGCAGCTGTGCGCTTTCTTTACCTGGAGCCGCCTGTACTGCCTGCTGAGCTCGGCTGCCGCCGTGGCGCTCTACAACTTCTTGTTTGTCGACCCGCGCTACGCGCTGTCGTTTATCGACCGCGTCTATCCCGGCATGTTCTTTATCATGTTTGCGGTCTCGCTCGTATCGAGCTCGATCGCGCTGGCCCTGCGCCGCGCCTTGGCGCAGGCCGCCGCCAGCGACCGTCGCACGCAGATGGTGCTCGAGACCAACCGCATGCTGCAGCGGTGTGGCGATCAGCAACAGATTGTGCACGCTATGGCAACGCAGCTGGCGCGTCTTTCGGACTGTCCGGTCGTGTGGTATAGCGCCGATGCCGATAACGATGACCTGCTGCCGCGCACGACGTACACGGCCGTGGGCGATGCCGCGCCGGTACACCAGCTGGCGCCGCAGATGCCGCCGCGGCTCTCGGCGTCCGCCTATGTGGGAACGCCGCTCGATGCCACCTATGGCGCCTCGGCGTTCTACGGCATATACCTGACCGTGCGCTCGGGCGATACCATGGTGCGCGCAGGCGATCCTGCCTCGGTGGTGGGGGTGTTCGCCATTGTCGCCGAGCCCGATGCGCTGACGCCCGAGGAGCGGACGCTTGCCGATGCCATCGTGAGCGAAGGCGAGCTGGCGCTCGATCGCGCCCGCGCCATGGAGGCTCGCGAGGAAGCGGCGGTGCTCGCCAAAAACGAACAGCTGCGTGCCAACTTGCTGCGCTCCATCTCGCACGACCTGCGCACGCCGCTTACCAGTATTTCGGGTAATGCCGATGTGCTGCTCGACCAGGGCTCGACCGGCACGGCCGTGCTCGACGACCAGACACGCCGCGGCCTGCTGCTATCCATTCGCTCGGATGCGCTGTGGCTCAACGCCACCGTCGAGAACCTGCTTGCCATCACCAAGCTCGAGGGTGGCGGTATGCACCTGTCGACCACGCTCGAGCTCATGGACGATATCGTCGAGGAGGCGCTGCGTCACGTAAATCCGGCCGTGCGCGAGCACGACCTTAAGGTGGTGGCGTGCGATGAGCCGGCGCTCGTCAACGTCGACGCGCGCCTGATGGTGCAGCTGGTGGTCAATCTGGTGAACAATGCCATCGCCTATACGCCTGCGGGCTCGCATATCGTGATCTCGATTGGCGTCCATGATGGATACGTGGCGTGCTCGGTTGCTGATGATGGCCCGGGCATTGCGCCCGAGGACCGCGAGCGAATCTTTGAGTCGTTCTACACCGCCAACCATGGCCTGGCCGACAGCTGCCGCAGTGTGGGCTTGGGGCTTTCGCTCTGCCGCTCCATTGCGCTGGCACATGGCGGTAGCATAGAGGTTGCCGCGGCGGACTCGCACGGTTCGGTCTTTACGATTGAGCTTCCCGCCGCCGACGTTTCGTTTGATAAGGAGTAGCGCTGTGCCGAACTCTGCCGTGAAACCGCTCATCTTGGTCGTTGAGGACGATCCCGCCGTCCGCAACCTTATCGTCGCCGCGCTCGAGGCGCACGGTTTGCGCCATATGGCTGTGGAGACCGCCCACGCCGCCATCGCCGCCGCTTCGTCGCAGGCGCCGAGCATTGTGCTGCTCGATCTGGGCCTGCCCGATATGGACGGCGTCAAGGTGGTGGAGTCGGTGCGCGCATGGTCGGGCATGCCGATCATCGTTGTCTCGGCACGCAGCGAGGATGCGGACAAGATCCGTGCGCTCGATGCCGGCGCCGATGACTACCTGACTAAGCCGTTTTCGGTCGAGGAGCTGCTCGCGCGCATCCGCACCACGCTCAGGCGCCTTTCGTATGCGCAGGCGGGCGGTGTTGTCTCCGAGGGCTCGTTCGATACCGGCGAGTTGCATATCGATTTTGATGCCGGCATCGCCACGATGGATGGCGAGGAACTGCATCTGACGCCGATCGAGTATAAGTTGCTCTGCTTGCTGGCGCACAACGCCGACAAGGTGCTGACGCACCAATTTATCCTGCACGAGATCTGGGGCACGGCGACCAAGAGCGACCTGGCGAGCCTGCGCGTCTTTATGGGTACGCTGCGCAAAAAGATCGAGTCCGATCCCGCGCACCCGCACTATATCCAAACGCACGTGGGTATTGGCTATCGCCTGGTCACCCAAGGGTAGGACGGCACCCGCCATCCCACTATGAGCTGCGGTGAAATAGTTCCTGTTTGGGCCTTTACCAGGCATTTTTAGGAACTATTCCACCGCAACTTTGTTTATTTGCCCTTGGGCTTGCTGGCGTAGAACTTCTTCTTTTTGGGCTTGCCTGAGCAGGCGGGCTTGTCGTCGCCGTGCGGTCCTCGGACGCCGGCCTGCGCGTGCGCGGGCGCCGTTGCGCGAGGCTTGCGGGCTCCGGGGTTGCGCAGTTCCTCGACGCGCTCAGCAATTTCCTCGGCGCTAAAGCCGACTTCGGCCATGGCGTCCTCGATGGGCAGGCGGCGCACGATGTAGCAGTGGTGCACCTTCTGGTTGCGCGCGAAATCCTCGGGGATGGTCTGCGCCGTAATGTCCTCCAGCACCACGCCTGCGCGCGCAAGCTTGCGCGTCTCGGGGCGGAAACCGCGCAGGTTGCAGCTAAAGATGGCATGGCCGCCCTGCGCGAGCAGGCGCGATACGCCGGCCAAAAGCTCAACATGGTCGCGCTGGACATCCCAGGTACGGCGGCCCATCTTGGACGAGTTCGAAAACGTGGGCGGGTCGACAAAGATCAGGTCCCAGCGGTTGCGCGTCTGACGCTGGTCGCGAATCCAGGCGAGCACGTCGTCGCGCACAAAGTGATGCTGCGGGCCCACAAAGCCGTTCTGACGCATATTGCGCTCGGCCCAGTCCAGATAGGTGTTCGAGAGGTCGACCGTCACGGTCTCCTCGACGCCGCCGTCTGCCGCATAGCAGGTGGCAGTGCCGGTGTAGGCAAACAGGTTGAGGAAGCGGCGCGCCTGCTTGGCGTGCTCGCGCACTAGGTTGCGGGTGACGCGGTGGTCCAAGAAGATGCCCACGTCCAGATAGTCGTCAAAGTTGACGGCAAAGGTAAGGCCGCCCTCCTCGATGAGCGGCAGGCGACGGCGCGCGATGTTGGCGCGCTCGCCCGGGCCGCCCTTGCCGGCGCCCTGCTTGCCGTACTGCGAGCCGCCGCGCGAACGCATGCGGGCCTTGGCGTGCACATGCTCGGCGGGAACATCTAGGATGCGCGGCGCGATGGCCAGAATGTCGAGCATACGGGCCTGGGCCAGTGCGGGGTCGATGGTCTTGGGCGCGGCGTATTCGGCGATGACGAGCCAGCGGCCCGGCGTCTGCGGGCAACCCTCGTACAGGTCGATAGCGGCGGAGTAGTCGGGCAGGTCGGCATCGTAGACGCGGTAGCAGCTCACGCCCTCGCGCCTGGCCCACTTGCGGCGCAGACGGGCATTCTTGCGCAGGCGGTTGGCGAACTGCTCGGACTCGGGGATGAGCACGGGCAGCGGCTTGCCGTCGCCCAGGTCGAGCATGGCGGCAGGCTCGGGCATGGCGGAAGCGGCGGCTTCATCGTTGACTTCGTTGGCATCCGCAGCCTCGGCCGCGGCATCCGCACTGGTCGCAGCCTCAAACGCTGCGGCGGCGTGGTCGAGCGAAGGCCAGACTTCGACGGTCGCCTCTTCGTTGTTGGGCATGACGGCGATCGAGCGCTCGGGCTCGGTGTGGAGCGCGCGGGCCAGCAATCCGTCGCGGGTGAGCGCGGCGACCGGCGCCGCGGCAA
>UQMW01000057.1 GCA_900542275.1 uncultured Collinsella sp.
TTTGCCCAGCGCATGGTCACCTCCAAGGAGCCTACGGGCGAGAACGAGATCCCTGGCATGGCGCCGGCTCAAAAAATCATCATTGTCCTTGCCCTCATCGCGTTTGTCATCTTTATGGGCTACACGATCCTGACCAGCATGGGCCTGCTCTAGCCCATTCGCGCTGGGTGCCATGCCCGAACACTCTGCCCTTTTCCAACCCTCAACCTCTGCACAACGCATCCGAAAGGTCGCCCCATGGCTTTGACCGACATCTCGCATCCCACCGACATTGCAATGCTCACCGATCTGTACGAGCTCACTATGGCCCAGGGCCTGTGGGAGAGCGGCAAGGCCAATGAGCAGGGTTGTTTTACCGCGTTTTACCGCGACCATCCTTTTGGCAGCGCCTATGCCGTCATGTGCGGCACCGCCGAACTGCCCGAGCTGGTCGAGAATCTGCGCTTTACGCCCGAGGACATCGACTACCTCGCCTCGCTCCAGGCCCCGGCCGGCGGCGCGATGTTCAAGCCTGGATTCCTCGACTACCTGCGCGATTTTCGTGCGCATGTAAACATCGACGCCGTGCCCGAGGGCGAGCTCGTCTTTCCGCGCGAGCCCATGGTTCGCGTCACCGGCCCCGCGCTGGAGTGCCAGCTGCTTGAGACGGCGCTGCTCAACATCGTTGGGTTCCAGACGCTTGTCGCCACCAAGACGGCGCGCGTGGTGCTGGCGGCGGACGGCCGTCCCGTTGCCGAGTTTGGCCTGCGCCGCGCTCAGGGTCCCGATGGCGGCTTGGCCGTCGCGCGCGCGAGCTACGTTGCCGGCTGCTCCTCTACGTCCAATGTGCTCGCCGGCCGCCGCTACGGTATTCCCGTCTTTGGCACGCATGCGCACAGCTGGGTGATGAGCTTCGACTCCGAGCTCGAGGCATTCCGGGCTTTTGCTAAGTCGAGTCCCAAGAACTGCACGCTGCTCATCGACACCTACGACGTACGCGAGGGTTGCGAGCATGCCATTACGGTTGCCAAGGAGATGGAGGCGGTGGGCGAGCGTCTGTCGGCTATTCGCATTGACTCGGGCGACCTCGCCAAGCTCTCCAAGT
This sequence comes from uncultured Collinsella sp., assembly GCA_900542275.1. Classification (GTDB taxonomy): domain Bacteria; phylum Actinomycetota; class Coriobacteriia; order Coriobacteriales; family Coriobacteriaceae; genus Collinsella. The sequence goes on from UQMW01000057.1 coordinate 1,085, forward strand.
ATGTTCGTGGCCGTTTTGATGCCGAGGGCCTGCCCTATGTGGGGATCTCGGTTTCTAACGATCTGGATGAGTACACGATTCAGTCACTGCTCGACCAGGGCGCGCCCATCGATAGCTTTGGCGTGGGTACCAAGCTTGCGACCTGCTATGACCAGCCGGCGCTGGGCGGCGTGTACAAGCTTTCCGCCCGCCGTGCGAGTGAGACGGACCCGTGGACGCCGGTGGTGAAGCTCTCCGAGCAGCCCTACAAGCGCACAATTCCCGGTGTTCAGCGCGTACGACGCTATTACGACGGCTTTGGCGGCCCGGTTTGCGACATGATCTATGACGAGGATCATCTGTCTGGGGAGGGCGCCGCGCGCGGTAATACCCTCGTGGCCGTGAACGATGCTGCGCTGGTGACCGATGTGTCCGAGCTCGAGTATCGCGAGCTGCTGGCGCCGATCGTGCGCGATGGCAGCGCCGTTGCCCCGCGCGAGAGCATTGAGGACGCACGCGAGCGTTGCACCTGGGCACTGGACCATCTGGATCCGGTCTACAAGCGCTTCCTGTACCCGCAGACTTATGTGGTGGGCATGGAGCAGGGCTTGGCACAGGTGCGCGACGAGCTTGTGCGCAAGAACATGGCCGCGGCTTCTGCCTTTCCCTGGGCTCACTAATTCCTTGGGCGGTAGGGGCGAGTCACGCTTCCTTGGCCGCCAGCTCGGCCGTTCGCTGAACAGTTGATTGGTTTGACGTATGACGACTTCTTATAAAACGATGGTGGTAAAGATCGGTTCGTCCACGGTGGTGGGCGCCGACGGCAAGGTCAACCGCGCCTTTATCGGCGGGCTTGCCGACCAGGCCGCAGCGCTGCGCGAGCTTGGCTGGCGCCTGATCGTGGTGAGCTCGGGCGCCATTGCCTGCGGCTATCCCGTGCTGGGCTTCGACCGTAAGCCGGTCGGCGACCTGCCGAGCCTGCAGGCCTGCGCCTCGGCCGGTCAGTGCATCATCTCGTCGGCCTACGACGAGGAGTTCCATGCGCGCGACCTGCTCACCTCGCTCGTGTTGCTCACGCGTCACGACACGGCGCGCCGCACGTCCTACCTGCACGCGCGCGACGCCCTGCTTCGCCTGGTGGAGCTCGGCGTGGTGCCGGTCGTCAACGAGAACGATACCGTCACCGTCGATGAGATCAAGTTTGGCGACAACGACACGCTGGCGGCGCTTGTGAGCTGCCTGGTTTCTGCCGATCTGTGCGTGACGCTCTCGGACATCGATGGCCTCTACACCGCCAATCCGCATGAGGATCCGACGGCCGAGTTTATCCCGGTCGTGCATAAGATCGATGCCAAGATTATCGCCTCGGCGGGCGATTCTTCCACATCGGTGGGGACGGGCGGCATGATCACCAAGATTCGCGCGAGCCGCATTCTCATGACGGCGGGCATTCAAAGCGTGATTTGCTCGGGCGAGGAGCCCGATGCGCTCGTGCGTCTGGCCCGCGGCGAGAGCGTGGGTACGCTGTTCGATCCGCCGGCGGAGCGCCTGGACATTGCGCCGCGCAAGTTGTGGATTGCACTGGGCGACAAGGCGCACGGCTCGGTGACGGTCGATGACGGCGCCGCGAAGGCGCTGGTCAGCCGCGGATCGTCGCTGCTCGCGGTGGGTATTCGCGAGGTCGATGGCCAGTTTGCCGAGGGCGATGTGCTCGACGTGTGCGACCCGAGCGGCATGGTTGTCGCCCGTGGTATCGCCGAGGCCGATTCGGACGTGCTGGAGCTTGCCGCCGGCCGCCGCCAGGACCAGATTGCCAGCAACCGCCTGCTCGCAGACCTGGCCGAGAAGCCCGCGATCCATAGGGACAACTTGATAGTGTTTGCATAAAGAGAGGCAGCGCTGCGGCTCGTTTTGCCAGCAGTGCTGCCTCTCCTTTTCCGGCACTTGGGGACGTTCCTTATGTGCCGGCACTTTGGGACACTCCTTTGCTAGAAGATCTGGCGCAGGTCTCCGCGGTTGAGGGCTTCGTCGAAGAGGTGCTTGAACACCACGCTGCCGTGCAAGCCGTCGTGCTCGAACTCGTTGGTCACCCAGGCATGCGAGTTGCCCACGCGGCTGAGCGTATCGAGCTGCATGCCCGAGTCCACGTACATGTCATCGAAGTACACCGCGGCCTGCAGGGGCACCTCGTTGCACGCCAGGCGCTGCGGGTCATAGATCTTGTCCCAGCTGGTGTCTTCCATCAGCAGGTCCATGGCGGGCTTGAAGGGCTTGAGCTCGGGCATCTGCTCGAACATCCACGGGAACATGGCCTCGCCGGTAAACATGAGCGGGCGCGCGAGGGTGTCGAACTCGGCGTGGTGTGCCTTCTCTTCAGCTGCGGCCCAGCCAATGGGCATAGTGTCACCGTCGGCGTATATGAACTCCTGCAGCGTCCAGTACAGCGGATTCGTGCGCGTGTTGGTGCGCTCGAAGGCGCGCATCAAAAAGCTGTCGGATACCGAGGAGCCGCAGCTCAGCGTACCGTCGCCTGTAACAAACGCGTGATCGATAATCCAATGCATGCGCTCAAAGCTCGGCTTCATGCCAAAGTCGCTGCCCATGAGTTGTAGGCGCTCGACCGTCATTGGCGAGCCGTCGGGCAGCACGGGCTTCTGAGCCTCGAGCGCATCGGCCAGGGCTGCCACGCGCTCGACATCGGCGGGGTAACGGTCGTAATACTGCTGCGTCTTGGCGGCCATGCGCGGGAAGGTGTGCGCGTAGACCTCGCTGGCGCTCGCCGGCACGTGCGGAATGCCGCCGCAGGTAAAGCTTGCCGCCACGCCCTCGGGGAAGAGCGACAGATAGCTCAACGTCAAAAAGCCGCCGTAGCTCTGCCCCAGTGTGACCCAGGGCTTGCCGCCAAAGCCCACCAGGCGCAGGTACTCAAAATCGCGCACGATGGAGCTGGCGAGGTGACGCTTGAGGAAGTCCGCCTGCGAGCGGGCCGCATCGGAGCCTGCCGCCTCGGCGCGCTCGCCCAGTGCGGCAATCGTGCGCCCGTCTACACAGCTACTGCGTCCGGTGCCGCGCTGGTCGGGCAGCACGACGCGGAAATGCTTGACGGCCTCTTCGATCCAGCCATCGCTTGTGGGCGACAGCGGACGCGGGCTCTCGCCACCGGGGCCACCCTGCAAAAAGAGAAGGAGCGGCAGGTCGTCGTTGATGCGGTCGGGTGCGCAAACCACGCGGTAGAAGAGCTTGATGCTCTCGGGCGCACCGGCGATGGGTGTCGGTATAGCGCCGCGGCGCATGGTGCTGCCGACGGCCAGGAGCATCGGCTCCAGGCCGCGCCAGTCGAGGGGGACGTCGATGCTGTGGTCCTCGACATACAGGCCGGGGACGTGGTACGAAGTGATGAGGGCCATGTGAGTCTTCCGTTCGTTGCGGTGTTTCGGGTTGACCAATTCTACCGCCGCGGGCGAGGCCATGCGCAAATCGGCTACCATGGTTGCAAACTTCTAGGAGAAAGGGCCGCCCATGTCGGTCGATATAGCCACGTATGTCCACGATCTTGCCGTTGCCGCCAAGGCAGCGTCGGCCTCGCTTGCCACGGCGAGCGATGAACAGCGCCAGGAGGCCGTGCGCGCCATGGCCGCGGCGCTGCGCGACGGCGTCGACTCCATCGTCGCCGCCAACGAGCTCGATATGTCCGCTGCGCGCGATGCGGGTACCTCGGCCGGACTGCTCGATCGTCTGCTGCTGACGCCCGAGCGCGTCGAGGGCATGGCCGCCGGCCTGGAAAAGCTCGCCGAGCTGCCCGATCCCGTGGGCCGCGTGCTCGACCACCGCGTGCTTGCAAGCGGCGTGGACCTGACCCGTGTGAGTGTGCCGCTGGGCCTGGTCGCCATGGTTTACGAGGCGCGTCCCAACGTGACGGCCGACGCCGCGGGCATCTGCATCCGTACCGGCAACGCCTGCATTCTGCGCGGCGGCTCGCTGGCCTATCACTCGTGTGCCATGATTTCTGAGCTGCTGGCCGATGCGCTCGAGACCAAGGGCTTCCCGCGCGAGGCTATCTCGATGATCGAGTCCACCGACCGCGAGGCCACTGGCGAGCTCATGAAGCTCCGCGGTATTGTCGACGTACTCATTCCGCGCGGCGGTGCAGGCCTGATCCAGCGCTGCGTGCGCGAGTCGCTTGTGCCGGTGATCGAGACGGGCACGGGCAACTGTCATATCTACGTGCATGAGTCCGCCGACTTTGATAAGGCGCTCAACATTATCGTTAATGCCAAGACCCAGCGTGTAGGCGTGTGCAATGCCGCCGAGTCGCTGCTGGTCGACCATGCTGTGGCCAATGTGTTTTTGCCTGCGGTCGTTGCCGTGCTGCACGACCACGGCGTGCTCATTCACGGCGACGAGGCCACGTGCGCCGCATGCGCCGACGCCGGGCTTGCCGAGGGCGATGACTACGTTGCCGCGACTGAGGAGGACTGGGGTCGCGAGTATCTGGCGCTCGAGATGAGCGTGAAGGTCGTGGCGAACGAGGACGAGGCCATCGCGCACATCAACCGCTACGGCACGATGCACTCCGAGGCCATCGTTGCAGAAGACACGGATGCTTGCGAGCGCTTCCTGGACGAGGTCGATGCCTCGGCCGTGTATGCCAACGCCAGCACGCGCTTTACCGACGGCGGCGAGTTTGGCCTGGGCGCCGAGATTGGCATCTCGACCCAAAAGCTCCACGCCCGCGGCCCCTTTGCCGCCGAGGCCCTCACCACCTACAAATACAAGCTCCGAGGCACCGGCCAGGTCCGCCCCTAAACCCCTCGTAAACGAAAACCGCCACAAAGGTGCCTGTCCCCTTTGTGGCGGTTTTAGGTGGCGTGGGCGGTTAGGCCTGGAAGGTATCGCGGTCGGGGGCGAAGGACTGCATGGCCGCGATGGTACGGTCGAAGAGCTCGGGGAGCTCCCAGCCCAGCATCTCGGCACCCTGCGTAATCACGTCGCGCGAGCAGCCGGCGGCAAAGCGCTTGTCCTTGAACTTTTTCTTGAGCGACTTGGTCGTAAAGTCCATGACGCTCTTACTCGGACGCATGATGACGGCAGCACCGATCAAGCCGGTGAGCTCGTCGCAGGCAAACAGGATCTTTTCCATCTGCAGCTCGGGCTTGGGCAGCGAGGTGTTGAAGTCCGACGTGTGCGTCTGGATGGCGCGAATGAGATCGGGAGAGGCGCCCTCGCCTTCAAGGATCTCGGCCGCATAGATGGTGTGGTTCATGGGGTCGTCCTCATGCTCCTCCCAATCTAGGTCGTGCAGCAGACCGACGATGCCCCAAAACTCCTCGTTCTCGGGGTCGAACTCGCGCGCAAAGTAGCGCATGGTGCCCTCGACCGTTTCGCCGTGGGTGATGTGGAACGGGTCCTTATTGTGCTCGTTGAGCAATTCGAACGCACGGTCGCGGGTGATTCCGGCGGAAAGTGGCTCTGCCATAAGAGACTCCTTGTGCTCGCAGGTATCGCTAAGAATGAATACTACTAGAACGACTAGAACGAAAAACCACCACAAAGGTGCCTGTCCCCTTTGTGGTGGTTTTTGGCGCGGATGGGTTAGTTGAGGGCGGCTTGGGCTAGGCGGGCTTCGGCGGCCTCCTCGGTGACGCCCAATGCCACGGCGAACTCCTCGATGGAGCGGCGCTTGGCTTCCTTGAGTACACGCATATAGTAAGAGCTGGGCTTTTTATCGGCTTCCTCGGCCTGGCGAATGCGGTGCATCATGGTCTTTGCCACGCGGACCGTCTCGGGCGCGCCCAGCTTGAGCTGCTGCTTAAAGTGTGTCTCTTCAAGCGAGCTGTTGCGCTCGGTAAAGGTGTCGCACTCCAGCTCGTCATAGTGGCTCAGCAGATGCTCGGCATCTTGCTGAGAGATGGCGGCATGCAGACGGTCGGCCTGCGCCACGGGGTACATAAGGATCGTCTGCGCATGCCCCTGCTTGGCCTCGAGCAACAACATGGGCTGCGGCGTGTCGTCCCTAAAACCGACGACGGTGCAGACTCCCTGACCCGGATGAATGACGTGTTGACCGATTGAGAACATGCTACCTCCAACTTATACGAATTTACGTATGTCTAGAATAACACGCTGACGTGCGCAAATCCTCGCTTTATGCAGGAAAAGCACACAACTCTGATAGGTAAGAGTATTCGATAAAAGACACAGCTCATTCACACCTTTATGCATTTTCAACGCGTGCATAATCTGCAGGCAGACCGGCATCTTTGAGTGACTCCATACAAGCTGTAGTCAATTTTGTGCATATGCAATTTCGATTGGCTTTACCCTGCGACAGTGCCCCTCGCTTGTGATAGAGTGCTACAAACTCTGGCTTTTGCCCTACGAGTGACCAAGAGCTCGGGGGCTTTAACACAAGGAGGATCTATGCCCGAGAAGATTGAAGAGCTGGTACGCGCTGCGCTTGCTGCGGCCCAGGAGGCCGGCGACCTTTCCGCATTTGAACTTGACGATTGCGCTATCGAGCGACCGGCTGACACTTCTCATGGCGAGTGGACCTCTACCATGGCCCTGAAGTCCGCCAAGCTGGCCCACTGCGCCCCGCGCAAGATCGCCGAGGCCATCGTTGCCCATATGCCCGAGGATCCCGCGATCGAGAAGGTTGAGATCGCAGGCCCCGGTTTCATCAACTTCTACCTCTCCGTTGCCGTCAAGAATGCCATCTTTGGCGAGGCTCGCGAGAAGGGCATGGACTTCGCTAAGTCCAACGTCGGTGGTGGCCTGAAGACCCAGGTCGAGTTCGTTTCCGCCAACCCCGTCGGCCCCATGCACATCGGCCACGGCCGCTGGGCCGCGCTGGGCGATTCGCTCTGCCGCGTTATGGACCACGCCGGCTATGAGATCCAGCGTGAGTTCTACATCAATGACCACGGCTCTCAGATGAACACCTTCGGCAACTCCATCAGCACGCGCTATATGCAGCTTGCCGACATCATCGCCAAGCAGGGCGTTGATATCGACGAGGCTCACAAGCTGCTGATCGCCGACCGTGACGCCTTTGTTGCCGACGAGAACGACGAGCACCCCGAGACCCATCCGTATCAGGACAACTTTGCCGAGACCTTGGGCAAGGACTCTTACGGCGGCGACTACATCATCGACGAGGCCGCCGAGTTCTGGCGCACCGACGGCGATAAGTGGGTCAACGCCGATCCTCAGGAGCGCATGGAGAGCTTCCGCGAGCGCGGCTATGTAAAGATGGTCGATAACATGCGCGACCTCTGCCACGCCGTCAACTGCGACTTCGATCGTTGGTACTCCGAGCGCTCGCTGTACGTGAAGGACACCGAGGGCGAGACCGCCGGCACCTCCGCCGTCGACCGCGCTTTTGAGAAGCTCGACAAGATGGGCTACCTCTACACCAAGGACGGCGCCCTGTGGTTCCGCTCCACCGATCTGGGCGACGACAAGGACCGCGTCCTGATCAAGTCCGACGGCGAGTACACCTACTTCGCCTCCGACGTCGCCTATCACTGGGATAAGTTCCAGCGCGTCGATCACGTCATCGACATCTGGGGCGCCGACCACCACGGTTACATCGAGCGCGTACGCTGCGTCTGCGACGCTCTTGGCTATCCCGGCAAGTTTGAGGTTCTGCTGGGCCAGCTCGTCAACCTGCTGCGTAACGGCAAGCCCGTCCGTATGTCCAAGCGCAAGGGCACCATGGTGACCCTGCAGGAGCTCGTCGACGAGGTCGGCTCCGATGCCGCTCGCTACACGCTCATCTCCAAGAGCTCCAACCAGATGGTCGACTTCGACATCGAGGCCGTTAAGAAGCGCGACAACTCCAACCCGGTCTATTACGTGCAGTACGCTCACGCCCGCGTGTGCTCCATCCTGCGCCGTGCCGCCGACGTTACCGCCGAGCAGGCCGACGAGATGGGCATGAAGGCCGTTGCCGCCAAGGCCATCGGTGAGAACGTCGATTACTCGCTGCTGACCGACCCGACCGAGCTCGCCCTTTCGCGCAAGCTCAACGAGCTCACCGACCTGATCGCCAGCTGTGCTCGCGACCGCGCTCCGTTCCGTCTGACCCACTTTGCCGAGGAGCTCGCCGGCGACTTCCACAGCTTCTACGCTGCCTGCCAGGTTCTGCCGAGCGAGGGCCGTCCCGTCGACCCCGAGCTTTCGCGCGCCCGTCTGGCAGCTTGCGACGCTGTCCGCGTGACGCTCGCCCTGGTGCTTACCCTCGTTGGCGTTTCCGCGCCCGAGCAGATGTAATCTGCGGGTCATTTGACCGTGTAGGTTTGGTTTAACTGAGCCCTATAAGCCCGATCTCCTACGGAGGTCGGGCTTTTTTCGCAAACGCCGACGTATTGATGAATTTGGAACTGCTGGAAATGCGAAACTATGCCGGTTTACTACGATGAATTGAGGAATTCTAACCACGCCGGCTTTTTGCTAAAAAGTGCAAGGCATCTACCTGCGGTTTTAGTTCAACAAGTTTCGGAGTGGTCGCGGTTGAGCGATTCATCGTAGTAAACCGCCATAGTTTTGGCGGAGGCAGTCAGATTTGTGGGTGGCAAACAAAGAGTGTCCCTTTTGACTAGTCGTTTAAGAACGTCCCCCCAATGACTAAGGGTTGATTTCCGATCTCAGCCGAACACATTGAGCGAATAGGCCGTTCCCGCAGC
>UQMW01000058.1 GCA_900542275.1 uncultured Collinsella sp.
GTCATGCCGCCGAAGTTGAAAGGCAGATTGCCGCTCTGGCGGGTTTGCAGCGTCGGCCAGTTACGGCGTTCGGTAGAACGCCGTAACCCTAAGACTCGATATAGTCTTTGAGCTTGCTGCTGCGGCTGGGGTGGCGAAGCTTGGCCAAGGTCTTGGACTCGATCTGGCGGATACGCTCGCGCGTGACGCCAAACTCGCGACCGACCTCCTCGAGCGTGCGGGGATGCCCGTCGACAAGGCCAAAGCGCAGCTCGATAACCTTGCGCTCACGATCGGCAAGCGAGTCGAGCACCTGGGTGAGCTGCTCCTGCAGCATGGAGAAGCTGGCAGCATCGGGCGGAACGATAGCCTGGGAGTCCTCGATGAAGTCGCCCAGCTGGGAATCCTCTTCCTCGCCGATGGGGGTCTCGAGCGACACGGGCTCCTGCGAGATCTTCTGGATCTCGCGGACGCGGTCGGCGCTCATGTCCATCTCGGCACCAATCTCCTCGGGGGTCGGGTCGCGACCCAGATCCTGAAGGAGCTGGCGCTGCACGCGGACGAGCTTGTTGATAGTCTCGACCATATGAACGGGAATACGGATGGTACGGGCCTGGTCGGCGATAGCGCGCGTAATGGCCTGACGGATCCACCACGTGGCGTACGTGGAGAACTTAAAGCCCTTCTGGTAGTCGAACTTCTCGACGGCGCGAATCAGACCGAGGTTGCCCTCCTGGATCAGGTCAAGGAACAGCATGCCGCGGCCGACATAGCGCTTGGCGATGGAGACAACCAGACGCAGGTTTGCGCTGATGAGCGCCTGCTTGGCTTCGAGGCCAACGTTCTCAATGCGCGTAAGACGACGCATCTCGGCACGCGTGAGCTCGAGCTCACCGGCATCGGCAGCCTCGAGCTTCTCGGTGGCCTCAAGACCGGCCTCGATCTTCATGGCCAGATCGACCTCTTCGGAGGCGGTCAGCAGGTCGACCTTGCCGATCTCCTTGAGGTACATACGAACCGGATCGCCGGTCAGCATCACCGTGGAGGCATCGATGCCACGCACGCGGGAGCGTGAACGGGACGTGCGCACGGTGCGCTTCTTCTTGCTCTTGGAAGAACCCATCTCGGCATCGGCCTGACGGGCCATCTTGAGCTCGTGATCGTCAAGCGAGCCGGAATCGTGCTCGTCGTCGTCATCGAAATCGTCGGTATCGGTATCGTTATCGTCATCGTCGACGTCCATGGGGGCGTCGTCGTTACCGCTCGCGGAGATAATCTGGATGCCGCTGTTGCGCAGCGCGGAATACACCGCGGTGAGCTGCTCGTCAGAAACATCGATATCCTTCAGGGCGACCTGAATCTCGTCCTCGGTTACCGAAGTCCTGTTTGAGCCGTTGCCCATGAGCTTTGCAACGTAGGATTCCAGCCCAGTACCCGTGCTCTCAGTCTTTTTTGGCACAGATTCTCCCTTCATAGTCCACAGGACTCAATACTTTAGCACACACATCGACGTCTATACCCAAAAAGAGGACAGGATATAGGCGAGAATACGCTGGTTGACCACAACATCTAGGCCTATTCGGCGTCTGCGGCCTCCAGACCGATCAAACGGAACGGGTCCGCCACGCCGCCGATCGACTTTTGCAGTTCGCGTTGACGCTGCGAATCCTGCGCGGCCTGCACGGTCAGCGCGCGACGGGCCTCATCGTCGAGCGAACGGTCCTGGCGCAGCTTGGCCTGTGCGGCACGCATGCGGCGCTTGATGGTGTAGAGCTCGAGCGTATCGAGCATAAACACGATGTTCGTCTCGGTGGGGTGCTTGCTCGTCGCCGAGATGCGCCCGGCACTCACAAGCGTTGCCGCCTCGGGACACACCGAGCGCGCCGCATCCATGCAGGCTGCAGGATCGGTTCCCGGCGGCGTTGCCAGAACGGCCCATGCGATGGACTCGTGACGTGGGTCAACCCACTCGATAGAGCAGATGCGGTCGGCATACGTGCGGAACAGGTCGGGGTAGCTCGTGAGCATGGTCAGCAGCTCACGCTCCCCTGCCAAGGACTTACGCTCAAGATCAGTAAGAACCATCGGCGCCGCCGCAGCCGGAGCACCCGAACCATCAGTCGCAGGTACAGCACCCATACCATCAGGCGCGTCGATCGGCGGCAGGTCGTCGACGACCTCCACGGGCGCGGCGCCGTAGGCATCGAGCGGGACGTAGTCATACGGCTCTTCTTCGACCGGCGCGGACACAGGCGGCGTCGCGCCCGATGCCCAAGCACCGCGAGATGCCCCCTGCGAACCAGACGTCCGACCGCCCGCGCTACCAGAGCGCTCAGCCTGTGCCCGCTGGCGCTCATAGTTCTGCTCACGACGTCGTTCCGCATCCTCGCGCTTGGCGACATCGCGAAACACACGGCCCGAGCTCGCACGCACTGTCTCCAGATCCAAACCCAACAGGTCGGCAATTTGAATAAAGTACGTGTCGATCATATAGCTGTCGCGCAGCGGATAGATAAGCGTCAGCGCATCCTCCAGCGCCTTGGCGCGACCGCCCGGCGTGGAGATGTCGCTCGACTCCTGCAGCGAACGGTACACGAAGTCCATGAGCGGCTCGGCGGCGTCAATGCGTTTCTGCAGCTCCCCTCCGCCGTGCGCCGTGATGAACTCCATGGGATCGTTACCGTCGGGCAGCACCACGCAGCGCAGGTCCATAGAATCCTGCTCGATAAACTGAATTGCACGGCGAGCGGCCTTTTGACCGGCGGCATCGCCGTCAAACATATACACGATGCGCTTGGCAAAGCGGGTGAGCGTCTTGACGTGATGCTCCGTGAGCGCGGTGCCCAGCGTGGCGACAACGTTTTTGATCCCCGCCTCCCAGCAGGCGATGCAGTCGGTATAGCCCTCCACCACGATGGCCGTATCCTGCGCGACGATAAACTCCTTGGCCCAGTTAAAGCCATAGAGGTTTCGCTTTTTATGAAACACACTCGTCTCGGCGGTATTGAGGTACTTGGGTTGACCGTCACCCATGATGCGACCGCCAAAGGCAATGTTGTGACCCTGTTCGTCAAAGATGGGAAACATCACGCGGTCGTAGAAGCGGTCGGCAAGCTGCCCGCGCCCGCGGCTCACGGCAACGTTGGCATCGATCATCTCCTGCGGGGTAAAACCCGCCTGGGACAGGTGCGACACCAGCGCGTTGCGGCCAGGCGCAAAACCCAGGCAGTAGCGGCGGCAGACGTCGCCACCCATGCCGCGGCTGGCAAAGTACTCGCGCGGACGGCCGTCCTTACCGCGCATAAGCATGGTGTGATAGAACTGGGCGGTCTCGGCGCACAGATCGTAGATGCGGGCACGCTTGGTACCGCGCTCGCGGCGGTCTCCGGTGTCGTGCAGCTCAATACCCGCGCGATCGGCCAAATAACGGATTGACTCGGGAAAGCTCAGGTTCTCACGCTTCATGATATAGGTGAAGACGTCGCCACCCTCGCCGCAGCCAAAGCAATGCCACACCTGCGTGGCGGGAATAATGTGGAAGGACGGAGTCTTTTCGCCATGGAAGGGGCAGCAACCCCAAAACTCATGGCCGCGGGGCTTGAGCTCAACCGTTTCCTGCACGATAGCAACTAGGTCGGACGCAGCGCGTACCTGGTCTTTTTCCTCATCACTAATCACGGACACTCACCCCCTGCTCGCCCAAGTTGTGACGAATTTCTTCGATATTACCCTCGACGGTCGCGATCAACTCATCCAGCGAATCGAACACGCGCGACGGACGCAGCCAGCGCGTAAACGCCAGCGAAACGGAAGCGCCGTACAGGTCGCCCGTATAACCAATTAAATTAGCCTCGAGATGCGCAGAAGCCGCATCGTCGGCATACGTCGGCGGCAGTCCGACGTTGACGGCAGCGGGCCACACGATGTCGTTGACCAGCACCAGGCCCTCATACACGCCATCGGCAGGCACCTGAATGCCGTCGGGAACATGTAGGTTTGCCGTGGGAAAGCCCATGCCAGAACCCTCGTGACGGCCGCGAATAACACCGCCGCGCACCATATACGGGCGGCCGAGTAACTCAGCAGCAAGCTCCACATGGCCCTGTCCCAGCTCATGACGAATGCGGGTGGCGCAAATGGCCTCACCGCCCTCGCAAAGCAGGTCGTGCCCGTATACGTCAACGCCGCGCTTGGCACCCCAGGTGCGCATCTCGTCAACACCAGAAGCACCGCCACGACCCAGCCTAAAGTCGCTGCCAACGCGAATCGAACGAATGTCGACCACGCGTGACAGCAGTGCGAGAAAACCGACATGGTCGAGTGCCGCAACCTCAGGCGTAAAGGGAACGGCCACCACCGCATCGACCCCGGTCTGAGCCAAGGCATGTAGACGGTCGGACGTCGTCATCAATTTTTGAGCGGGCGAAGGACTCACCACAACGTCCGGATCGGGATCGAAAGTGACCACGACCGCCTTACAGCCATGGGCACGGGCGTCACGGACAAGCGCCGCAATGAGCTCCTGGTGTCCACGGTGCACGCCATCGAACACGCCAATGGCGATCGAGGCAGCACCCAGGTGCTCACACTTATCAAACGCATCGGCAGTAACGATGTGAGCCTCGTCCGACTCGCCCGCGAAAAAAATACGCGCGAGCTCGTGAGCGGACAACATCATCGAACACCGCCGATTGCCTGCGGAAACACGTGCTCCATGACAAAGCGGCCACCCTCGATGCGGGCGAGCGCCTTGAGTCCCCCATCGAGCACCAACGCAAACGGCGCCTTCGAGGCATCGAAATCGGCAAGCGCACGCTCAACGGGAATGCGTCGGCCGCAGAGAAGGTCGTCGGCAAGATTGCCCGGCAAGTCAACACGAGTGGCGCCCAGGGCCGCAATGGGATCCAGGGCAAAGCCAACGGCGGACTCGGGAGAAAGCTCCTCCACCGCATGGCAGGCGCCAATGGAAACAACACCGGAAGCCGTGCGGCGCAGCGCGGAAATGTGCGCGGCGCTCTCGCAGGCGCGGCCCAGGTCGCGAGCGAGCGCACGGATATAGGTACCCTTGCTCACCGAGAACGCCACGGTCCACACACACGTATCACCTTCGCCTCCCACGGCGATCAGGTCGGCGGCATAGACCTCGACGGGACGCGGAGGTAGGTCCACCGCATTGCCCTCGCGAGCAGACTTGTAGGCGCGAACGCCATTGACCGAGATAGCCGAAAACGCCGGCGGCACCTGCATCCGCGGACCCAGCATAGCCGCCAAGCGCTCACGGGCATAGGCAGGATCGCGCAGCTCGTTGGCAATAGCCACCGTGCGGACCGCCTCGCCCTCCGCATCATCGGTATTGGTCTCGGCGCCAAACGAGATGTCGGCGACATAGCTTTTGGTATCGAGGGTTAGCATGCCCAGCAAACGAGTAGCCTGGCCAACACCCACCACCATGACACCCGATGCCATGGGGTCGAGCGTGCCGGCATGGCCGACGCGACGCTCATGGAGGGCGCGCCGACATTGCGAGACCACATCGTGGGACGTGCAGCCCACCGGCTTATCGACGGCGAGCAGCATATTCAGTTGAGAAGGCGTACGACGAGCCATGTACCATCCAAAAAGTTAAAGCTCGACGGTCACTGAAGCGGGATCCTCCCCTACCAGCTCGGCCAGCATGGGAAGTGCCACGGTGAGCGTCTCGAGAATCGTTCCGTTGTTGGAGAAACCGGCGGCAGCGGGATGTCCGCCTCCGCCAAAAGCAGCAGCGATCTCGGACACGTTGAGGTCGCCCTTGGAGCGCAGGTTGCCGCGCACCTTGCTATCGCCCTCAATGCCCTTCAGGAACAGGCAGACTTCGACGCCCATCACCGAGCGAACCACATCGACCAGGCCGTCGCACTCATCCGAGGTGACACCGCAAGCCTCAAGGTCGCTCTGGTAGGCATAGCTATACGCCACGCGCCCGTGCGCAACCGTCTTAATACGGCCCATGACAATGGACTTGAGGTGCAAAAACTCGACGCGCATGCTCTGATAGACCTCAAGCGCGACACGAGCCGGATCGGCACCATGTGCGACCAGGCGCGAAGCGGCGTGGAAAGCGGCAGCATCGGCGTTCTGGTACTGGAAACGACCGGTATCGGTCACCAGGCCGCACAGCAAGCAGGTCGCGACACCATCGCGAGCCACAATGCCACAATTGTCCAAAAAGCGGTCGATGATCATGGCACAGGCCGCGGCATCGACGCACCTCAGGCTCAGCTCGGCAAATTCCTCGCGCGCCGGATGGTGATCGAAGCACACCACATGCGACGAGCGGCGGAGCACCTCGGCTGAGTTGTTCAGACGCTCGACGACCGGCACGTCCACCGAGATGAACAGGTCCGGATTGCCGGTATACGCAGACGCCGGCACCAGACGGTCGGCACCCTCCATAAAGCGGTAGATGCGCGGAACCGGGTCATCGTCTGCCAGCAGCAGGGCAATGTCCTTGTTGGGAAAGAACTTCCTAAGCGAGAGGCCCAGGCCCAGCACGGAGCCCAAGGCATCGCCATCGGGAGACGTATGTCCCGAAATCGCAATGGAGGACGCACCCTCGATGAGCTCGAGGATGCGTCGCTGAATATCTGCAGACTCGCACGAGGCGAGGTCGGCGGAATTAGTCATCTAAAGCTGCCTCCTGGGCGGCATCCGCTATCGGATAGCCGTCCTCGTCCTTTTCGATCGCAAGCGTGGCGGGAACGTTTTCCAGCGCACGCGTGATACGCTCGGCCTCATCGGTCGAGCGATCGATGCGAAAATCGAGCTCGGGCGTGACGCGCCAATCGAGCGAGCGAGCCAACAGGCTGCGAATACGGCCCTTGGCGCTTGCGAGCGCCTCCATGACCTCGTCGTAGCGGCTCGCATCGCACGACACGTACACGCGCGCGAACGAACGGTCCACCGCGACCTCGACCGCGGTCAAAGTAACCAAGTCGAGACGCGGATCGGAAACCTCAAAGAGCAGGATATAACCGAGCTTCTCGCGAAGTTGCTCGCCCAGACGGCGAGTTGCCTGCGTTTGCTTCATAGCGCTACCCCCTACTCGGTACGGGCAACCTGGTCGATGCGGTAACCCTCGATCTGGTCGCCGGGCTTGATGTCCTGGAAGTTCTCCAGGCCAATACCGCCCTCGGAGCCGCTCTTGAGGCTCTTGGCCTCGTCCTTGTAGTGGCGCATCGAGGCGATTTTACCGTTGAAGACCACGATGCCGTCGCGCACCAGGCGCACGGAATCGGTCGCGGCGATCTCGCCCTCTTCGACGCGGACACCGGCGGCGATACCGACCTTGGGCACCTTGAAGGTATCCAGAACGGTCGCGGTACCCGTGGAAACCTCGACCTCGGTGGGCTTGAGCATGCCGATACGGGCTGCGTCGAGGTCCTCGAGGCACTTGTAGATGACGTCGTAGCAACGGATCTCGACGCCCTCGCGCTCGGCGGCGGAGCGGGCCTTGCCGTCGGGACGGACGCCAAAGCCGATGATGATGGCGTTGGAGGCGTCGGCCAGAACGACGTCGGTCTCGTTGATGGCGCCAACGGCGGAGTGGATCGTGTTGATGCGCACCTCGGACTGGTCCATCTTGTCGAGGGAGTCCTGAAGGGCCTCGATAGAACCCTGGACGTCGGCCTTGATGATCAGGTTGAGTTCCTTGACCTCGGCGTCGGCGATGGTCTCAAAGAGGTTCTCGAGCGTCACATGCTTCACGCGGCTCTGCTCCTCGATGCGGGCCTTGAGCGAACGCTCGTCGGCCAGGGCGCGAGCCTCGCGCTCGTCCTCGAACACGCGGAACTCATCGCCGGCGTTGGGGACGGACTGCAGGCCCAGGATCTCGACGGCGTCGGAGGGACCGGCCTCGGTGACGGCGTTGCCCTTGGGGTCGAGCATGGCGCGGACGCGGCCGTAGGTAAGGCCGGCGACCAGCGTATCGCCCACGTGCAGAGTACCGCGGGTCACGAGCACCGTGGCAACCGAGCCGCGGCCCTTGTCGAGCTTAGCCTCGAGGACGTTGCCCGAAGCGAACGTATCGGGGTTGGCCTTGAGCTCGAGCACGTCGGCCTGGAGTAGGACGGTCTCGAGCAGGTCGTCGATACCGATCTTCTGCTTGGCCGAGATATTGACGAACATGTTCTGTCCGCCCCACTCCTCGGGGATGATGCCGTACTCGGTGAGCTCCTGGCGCACGCGGTCGGGGTTGGCACCCGGCTTATCGATCTTGTTGACGGCGACGACAATGGGAACACCGGCGGCCTTGGCGTGGTTGATCGACTCGATGGTCTGGGGCATGACGCCGTCGTCGGCAGCCACGATCAGAATGACGATGTCGGTCACCTTGGCGCCGCGGGCACGCATGGCCGTAAAGGTGGCATGGCCCGGGGTATCGATGAAGGTGATCTTGCGGTCGTTGATCATAACCTGCGAAGCACCGATTGCCTGGGTAATGCCGCCTGCCTCGCCGGCAGCGACGCCGGTGTGACGGATGGCGTCGAGCAGCGAAGTCTTGCCGTGGTCGACGTGGCCCATGACGGTGACGACCGGGGCACGCGGCTTAAGGTCGGCGGGATCGTCGTAGAACGAGAAGGTGTTCTCCTCTTCGGGGGTGATGATCTTGATCTGGCGGCCCAGGTCGTCGGCAACGAGCTCGACGAGGTCGTCAGACATGGACTGTGTCATGGTGAGCGGCGTGCCCAACAGGAACAGGCGCTTGATGATGTCGTTGGCCGGAACGTCAAGTGCCTCGGCGAGTTCCTGGACGGTAACGCCCTGGGAGACCTTGATGGCGTCGAGCTCCTCGGGGTTCACGCCCTGGGCCAGCGCCTCCTCTATCTTGCGCTCCTCCTGAGCCTTGGCAGCCTCGCGCTCGCGCTTCTCCTTGCGCTTCTTGCGGCGACCGGTGGACTCGCGAGAGGCCTCCTCGACGGCGGCACGGGCCTCCTCGAGCACCTTCTCGCGGCTGTACTCCTCGGCCTCGCGAGCCATACGGCTGTAGTGGTCCTCTTCGTTGTTGTGACCGCCCTTGCGCTTCTTGCCCTTGCCCTGCTTATCAGGGTTGGGGAAGTCCATGCCAGCAGCGACGTTGTTGCTGGCGTTGGTGCGATGGCTGTGCGGACGGCTCTCGGAGGCGTTGCGCTCGGAGTTGCTGTCGGAGGCGTTACGATCGTTGCGACGGCCACCGCGGCGGTCGTTGTTGCCGCCACGACGGTTACCGCGCTCGGCGGCGCGCTCGGCCTTGGCCTTGTCCTCGGCGTCCTTCTTCTCCTTGAGCACGGTCTCCTGTGCGGCGATCTGGTCGAGCAGCGAACGGAAGCGCGAACCGGAGTCGGAAGCGGGAACGGCGCGGCGCTGGGCCTCGCGGGCAGCCTCCTCCTTCTCGCGGGCAAGGCGCTCCTGCTCGGCCTTCTTCTTGGCCTCGGCCTCGGCGCGGGCAGCCTCCTCGGCAGCCTGGGCTGCGGCAAACTGGCGGCGCTCCTCCTCGCGGGCCT
>UQMW01000059.1 GCA_900542275.1 uncultured Collinsella sp.
CCGGAGCTGCGGGACGCGGTGGCGGAGATCTTCTCGCGCACGGCCAACGGGTGCGGCCACCGCCAGGTCGCCATGTGCCTGCGCGCCGAGCTGGGCGCGCGCATAGCCGACAAGACCGTGCTCAAGATGATGCGGGAGATGGGGGTCCGCTGCGGCATCCGCCGCGAGACCGACTACCATAGGTACAATTCGTACAGGGGCGTCGTGGGCGAGACGTTCGAGAACGTCATCGGGCGCGACTTCGCCGCCGACGGGCCGTGGCAGAAGATGGGCACCGACGTCACCGAGTTCAAGCAGCCCTGGGGCAAGGCCTACTTCGCGCCGGTATACGACTTCGGCAGCAAGGAGATAGTCGCGCGGTCGACGTCGGCCAGCCCGGACATGGCGCAGCAGGCCGAGCTGCTCGACCGGCTGCTGGCGAAGATGCCCGAGGGCGCGACGCCGGTGCTTCACAGCGACATGGGCTGGCAGTACCAGCACGCCGCATGGTGCGGGAGGCTGAAGGAAGCCGGGATCGTCCAGAGCATGTCCAGAAAGGGCAACTGCATCGACAACGGCGCCACCGAGCAGGTCTTCGGCCACATGAAGGACGAGTTCTTCTGGGGAAGGACATGGCCCGACTTCGAGTCCTTCAAGGCGGACCTGGACGCGTACGTCGCCCATTGGAACACGAGGCGAAGGCAGGTTAAACTGAAGGGGCTGACCCCGGAGGAGTTCCGGAACCAGCCCCTTGCGGCGTAGTTCTTATTTAAGCCGTCCAAGTTTTGGGGTGCAGTTCAAGTTGGTCCTCCCCGCTGTCATTTATTCGGTAGTGTTGCAGGCTTACTTTTCTAGATGCTTTTCCAGCAGCTCCAACGCGTGGGCGTAGCCTTGGAGGCCTTCGCCGGTGATGGTGGCGAAGCAGGCCAGGCGGGCGTAGCTTACCTGGCGGAAGTCCTCGCGGGTCTCGACGGCGCTTATGTGGACCTCCACAGCCGGGATGGCGACGGCCTTGAGGGCATCGAGGATCGCGACGCTCGTGTGCGTGTAAGCCGCCGGGTTGATGACGATGCCGTCGACCTTGCCGTAGGCTTCCTGGATCTTGTCGACGATGCTGCCCTCGTGGTTAGACTGGAAGACTTCGACCTCGTCGAAGCCCTGTGAGGCGCCCGCTTCCTGGCAAATCTGCACTAAGCGGTCGTAGTTGTCGCTGCCATAGATACCTGGTTCGCGAATGCCGAGCATGTTGAGGTTGGGGCCGTTGATGACGAGTGCTTTCATGGTTGCTTCCTTTGCGATTGGAAAACCACCACAAAGGTGCCTGTCCCCTTTGTGGTGGTTTTGGTTAGAGAGCGGGTGGGAGGGTGTCGAGGAGGGCTTGGGCGGTATTGGCGGCGCAGTCGCGCGAGTCGATGATGTAGTCGGCCCAGGCGCGGTAGCGCGGCATGCGCTGTTCCGCCAGCTTATCGATGCCATCGCGGGCGGTGATGGGGCGGCCCTTGTGGGCGAGCTCCTCGAGCTTGCGGTTGAGCATCACGATCTGGCTGTTCTGGTGCAGCAGCGGATAGTTTTCGTCGCGCGTGACCACGCCGCCGCCCGTGGAAAGCACCAGGCCACTACGCTTGGAGATGTCGGCCAGCGCCGCCGTTTCCTGCTCGCGGAAGGCCGCCTCGCCGCGCTCGACGATATAGTCGGCGCAGGGCATCCCCAGGCGCTCCTCGAGGGCGCGGTCCAGATCGATGTGCTCGCGACCCGTGAGCAGGGCGATCTGCTCGCCCACGCGGGTTTTGCCCGAACCCGGCATGCCGATCAGCGCGATGTTCTGTTCGCGGCGTGACAAGTGCTCCGTTACGTCCAGGATGCGCTTGCGTTGGGTGACTTGGCCGGTATAGCGCTCGACGGCCTGTGCCGCTTGGGCCACGAGCATCAGTAGGCCACCGATGCAGGGGATACCGCGGCGCTCGGCCTCGAGCATGAGTCCCGTGCGGGCGGGGTTGTAGACAATGTCGATAACGCCTTCGAGCGCATCGAGTCCTTCGAGCGTGCAAGGCGCGTCGGGGCAGTGGGGGAACATGCTGGCAGGCGTGCAGTTGACGAGCAGGGCGGCGTCGGACTGCTGCGCGATGTTGCCGTAGTTGACCTCGCTCGTGCGGCCCACGGGCACGACTGCGGCGCCCAGATCGCCGAGCACCATGCTTGCCGTGGTGCCGGCACCACCGGTGGCACCAAGCACGAGGACCTTCTTGCCGGCAACTTCAACGCCCAGCTCCTCGACCAGACACTGGAAACCGAAGTAGTCGGTGTTGTCGCCGCGCAGGCGGCCGTCGGGCAGGCGCGTGATGGTGTTAACGTTTCCCATGCGCTCGGCCAGCGGGCTCAGCTCGTCCAGGTATTCCATGACGGCGCGCTTGTAGGGGATGGTCACGTTGGTGCCCTCCCATTCGTCACCCGTCATAAAAGCCTGGAGGTCCTCGGGCTCGCGCTCAAAACGCACATACTCTAGCCCCGCGAGCTCCTTGTAGATGGTCGGGGTGTAGCTGTGGCCCAGCACGCGGCCCAGCACGCCGTAGGGGCGGGTTGCGGCGACATCGGTCATCTAGAGCACCTCCGTGTAGCTGCCAAAGTAGGTGAAGCTCTCGCACACGTCATCGATGGAGTCGAGCAAGTCGTCGAGGGCCTTGCTACCAAAGGGGCAGTCCAGGTCAAAGTAGAACATAAACTCAAAGTCATGCCCGGGGATGGGACGGCTCTCGAGCTTGATGAGGTTGATATTGAGCGCATAGAAACGCTCGAGTACGCGATAGAGTGCGCCCGGCTCGTTGGCCGTGGTAATCATGAGCGAGGTGCGGTTGGCGCCGGGGTAGACGCGTGGCTCGCGGCTGATGACGACAAAGCGCGTGTAGTTGTTGTCCGAGTCCTGGATGTTGGGCTCCAGTACCTCCAGGCCGTAGAGTGCCGCGCAGCTGCGCGATGCGATGGCGGCAACATCGGTGCGCTCGGAGCTGGCGACCATCTCGGCCGACATGGCCGTGTTGGGGTACTTGGTGGCGTGCAGGTCGTGCGCCTCGATAAATCCGGCGCATTGAGCAATGGCCTGGCCGTGGCTGTAGACCTCGTGCACGTCCGCAAGCTTGGTGCCGGGCTTGACGAGCAGGTTGTGGTCGATTTTGAGGCGAAGCGAGCGCACGATGTGGAAGTCGAACTGGGCGAGCAGGTCGTAGACGGCGTTGACCGAGCCGGCGGTGGAGTTCTCGATGGGCAGCACGCCAAACTCGCAGAAGCCGTCGCGCACGGCACACATGACGCCCTCGAAGGTCTCGAAAAACGCGATGTCGGGCACGTCGAAGAGCTTGCACGCGGCGATTTGGCTGTAAGCGCCCTCGACGCCCTGGCAGGCGACGGTGGCCGTTTGAGGGAAGGGCGTGTCGGAGGCTGCAGCCGTGGCGTGGGCCTTTTGCGAGACGGTGATGCCCTTGAGCTCGTTGATGTAGCGCTGCTGCTCGGCCTTGCTCATGCTCATGAGGAGACGGAACAGGGTGATGGTCTGCGCCTCGTAGCGCTCGGGCGCGCGGCTGGCGAGGTTGTTGAGCTTGGAGCGCTCACGGGCGGGGTCGAAGACGGCCTTGCCCATCTCGATTTTTGACTTGGCGACCTCGGTGGCAATGTCCATGCGCTCGACAAAGCTGTTGAGGAGCGTGGTGTCGATGCCATCGATGGCCTGGCGGATGTCAGCAAGGTCCATGGAGACCCCTTTCACGTGTCGGGGGATGTTGAGGGGTGGGTAGTTAGCGCTGGGCGGCGTCTTCGAGGAGGGCGTCCCAGATGGCAAGGGCGGCGGCTGCCTCGGCTACGGGGACAGCTCGGGGGACGATGCAGGGATCGTGGCGGCCGTGGACCGAGAGCTCGGCATTTTCCATAGCGTCCATGTCCACCGTCTGCTGCTCGCGGCCAATGGAGGGCGTCGGCTTTACGGCCATGCGCCACATGACGGGCGCGCCGGTCGAAATACCGCCCAGGATGCCGCCGGCGTTGTTGGACTCGACCTCGATCTCGCCGGTCTCGGCATCGATGCGATACGGATCATTGTTCTCGCTGCCGCGCATGGCGGCCACGGCAAAGCCCATGCCAAACTCCACGCCCTTTACGGCGGGAATGCCAAACGCGATTTGCGCGATGCGGTTCTCGATGCCGTCGAAGATGGGGTCGCCGATGCCCGCGGGAAGCCCGTAAATGCCGCACTCCACGATGCCGCCGATGCTGTCGAGTTCGTCGCGCGCGGCTAGGATCTCCTCGCGCATGCGGCCGGCTGCGGCGGCGTCAATGCAAGGAAGATCGTTCGTTAGGATCGCCTTACGGTCGGCCTCGCGATAGACCATGTCGTCCATCGGCAGGTCGGAGATGCCGCCGATCTGCGCGACGTGCGCCATCACGTTAATGCCGCGGGCCTCGAGTGCCTGCAGCGCAATGCCGCCGGCAATGCACAGGGGTGCCGTTAGGCGGCCGGAGAAATGCCCACCGCCGGCGACGTCGTGCATGTTGTGATACTTCACGCGCGCAGGGAAGTCCGCATGTCCCGGACGGGGCTTGCGGCGCAGCTCAGAGTAATCCTTGGAGCGCGTGTTGGTGTTCTCGATAATCGCGGCTATAGGTGCGCCAGTGGTGTGCCCATCGACCACGCCGGCAATGATATGCGCGGCATCGGCCTCGCGGCGCTTGGTCGCGGTCTCGTCGCGGCCGGGGGCGCGACGGTTCAAAAAGGCCTGCAGCTGCTCCTGATCAACGGCAATGCTCGCCGGGACGCCATCGAGCGAGCAACCGATGGCGGGGGAGTGCGACTGGCCGAAGATGCTTAAGTGCAAGACGTTGCCAAAGGTCGAGGACATGCTATTCCTCCTCGAGCGTGACCTTGCCGCCCAGCAGACGGTAGTGGTCGAAGAAATCGGGATAGGACTTGTTGACGGCCTCGGCGCCGTGGATCACGACCTCGCCGGTGGCGCGGCTCGCGGCGATAGCGGCCATCATGGCGATGCGATGGTCGTTGTGCGAATCGACCTCGCCGCCGGTGAAGGCATCGACGCCCTTGATGATGAGGTCATCGCCGGCAATGCGCACCTGCGCGCCCAGCGCGGTGAGCTCGCGGGTGGTCGTGACCAGGCGGTCGGATTCCTTGATGCGCAGACGGGCGCAATCGCGGATAAAGGTGCGGCCCTGCGCCAGCGAGGCTACGGCCGAGATGACGGGCACCAGGTCGGGAATGTCGTGGGCGCTCATCTCAAAGCCGGCGAGCTTGTCGGACTGCACGGTGGCGGCGTTGGTGGAGCGCACGATGCGAGCGCCAAAGCGCGAAAGCGCGGCGAGCACGTTTCGGTCGCCCTGCGCGGAGCTCAGGGATACGCCCTCGACGGTGATTGGGTCGGTGCCGATGGCACCGGCGCACAGCCAAAAGGCGGCGTTGGACCAGTCGCCCTCGACGGCTACGCTGCCGGGCGTGCGGTACGAGCCACTGTTCACGCGGAAGTTCGTGACCTCGGGCTGGCCGTCCTTGGCCGGAATGCGCTCGACGTTGACCTCGACGCCAAAGGCCTTCATGGCCTGGATCGTCAGGTTGATGTAGGGGCGGCTCTCGATGAGGCCGGTTACCTGCACGCAGGAGGGCTGGGCCAGCAGCGGGGCTGCCAGCAGCAGGCCGGAGATATACTGCGAGCTCACGTTGCCCGGAAGCACAAAAGTGCCCGGGCGCATGCGTCCGCTCGTCTTGAGCGGAAAACCGCCCAGACCCTGCAGGTCGCAGCCGGCGGCGATGATCTCGTCCGAGAGCGGGGAGAGTGGGCGGGTGCCCAGGCGGCCCTGGCCTACGAAGGTGGCATCCGCACCCAGCGCGCAGGCGACAGGCAGCATAAAGCGCAGCGTGGAGCCGCTTTCACCGCAGTCAAGCGTGCCGCCGGCAAGGGCTTTGAGCAGGCCAAACTCAACACTCTTCATGGTGGGGTGGACCTGGAAGCCGTCCTCGACGGTCTCGATGCGGGCGCCCAGGGCCGTAAGGCAACGCACCGTAGCCTCGATGTCGGCGCAGGTGGTGTTGCAGGCGACGTGCGTCTCGCCGTTGGCAAGCGCGGCGCAGATGATGAGGCGGTGCGCCATCGACTTGGACGCGATGGCGGGAACGGTGCCCTTGAGCGGGGACGGGGTGATGCGGGCTAGCATGCGGATGCGTCTCCCTTCTGGCCGAGGCCCTCGGCAATGAGTTCGTGGAAAGTGGAAAGCGGCGTGCGGTCGATGCTGCAGCGGCCAATGCCGTGCGGAATCACCAGGTCGATGGTGTCGCCCGCGCGCTTCTTGTCGTGGAGTGCCTCGGAAAAAACGGCATCGGCATCTAGGTCGCAGCGGGTCTTGAGGCCATGGCGGGCGCAGAGCTCCTCAATACGACCGGGCAGTGCAGCATCGCAGATGCCATGCATCGCCGCGGCGCGCGTGATGATGCCCATGCCGATCGACACGCAGTTGCCATGTCCCAGCTCAAAGTGCTCGCAGGCTTCGACGGCGTGCCCGGCGCTGTGTCCAAAGTTGAGCAGCTTGCGCTGGTTGGTTTCGCGCTCGTCGGCGACGACCACGGCGCGCTTGATGTCGATATTGCGGGCGATGATGAGCGCTACGCGGGCCACATCGCGGTTGAGCAGCTCCAGCGTGAGCGGGGTCTTCTCCAGCTCGGCGAAAAGCTCCGGGTCGGCGATCACGGCGTGCTTGACGACCTCGCCGCAGCCGTCGGCGAACTGCTCGGGCGTGAGGGTGGCCAGGCACCCCACGTCGGCGATAACCACGCTCGGCTGCCAAAAGGCGCCGGCCAAGTTCTTGCCGGCAGCCAGGTCGATGGCGGTCTTGCCTCCCACCGACGAATCCACCATGGCGAGCAGGCTCGTGGGGATCTGCACAAACTTGCAGCCGCGCATGTAGGTGGCGGCCACAAAGCCCGCCACGTCGCCCACGACACCACCGCCGAGTGCCACGATCACGTCGGAGCGCGAAAGCTCGTGCTCGGCCACAAACTCCAAAATGGCAACATAGGTTTCGGCGCGCTTATGGGCCTCGCCGGCCTCGAAGGTGCAGATGCTCACCTCGTAGCCTGACGCCTCCAGGCTCTGCTTAACGGGCATCTGGTAGAGCGGGCCCACGTTGGTGTCCGTCACGATGACGGCCTTGGTGCCGCCGGCAGTGGCGCGCACGAGCGGTCCCGCCTGCTCCAGCAAAAACGTGCCAACATGCACCTGGTAGGGGCGTGCGGTGTCGATATCGATGGTAATCGCCATAAGCTTCGGTCCTTTCGACCTGGCGTGATAGGTGGTCTAGTGGGAGGCCTCGTCGTCGAGTGCGCGCTTAATTCGGTCGCCCTCGGCAAGGAGATTCTCCAGATAGCGCTGGTCGCGGTCTTTAAGGGCGCGGCTGTAGGCGCCGAGCGATTCGATCAGATGGTCGATCTCGAAGGCGAGCGCATTGGCGTCGTCGATCATGAGCTCGGACCACATCTGCGGATTGAGGTGCGCCACGCGGGTGAGGTCGCGGTAGCTGCCGGCCGAAAAGCCGTGGTGGACCTGAGCGGTCGGGCTCTTAACATAGGCGTTGGATACCACGTGCGCAAGCTGGCTCGTGAAGGCGATGACACGGTCGTGCTCGGCGGCGCTGGTCACGCTGAACTTGCCAAAGCCCAAGGGGCGTACCATCTCGCGCACCTGGCCCAAAAGTTCCAGCTTGAGCGCGTCGTCCACCGCGGGCGGCACGAGCACGAGCGGCGCGCCCTGGAACAGGTCGGCGCGGGAGTGCGCATAGCCCGAGTACTGCGTACCCGCCATGGGGTGCGCGCCCACAAAGTAAAAGCCGTGCTCGCGGGCAAGCTCAAAGGCGCGCTCGCACACGATGCCCTTGACGCCCACCGTGTCGATCACCACGGGGCCCATGATGGCCTCGGTGTCGGTGGCGTCGGCGAGCGCCTGGGCGTGCGCCTCGAGCCACTCGATGCAGGCTTCGGGGTAGCAAGCCAGGACAATGATGTCGCATTCGCCGAGTGTCTTGTCGTTGAGCTCGCCGGCAACGGTGCCCATGCTGGCGGCCGTCATGACATCGTCATCGGGGTCCCAGGCCAGCACGCGGACGCCCGCCTGCGCATAGCCGCGGGCAAAGCTGCCGCCGATGAGGCCCAGGCCCACGATGCCGGCGCACTTGGGGCCGCCCTGGTTGACGCGCGCGTTTCTCACCGTACCCATGGGTTACTCCATGGTCTCTTGGCAGACGACCTCGCGGATGGCTCGGATGCGGCGCATGGTGTCGTCGAACTGATCGGGGGTGAGGGCCTGGGCGCCGTCGGACCAGGCGCGGCTCGGCTCGTCGTGGACCTCGATCTCCAGGCCGTTGGCACCGCAGGCGGTCGCGGCGAGCGCCATGGGCTCAACGTAGCGGGTGTAGCCGGTGGCGTGGCTGGGGTCGGCGACAACGGGCAGGTGCGAAAGGTGGTGCAGCACCGGCACGGCGTTGAGGTCGAAGGTGTTGCGGGTGCGGGTCTCGAAGGTGCGGATGCCGCGCTCGCACAGGATGACGTTGTCGTTGCCCTCGCTCATGATGTACTCGGCGGCCATGAGCAGCTCGTCGATCGTGCCGGACATGCCGCGCTTGAGCAGGACCGGGGTCTTGGTCTTGCCGACCTCTTTGAGCAGAGGGAAGTTCTGGGCGTTGCGGGCGCCGATCTGCATGACGTCGATCTTCTTGTCCAGGAAGACCTGCACGTCGCGTGGGTCCATGATCTCGGTGACGATCGGCATATCGAGCTCGGCAGACGCCTCGCACAGCAGGTCCAGGCCGGCGGGGCCCATGCCCTGGTAGGCGTAGGGGGAGGTGCGGGGCTTGTAGGCGCCGCCGCGCAGCATCGTGGCGCCGGCGGCCTTCACGCGGCGGGCGATGCGGATGAGGTTCTCGCCCTCGACGGAGCACGGGCCGGCGATGACCTGGAACTGATCGCCGCCGATCTTGACGCCGTGGCCGCAGTCGATGACGGAGTCCTCGGGGTGGAACTTGCGGTTGGCGCGCTTGAACGGCTCGGAGACGCGCTGTACGCGCTCGACGACGTCCATGGACTCGAGCAGGAACGGGTCGATCTTGGTCGTATCGCCCACCAGGCCGATGATCGTCTCGTTCTCGCCGCGCGAGACATCGGTCTTCAGACCCTTTTTCTCAATCCAGCTGACGATATGGCTGACGGCCTCGTCGCTGGCGCTCTGCTTTAAAATTGCAATCATGGTGTGCCTCTCACCTCGATGGATAGCCCTTGCAAAAACGGCCCGCATCGCGAGCCGTGTATATATGGTGCATGAGAGTTTATACTATCTGACTCGCTTTTGCCTTCTAAAGTGGGCCGTTGCGCCGCGTCTTCCTCGGAATGGTTGATTTTCAATCTCAACGCAACAGCCTGAACGGAACACGCGTTTCCGCAGC
>UQMW01000060.1 GCA_900542275.1 uncultured Collinsella sp.
CTGGCGGGTTTGCAGCGTCGAGCCGTTACGCGGGTTGGTAAACCCGCGTAACTAACGAACTATCACACTCGAGTCTTGCCGATCATGATGTTGAGGATCTCGACGTCGGTATCTTTCATGCCCACACGGCCTACGTAGCCCATACTGGCGATTGTCTGCTCAACGGTATCTTGGATCAGGCCCTCGCCGGCGCGGAAGCCGCGACCCTGCATGGCCATATCATGGCCCAGAATCGCTGCATCGACGGCAGCCGAGATCTTGGCGGCACAGCTCGCCTTGGCGCCGTCGCACACGATGCCGCCCACGTTACCGAGCGTATTCGAGACCGTCGCGCCAATCTGCTCGCGCGTGCCACCGCACAGCCAGGTAATCGCAGCGCCGGCGCCGCACGCGGCGCAAATAGCACCGCAAAACGCCGAAAGCGCACCAATATAGCTCTTGATATGCACGGCGATAAGATCGGACAGCATCACGGCGCGCACCAGACGCTCGTGGTCGCAGCGCAGGTACTCGGCATACTCCATGACGGGCAGTGCGCAGGTAATGCCCTGATTGCCCGAGCCGCACACAATGGCGACCGGCAGCGCGCAACCGTTCATGCGGGCGTCGGACCCGGCGGCCGCACGGGCACGGGCACGGCAGGCGACGTCATCGGCACGAGCACCCAGCAGCGTACGACCCACCTCGGCGCCCCAAGCGTGCGCAAGGCCCTCGGCACTGATTGCGCCATTCAGCTCAATCTGACGCTCAACGGCAGCGCGGGCGCCCTCAATGTCACCGTCCTCGATAAAGTCGATGATGGAATCAATGGACATGGGCGTATCGGCGTTATCTGCCGCACGCTCGGCCACCACGCGCTCGGCGCAGGCGGCGCACTCCCCCGCCGACTTGCCGCATACCGGAATACCATCGAGCGTATGGCACGTGACATTAGTGTGGTGATCGGTAATCTCGACGACCGCGGTATGGCCCCCGGCCGTCGCAGTCACCTTGATGTAGAGGTTGGGCACACCCTCGACAAGCGACACATCGCAGTAGCCAGCGTCGGCGAGGAGCTCGGCCACGCGAGCGCGGTCTTCATCGTTAACGCTCTCGAGCACCTCGAGCGCGCTCTTAGCGTCGCCGCCCACGGCACCCAGCACGGCCGCGGCTTCAATACCGTGCATACCGCCCGAGTTGGGCACGGTCACGCTCTTAACGTTCTTGATAATGTTGCCCGAGCAGGCAACATCCATATGATCGGGTTCGCAACCGAGCGTCTGGCTCGCCAGCGCCGCTGCATAGGCAACGGCAATGGGCTCGGTGCAGCCGAGTGCACAGACAAGCTCGCGGTTCAAAACATCGCAAAACGCGGCATCACGGATGGAATCGGTAGGCATAGGTATCTCCTGCTTGCATAACGGGCTGGACTCTCAAAAAGTTGGCTCCTTTATTTGATAACAATGCATCAAAAACCGCAACCATGGTTCCGGCGGACGGCGCTCAAGCACAAACTGGCGGCATTCATTCATGAAATGCGGGTCTTGTTGCCTGCTAAAGCGTTTGATCAAAAAACGCCCGAGCGTTTACACAAAAGTCGCGCTATCATGCAGTCGAACGCGGTAAACACCTTTAGCATTTGCGCCGCACAGACCAGAGAGGAACCATCTATGAAGATCGGTATCGGTAACGACCACGCCGCCGTCGAGCTCAAGAACATCATTTCCGAGCACCTGAAGGAGCGCGGCTGCGAGGTCGTGAACTTTGGCACCGACACCTCCGAGAGCTTTGACTACCCCATCGCCGGCTACAAGGTGGGTAAGGCCGTTGCCAACGGCGACGTCGACCTGGGCATCCTGATCTGCGGTACCGGCGTCGGGATCAGCCTGGCTGCCAACAAGGTCGAGGGCGTACGCGCCGTCGTGTGCTCCGAGCCCTTCAGCGCCAAGCTCTCCCGCATGCACAACAACACCAACGTGCTCGCCTTTGGCGCCCGCGTCGTTGGCTCCGAGCTCGCTAAGATGATCGTCGACGAGTGGCTCGACG
Source organism: uncultured Collinsella sp. (assembly GCA_900542275.1). GTDB lineage: Bacteria > Actinomycetota > Coriobacteriia > Coriobacteriales > Coriobacteriaceae > Collinsella. The sequence goes on from UQMW01000060.1 coordinate 2,026, forward strand.
CCGAGTTCGAGGGCGGCCGCCACGAGCGTCGCGTCAACCTCCTCAACGAGATCGACCAGACCCGCGGCCTTAAGGTCGTCGACGAGGCCTAAGCCGCTCAGCGCCACATGCCAACAGCAAGGGGCCCGCTCGGAGCACATGTCCGAGCGGGCCCCTTCTTAGTAGCTTTTTGAATAAAAAGAGCGCCGCGGATGGAGTTCCGCGGCGCCCAAGCCACACGCTAACAGCTTTAAGGAGTCAAAGCTGGTTTAGCCAAAGAAGCGCTTGATCTCGATCTCGGCGTTCTCCAGGCAGTCGGAGCCGTGAATCACGTTGGCGTTGACATCGACGGCGAAGTCGCCGCGGATGGTGCCGGGCGCAGCATCAAGCGGGTTGGTAGCGCCCATAAGGGTGCGCATCTTGGAAACAGCGGAGAGACCGGAAACGACCATCTTGACGACCGGACCGCTCGTCATAAAGTCGCAGAGACCGCCAAAGAAGGGCTTGTCGGCCAGATGGGCGTAGTGCTCCTCGACGGTAGCGCGCTCGAGCGTGGTCATCTCCATGCGCTCGATGACAAGGCCGCTACGCTCAATACGAGCAACGATCTCGCCGATCTTGCGATCGCGCACCGCGTCGGGCTTAATCATGATGAAGGTCTTCTCGATAGCCATAAGGTAGCCTTTCAAGTAGGTTCGCGCGTGCCCAAGTCCCATTCCGGCACCCGCCTGGACTGCATCGTAACAGAGTTTTAGCTGCAGTTAAACAAAAAGCTGTTTATTGAAACGCTGCAATTTATTAAAGCGCTCCATATGTGTCACTTCTGTTTCGAAGCCCGATTAGAGTACCATCCGACCGCTCATCAACCACATGGAACAGAGCGGGCGGTCGGTTGCCACCCGCGAACGTACCCCCTTCACAACCTGCCCAAAGGTCCTACAGAAGTTCTCGACAAGCCCCTCCCCCATAGCAGCAAAATAGGGGCGCCCGCATCAGCAGACGCCCGTAAAGCTAAAACGATTTATCAATAAATGGACAATACGTCTTCAGCCAAACCTCTACTTTGCCCCGTGACCCATCTCGACAACCTTGGTTAGCGATCCAAACACGCCTTCGTCGGCCACGAGCTGCGCCTCGGCACGCTGCAGCTGCACGGCAACGGCGGCAGGGGCGGTACCGCCCTCGGTCGTGCGCGCGGCGACAATCGACGGGATATCGAGCGCCTCGGTAATATCGCGCTCAAAGAGCGGGCTTGCCTCCTGGAACACCTCAAACGGCAGGTCCTCAAGATTGCAGCCGCGCTTCTCACACATCAGGACCAGGTGCCCCACCACGGCATGTGCCTCGCGGAACGGTAGACCGCGCTTTGCCAGGTAATCGGCAACATCGGTGGCGGCAAGGTGCCCCACGCCGCACTCGCGCGCCATGGCATCCTCGTTGACGGTCCAGGTCGAAATCATTCCGGCCATAACGGACAGGCACTGCATGAGCGTGTGAGCGGTATCGAGCGCGCCCTCCTTGTCCTCCTGCAAGTCCTTGTTATAAGCGAGCGGCAGGCCCTTCATGGTTACCAGCAGCTGCATCAGGTTGCCGTACACGCGACCGCTCTTACCGCGGATAAGCTCGGCAAAGTCGGGATTCTTCTTCTGTGGCATGATGGACGAGCCGGTGGAGTAGGAGTCTGAAAGCGTGATAAAGCCAAATTCGGAGCTCGACCACAGCACGATCTCCTCGGAAAGACGCGACAGGTGCATCGCCATGACGGATCCGGCGTAATGCAGATCGAGCAGGAAATCACGGTCGGAAACCGCATCGAGCGAGTTGGGAATCACGCCCGCAAAGCCAAGTTCGGCAGCCGTCATCTGGCGATCGAGCGGATAGCTCGTACCGGCAAGCGCGGCAGCACCCAGCGGGCAGTTGTCGGCGGCATCAAAGGCGGCCTTCAGGCGCGTAAAGTCGCGCGCGAACATCCAGGAATACGCCAGCAGATGATGCGAGAGCAGCACGGGCTGAGCGTGCTGCATATGCGTGTAGCCCGGAAGAATCACCTTGTCGTACTTCTTGGCCGCATCCACCAGCACATGGCGCAGCTCAAGATTGGCCTCCATGAGCTCCTTGGCCAGCGCCTTGACGCCCAGGCGCGTATCGGTCGCCACCTGGTCGTTGCGCGAACGCCCAGTATGCAAGCGCTTGCCAGCCTCGCCGATACGACGCGTCAGCTCGCTTTCGATGGACATATGAATGTCCTCGTCGTTGATATCAAAGGTGAAGTTGCCGGCATCGATATCCTGTTCGATTCCGGTCAGGCCCTCGGCAATCGCCTGCTCGTCCTCGGCGCTGATAATGCCCTGGGCCGCCAGCATCTTGGCATGTGCCTTAGATCCGGCGATATCCTGCTTATAGAGATGTTTGTCAACCGGCAACGACGCGCCAAACTCCTGCGTGACCTCGGCCACGCCTGCCTCAAAACGACCGCCCCAAAGAGCCATGGAACCGTCCCCTTTCATCAAATCCCAAAACAAGCGCCCAAAGCAATGCGCCCTGTCGCTAAAGCGATTTCTCAACCGCTAGTTTTGCATATTCCCCACCATGTGCGAGGCCATATAGCTAATTTGCAAAGAAGTGACGCGCCATGCACTTGGCGCCCAACGTCTCCCTCCGGATGTTGCCCTGCGAACCATCGATCCAGGCCTTTAGGCTCATAGGAACGTCCTCGACCTTTGCAGCATCGAACTCGGGCGCGAGGGCAAGTAAAGCATGCGCGATAGCATTGAACATAATGGATACTCCCCATATATATAGGCGCAGGGCCGTCAAATTGATAGGAGGAGCCCCGCCGGACAACCCCGGCGGGGCTCGGACTCAGCCGCAGACGCGGCATCATATATGCGGGCGGAACGTAGGGGCCACCGATGTTAAGAAGTGTCAGCAAGCATAACGAAAGGTAGGGACCCCATGCGCCCGTTATGTATCACGCGGATGGGCCGCGCGGATACCAAAGGAAGGAGGCGCTAGGCCTGGGCGGCAGCAGAGCTGGGGCCCTGGACCTTAGCCCACGTCTTGAGCGACAGCGTATCGATCTCGATAAAGCCGGCGCTGGCCTTCTCGTCAAACGTAGTGTCGCGGTCGTAGGTAGCCAGACCGTAGTCATACAGGCTAAACGGGCTCTTGCGGCCGACGACATGGCAGTTGCCCTTAAAGAACTTCAGACGGACGGTGCCGGTCACGAACTTCTGGGTGTCGGCCATAAAGGCATCGAGCGCGTTTTTGAGCGGGCTGTACCACTGGCCGTTGTACACGGCGGTGGCCCAATCCTGCTCGAGCTTAATCTTGGTCTTGAGCAGGTCGCCCTCGACGCAGATGTCCTCGAGCGCCTTGTGGGCGGTGATGAGCGTCAGGGCGCCAGGAACCTCGTAGCACTCGCGACTCTTGAGGCCCACCAGACGATCCTCGACCAGGTCGAGACGGCCAAAACCGTTGTCACCTGAAATCTTGTTGAGGGCGATGACGATCTCGGAGAGTTTCATCTTCTTGCCATCGACGGCGACGGGCTTGCCCGCCTCAAACTCAATCTCGGTGTAGGTCGGGGTGTCCGGCGTGTCCTCGGGGTTCTTGGTCATAACCCAGGCGTCATCGAGCGGCTCGTTCCAGGGATCCTCCAGGTGACCGCACTCGATGGCGCGACCCCACAGGTTGTCGTCGATGGAATAGGGGTTGTCGTTGGCGCCCTCGGGAACCGGCACGTTGTGGGCGTGAGCATAGGCAACCTCATCGGGACGGCACTTCAGATCCCACTCGCGAACCGGGGCGATAACCTTAAGCTCGGGGTCGAGGGCCTTGACGGCAGCCTCAAAACGAACCTGGTCGTTACCCTTGCCGGTGCAGCCGTGGGCGACGTAGGTCGCGCCAAACTCGTGAGCGACCTCGACAAGCTTCTTGGCGAGCAGCGGGCGAGACAGCGCGGAGAGCAGCGGGTACTTGTTCTCGTACATGGAGTTTGCGGCGATGGCCTTAGTCAGGAACTCATCGGAGAACTCGTCGCGCAGGTCGAGCACCTGGCAATCGAGAACGCCCAGGTCAAGCGCCTTCTGCTTCTTGGCATCCAAGCCGGTCTCCTCCTGGCCCACGTTGCCGCAGACGCAAACGACATCGAGATTCTTCTCGTCCTGGAGCCACTTGACACATACGGATGTATCAAGACCACCGGAATATGCGAGAACGACTTTTTCCTTGCTCATGGCTGTTTCCTTTCGCCCTTGGTAGCTAGTTAGAACATCGGTCAGTTGCAAGTCATTTCGAGGTCAAAAAACCGTGCAATATCAGGTTAAATAGCAAAAAGCAGCACAGCATGCCCTAGAAACATGCGTTTATATCGTGCTAAAACCCAACGACCTCAAAATGACTCTGTTGGGGCATTTCACCCCATACGAACAGAGACGATTGTTATCGTCGTCGGGAAATTGCGCGCTGGCGTCGGATGGCATTATCTGCAGTGGTGATGATCTTTACGAACTGCATCTGCCTCTCCTTTCACCTATCGCCGGGCGCAATTCTAATATCGTAAACGGTACCTTTTCTTCGGTAAGCGGTTGTATTTCCGTCTCCGTTTTCGATGGTCGCTATATTACGCTAAAGTGCCCGCAGCACAAGCGACAAATTCAAATTTCTGAAAAGTTTTTTCATTACTTTGTGAAGCGTGGTGCAAATACGCTCCGTTCCTGCGACAATACGCTCAGTTACTGGTTGATGGTTATAACGTCTGAAACAATTTCGAAACGAAAGGCGCGCTTTTATGCAAACTTACGAATCGGACACCAATATCGGAAGCATTAAGATTCTCGCCGTCGACATGGACAAGACGCTGCTCACCGACAAGCGCGTGTTGCCGCAGGGTCTTGATGAGCGCCTGGACAAGCTCGCCGACGCAGGCATTGTATTCTGCCCCGCCAGCGGACGCCCCGCCCCCAAACTCGAGGAAATGTTCGAGAGCATTAAGAACCGCCTTGCTTTTTGTCCCGACAACGGAGCCTGCGTCATCTATCGCGGCAGCTATATCTATAAGAGCAACATCGATGTGGCGCTGTATCAGCAGGTGCTCGCCCGTGCCTCGGAGGACCCGCGTGCCGTTCCCGTCTTGTGCTGCTACGACGAGTTCTATGTGCTCGCCCGCGACCATCAGTACCACGACGAGATCAGCGTGTACTACAACACGATCAACTACGTCGATAGCTTTGAGGGCCTTGATATCGAGTCCAACAAGATTTCGATCTTCTTCCCCGCCTACGATGCCGAGCCAGCGTTTCGCGAGGACTACAGCCCCAAGTTCTCGGACAAGCTCTACGTCACCAACGCCGGGCGCGAGTGGATCGACTTCATGAACCTGGGCGTCGACAAGGGGTCGGGCGTCGCGCACCTGTGCGACCACCTGGGCATCGATATCGCCGACGCCGCCGCCGTGGGCGACACCTACAACGATATTCCCATGCTCGAGCGCGTCGGGCATAGCTTTATCGTGGACAATGCCGAGGAGCACATGAACGCGCATGCCAAGTGGCGCATTCCGAGCAACAACGACGGGGGCGTACTGACGCTCATCGACGCCATCCTGGCGGCTCGGTAGCCGTCCCATCGGGCCTGACCGGGCGGCACGGGATAACTTTTCGCTCGGTCAGGTCCTGCGCAAGACGAAAGCCACATTAAGTGGCTTTCTTTGCGTGCGGAATCTACGAAAAGTTAACCCGTGCCGCCCGGCCAGGCCCTAGGTTTACTTTCCTGCCGCCAAGATGGCGTCTTGAGTGTCTAGATACTTAGCTGAAATGATTTGAGCAGAGGGGAGCTCCTTGTTGGGGAGGGGCTCCCCTCTGTTTTGGTTACTGTGGGACAAATTAATCAGTAGTGTTTGTCCCAAATCTTAAGTATGTGGGGGCTTGCGTCTTGGGCGAGCTTGCCTTACGGAGTGCTTCCCTATTTCGCGTCGGCCCAGGTTATGCCGGTGCTGGCTTCGGCGATTAACGGTACGCGGAGCTCCACCACATGCTCCATGACGTCGCGGACCATCGCCGTAAGCGCCTCGACCTCATCCACCGGGCACTCAAAGTCCAGTTCGTCGTGCACCTGCAGGATCATGTGGGCGGCAAAGCCTTCTTCTTCCAGGCGGCGGCTCACGCGGGCCATCGCGATCTTGATGATGTCGGCTGCGGTGCCCTGCATGGGGTGGTTCATGGCCGTGCGCTCGCCAAAGCCGCGGAGCTGCGGGTTTTTGGCCTTGAGCTCTGGAATATGGCGACGGCGGCCGTACATAGTCTCGGCATAACCCGTCTGCTTGGCACGCGCCACCACGTTGTCGAGGAACGTGCGCACGCCCGGGTAGGCCTCGTAGTAGCGGTCGATCATGTCGCGCGCCTCGGCCATCGAGATATGCAGCGACTGCGACAGGCCGTAAGCCTGCTGACCGTACACGATGCCAAAGTTCACGGCCTTGGCGCGACTGCGCAAATCGGGCGTCACCTCGGACACCGGCACGCCAAACACGCGTGCGGCCGTCTCGGCATGGAAGTCCTCACCCTCGTTAAAGGCGCGCACCAGGTGCTCATCACCTGAGAGATGCGCCAGCAGACGCAGCTCGATCTGCGAGTAGTCCACCGCCAAAAAGACGCTTCCCTCGCCTGCCGAAAACGCCGTCTTGACGGTACGGCCCAGCTCCGAGCGCGTCGGGATGTTCTGAAGGTTCGGGTCACTCGAGGACAGACGACCCGTCGCCGTGATGGTCTGGTTGTACGTGGTGTGCACGCGACCGTCACCACGGCGCAGCGGACCCAGCGTGTCCAGATAGGTGGACTTGATCTTAGACTTCTCACGCCAGTCCAAAATCAGGCGCACAATCTCGTGGTCGCGGGCAAGATCGCTCAACACCTTGGCGTTGGTCGAATAATAGCCGCGCTTAGTCTTCTTGAGACCCTTGGTCGGAAGGCCAATCACGTCAAACAGCACGTGCGAGAGCTGCATGGGACTGCCGATGTTAAAGGTCTCGTCGCCGGCCAGGTCGCGAATGCTCCGCTCGACCTCGGTGATCTGGGTCGCCAAGCCCTCGGACAGATTACGCAGACGGTCGGGATCCACGAGCATGCCCGCGCGCTCCATCTTGGCAAGCACCGGCACGAGCGGCATCTCGATGCCATCGAACACGTTGGCAGCGTTCTCACGGGCCATGCGGTCGCGCAGCGGTGCGACCAGCGCCAGCGTCAAGGCCGCCGTGCGAGCGGCGGGCGCAGGAGCGTCCTCACCAGCACCCTCTGCGCCGCGCGCCGCGG
>UQMW01000061.1 GCA_900542275.1 uncultured Collinsella sp.
GCTCCTACCTTTTGGCGCTCGGTATCGGACTCATCTTTAGCGCCATCTTCTTCTTGAGCTTTCGAGGCCTTATCCTGGCCTTTGGCCTTAAAACCCCGGGACGCGAGGACCATATTGCCAGTAGCGCGGCGCTCTCGCGCTTGACGGGAGGCAACGTTGACGAAAAGCGCTCCTCCAAGACCAGCGCTTCCGAAAGCCAGGCATCGCAAGATCATCTGCTCGCCGAGCAGGTTGTAGCGCTTCTGGGCGGCGCCTCGAACATTGTGGGCGCAACCAACTGCGCCACGCGGCTGCGCGTCGAAGTCGTAGACCCTTCTGTCGTGGCGGACAACGCGGCCTTTGTCGCAGTGGGCGCCAAGGGCCTCATCGTCACCGGCAAGACAGCCCAGGTGATCATCGGCGTCTCGGTTCCCCGTGTCAAAGAGCACTTTGATCAGGTTATGGGGCTCGAACCAGGTTTTGCGCCCGCCATCTCGCCTTCTCATGCTGTCGACGCCGCCCAAAATCATGGAGATATCTGCTTCTTTGACATCGACGGTACGCTCGCCTGGCAAGATCCCAAACTTGTCCAAGAGCTTCCCGAGGGCGAGCGAGACCTTTCCCCCTATCCTAATGAAACGGTTGCGCAGGCAATTCGCGCGTTTGTCGCCAACGGCAACAAGGCTTTTATCTGCACGGGGCGCGCCCTCAGCTGCATCCATCCCAAGCTGCTCGACCTGCCGTGGGCGGGCGTCGTCTGTCTCGCGGGCGGTTACGCCGAACTCGAGGGGCGCATCGTGCGCAATGCAGCCATAAGCCCCGGTCTGCTACAACGTCTCGCCCCCTATCTCGAGCAATCGGGTGAAGAGATTCGCTTTGAAGGCCTTAATCGAGTCGTGCGCATGAGTGCGGACGCGCCCGAGGCGCCCGGATACGCACGCACCTCTGGCGATGCCGTCACGCAACTTAAGCACTACAACGCCTATAAGATCCTTATGTCCACACCACTCGCCAACCGCATCGCTCAGGATAAAGAGCTTGGACCCCTGCTCTGCTTTAATGAGCTCGAGCTTGAGGTCACAGAAATCTCGCCTCGCGAGTGCACCAAACGAGCCGGAATCGAGGCCGTGCTTGACGCCCTGGGGCCAGACCACGGCACCGTGTATGGTATTGGCGACGCGAGCAATGACATCGCCCTTATGGAGACGGTCGACGTTGGCATCGCCATGGGCAACGCGCCGGACTTCCTCAAGGAAAAGGCCAACTATGTAACCGACAGCATCGACCACGACGGCGTCGTCACCGCGCTCGAACACTTTGGGCTTATCTAGCCGAGCCCCTACCACATGCGCGGCCACATGACCCAATCGTCTTCAACCGCCGCGCTCGACGCCCCAATGTGGCAATATGTTGTCTGCATAATGCAACGATGCAACCTATCAAAGAATGCGAGAACCCGTGTCCAGTCCGTTTACCAGCTTTTTAGCCCAGCACTTTGACCAGATTAACGACTATCTGGCCACGTTCTTTGACGGACAGGCGACTTCCGCCGATATCGAGCGCTACCTGTATACCCCGCTCTCGGCATTTACGGCAAACGCTGGCAAGCGCCACCGCCCGCTCATCTGCATGCTCGCCGCCACTGCGGTAGGCGGCAGCTTTGAGAGCGCCCGCAGCGCAGCGGCGGCCATCGAGCACTTTCAGTCGGGCGCACTCATCCACGACGACATCGCCGACAACGGGCAGATTCGTCGCGGCAAGCCCTGCATGCACCTTACCGAGGGCACCGGTCTTGCCATCAACTGCGGTGACCTGGCGCTCACCATGGTCACCAAGACGGTTCTCGACGACCCCACACTCAACGCAGACGTGAAGCTTCACGTGCTCCACGAGCTTACCGAGATGATCGTCCGTACCATCGAGGGCCAAGCGCTCGACCTGGGCTGGGTCCGCGACGAGCGCTTTGACATTTCGGTCGACGATTATCTGGACATGGCGACGCACAAGACCGCGTACTACAGCGGAGCGACGCCGCTTGCCGCCGGAGCCATTATCGGCGGCGGCAGCGAAGAGCAGATTGAGGCACTGCGCGCCTTTGGGCTGCACACGGGCCTTGCCTTCCAGATTCAAGACGACCTGCTCAACTTGATCGGCACCAAGGAGGCCGCCAACAAGGACTTCCGCACCGATATCACCGAGGGCAAGCGCACCCTCGTTGCCGTGCATGCCCTGTCAGACGAGCGCCATCACGACGAGATCGAGGCAATCCTTTCCTCGGGCACCGAGGACCCTGCGCAGCTCGCACGCGCCGTGGAGATCTTCCAGGAGACCGGCTCCATCGATTACGCCCACACCTATGCGCTCGACCTGACCGCTAAGGCCAAGGCCGCTATCGAAGGCGTCGAGCTCGACCCGCATGCGCGCGAGCTCTTCCTCTCAATGGCAGATTTCTTTGTGGAGCGTCTTAACTAGCGGGGGTCATAAAACCTGTGGGCAGCGAGTTTGGGTACAAGTTGCTACACTATTGAGTGCATGTTTATAAATTGTCTCGCGTTGTCTATCCGACACACGCTCAAAATAGTACGAATGGTACGCCGAAAGGGGTTCGTTCATGGAACCTATTACCACGGGCATGCAGGGAGCAGCCGTCGAGGACGTCCAGTCCCGCCTTCTGCAGCTCGGTTACACCATCGATGCCGACGAGGTCGCCGACAAGCGCTTTGGCACCACCACCGAGCAGGCCGTTGGCACGTTTAGGCTCGATAGCGGCCTTGCGGCCGGTTATGCCGTCGATATCCCCTGTTGGAGCGCCCTGGTCGACGCCTCGTATAAGCTGGGCGACCGCACCCTGTATCTGCGCATGCCCAATTTCCATGGCGCCGATGTGCAGGCCCTGCAGCGCGCTCTCAACGTTTTGGGCTTTGCCTGTGGCGAAGACGACGGCTACTTTGGTCCGCATACCGAGGCCGCCCTGCAGCAGTTCCAGGAAAATGTCGGCCTGTTTGCCGACGGCATGGCCTTCCAGGACACCTACGCCTACATCAACCGCCTGCACCATGTGTGGGAGGGCAAGCCCTCGGTCACCGAAGCCGAGTCCCGCATCGGTTTTGCGCGCGCCGCCAACGTGCTCGAGCGTTTCCAGATTGCCGTCATCGGCGAGGACCCTATCGCGCGCAGCGTAGCATCGCGCATGTGGAACATCGCCACGGCGACGACCGACAACAGCGGCATGATGCTCTGCGACTCCGAGGTTCCAACCGACGTTGACCTGGTGCTCGAGATCGCAAGCGACGAGCTGCCCGCCGACGCCGCGCCACGCGCCACGATTGCCCTCGCCGAGTGCCACAATCTGGCCCAGCGCATCCGCACCGCCAATGTCGCCGCACAGCAAAAGCCGGCACGAATTCGCATCGAGCTCACCGGCATGACGCGCTACAACGGCACCTTCACGGCCAGCGACGCGCAGACCCTCGCCGTACGCCTACTCGACGGCGTTTGCGATGCCCTCGCAGATTAGGTAAACTAGACGAGTTGCTTTTGGGCAACACCACACATTGGGACGTAGTTCAACGGTAGAACTCCGGTTTTTGGTGCCGGCTGTTGGGGGTTCGAATCCCTCCGTCCCAGCCATTAAAACTGAGCGCCCTGAGCCCATAACGGCCCAGGGCGCTTTCTTGTGGGCAAGCGGAGGGATTCGAACCCGCAAGGGTGCGGAGCCGAGGAAACGCGAAGCGTTTTCCAGCGCAGCACGCAAGGAGCGAAGCGACGCAGCGGAGCGCGGCCGCCGACCAGGCGGACGCGGAATCCCTCCGTCCCACACCAGCCAAGAGCCCCTCACGTCAAGCAAATCGAGCCAACGCCGCCAAGCGGAGGAATCCGAACCCGCAAGGATGCGGAGCGACGCAGCGGAGCGCGGCCGCCGCAGGCAGACGCGGTGCCGGCACTTGGGGACGCTCCTAAGTGCCGGCATTATAGGAACGTTCCCAAGTGCCGGCTCGGGACTATTTTCGAGGACCCTCCGAAGGACTGTGGCCAAAAAACGGCAAATATGAGTACTGTTACCGTTGTAGCTACATTATTTTCGTTAATAAAAGAAGATATTAATGAGATTTATTCGCATCAAGGTCTTCCTTTAATGAACACTTGAGGAGATACGGCAGCTTATCTGCTCGATCGACACGTCAAATCACCTTAAATGTGGTCAAAATTACTGCTACTAAAAGAGTATCAGTACTCATATTTGATGTTTTTTGGCCACGGCTCTTTATAGACACCCTGCACAGCGACGGTGGTAGATTTCGGAACGTGTCCGTCAGCCCCGTTCCGAAAAGCGAGCCGCATGCAACGGCCAAGCCACGACAGGCCCCGGGAGAGCGGGGACACCGGCTTAGGTTTATCGCGAGTTCCGCACGAACAGGAGGCCACTTAATGTGGCCTCCGTCGTGAGCAGGACTGTAGAGCAGGAAACCTAAGCCGGTGTCCCCGCTCTCCCGGGGCCGGCGGAATTTAGTTGTTAAGCATGCGGTCGAAGCTTCCCGAGTCGCCATCCCGATAGTCGGCAGTCATCAGAATCTCCTGCGGAATGCGCCCGCCTTCACGTAGCACATTGCGGAACTGCACGCGCGTGACCATGGGCAGATCCTTGATCGTCGCCGCCAAGTTCTGCGGCACGCCCTGGTTGGCAGCCGCGGGCTCGCACTCGCCGCCGGCCTTCACGCGACGCTTATGCTCGGCGAGCATGGCGCGGTACATGCCGGCATGCAGGCGAATCTCAACCACATTGGCATTGCGAGCCTGCTCGACGATGCGCGCGCCCTCGCGGTCGATATCGCCCACGTAGTAGACGTAGTTAAAGCGATAGCCGATCTCAGCCAGATAATCGTCCAGGGCATGCGAGACGCTCGCCTTGCATCCGCCGCCAAAAATCACGCCGCCCACCTTGATGCCAAAGAGCTTGGCGTGCTTGCGGCCACGCAGCAGCCTGACGATCTCGTCATAGGTGTCCAGGTTCTCGACCATAATGAACGGCTTATCGGCGCCCAGCGTAAAGAAACCCGTAAAGTGCACGGGGCGGTTGGGGGCGACCTTGATCGCCTGCATGCTGATGCCCTTTTCGGTCATGCGCCTTATCAGGCGCTCACCGTGCTTGCCGTCAAAAGCCTTCTCGTCGTTAAAAATCTGGTAGGCACGCTGGCGGCGCGAGGCAACCGGCGTATCGGCACCTCGGTTTTGCTCGATCCAAGCCTGGATGATTGCGATTTCCTCGGCAATCTTGCGGTTGGACATCTCGTTGTGCTGAGTGCGCTGCGGAGCCTTTTTGCCGTCCTTGCCCTCGACCTTTACGATCTGTGTCTGCTGCTCCTTGATCTTAGAGAGCGCCGTAGGCGTAGGGACAACTTTGAGCAGCTGCCTGCCTAAAACGCGGGCAAGGGCAAACGCCGATACCTCGCCGTGGACGGCCGGCTCGGGCTGCTGGGCAGCAGCATCTACTGCGGCAGACTCCGGCTTCTTCTGAGACCTGCGCTTAGAATCGCCTTGGGAATTGCGCTCGCGCTTCGGCATAGACGCCTGCTTCTGCGGACGATCGGACTTGCTCTCCTTCGCCGGCTGGCGCTTAGGCTGCCCCGAAGAAACCTCGGCCTTCGCATCCTCGTCCTGCGGCGTGGTCTTCTCGGCTGCAGTCTCGGCATGGGAACTGCGGCCCCCGCGATGGCGACGGCGGCGAGGCCTGCTCGACGCGCCCTGCTCCGTCTGCCCATCAGTAGGCTGCTCGCCCTTGGCCTCGGCAGCAACTTCAAGCTGCGGCTCAACAGGCTTCTGTTCGCGAGCCGCCGGCTCAACGGTTTTCTCGGTTTGTTCGGCCTTCTCGGCCTGAGCGGTCGAAGCCGGCTCGCCCTTCTCCTGACGCCTTACGGGATACGCGCGCCTCGCAAAACCACGCCCGGGACGGCATGAACCCGGAGCCTTCTTGGCAGACTCCTCAACATCGTCTGCAGCCTCGGAAGGCTCTTCAACCTCATGCGCGACATCCTGCTGCGCAGCCTTAAAGTGGGCACCACGGCGACGCTGGGGCTCCTGGGCCTCCACGGGCTTTTGCTCCTTCGCGGGCCTCTGCGACTCGGCAGCAACCTCGGTCTCAACAGCCTCGGCATCCGTCTCGCCCTTTCGAGCAACGGCGCGACGGAAGCGCTCCTGCTGGGCGCGGCGCTGTGCATCGCACTTGCCGCCCCCGCCAAAACCGCCGCGTCCTGCCTTGGCCGTAAAGGCACGCACGACGTTCTCATCGAGCAACTCATCGGTATCGACATGCTCACGCGGAGCAACTTCTTCCACAGCAGGCACGTCAGCGAAATCCTCGACGACAAAATCTTCGACGGACTCGGCAGGCTGCTCCTGGGCATCGCGGATCTCGGCATTGATGGTATAGAACGCCGGGCGCCCGTTAATGCCGCTGCCCTCGATCTTGGTAACGATCTTTGCCGCGATGAGTTCGTCGCGCATCACCTTGGTGTTGCATTCCTTATCGACGGAACGGAAAATCTGCGCCAGCGCGCTCGACTTGATCTTGAGCGCCTTGCGGCAGAGCAGGTCGTAGGCAACCAGCTTGGCGCGCTCGGCAGAAAGCGACGTCTGGCTGCTCAGGCGCTCAGCCAAAGCATCGACATTGTTTTGATTATCGGAATATACCGTCTTGGCCACGGGGCCCCTTTCATATGTACACATATACGTTTATATGGTACAACGCGCACCCTTATCCACGCAAAACATCTGCGAGAACGCCCTTGCACCACCTGTTATCACAAGAAAAAAGACCGGGTCCGCTTGATTGCGGACCCGGTCTTTCCGAGTCAAATAGATGGGAGATTCAACCCGTCCGACCGACTAGGCCTTAGCGGCCTCGGCGTCGGCAGGAGCCTCAGCGGCAGCGGCGCGACCGTACTCGGCCTTGCCCATCTCGGACCACTCGGGCTCCTCGTCGGGCATGGAGCCGGCCTCCTTGTCGAAGAACTCCTTGAGACAGTTGACGGCAACGATGAGGCCCAGGACCATCAGCAGGACGGCGAAAACGAGCTGCAGGCCCTTGGTGGCGGCGACGGAGACGGCGGCCGTGGTGGCGGTAGCCGGGATGGTGCCGAAGAAGCCGTAAGCCTGGACAGCGGTCATGCAGCCCATGGCGCTCTGGACCAGCGAGGTGAAGGTGCAGCAGAGCAGGAAGGCGACGGGCACGTAGAGCATCCAGCCCTTGCGGCCGGTGCACTTGCAGAACACGGCGAGGGTGATCATGGTCATGCCGCCGAGCAGCTGGTTGGAAGCACCAAAGAGCGGCCAGATGTTGGCATAGCCGCCAAAGGCGAGGGCGAGACCGGGAAGCAGGGTGACGACCGTGGCGAACCAGGGGTTGCCGAGAACCTTCATGTAGCCGGCCTTGGACTCGATGGCCAGGGCGTCGTTGGTCTGGGCAAAGAACTCGGAGAACGAGGTGCGGGCGATGCGGGCGACGGCATCGAGCGAGGTCAGGGCCAGGGCGGAGACGTTCATGGTCATGAAGACGGTAGCGAGCGTGCCGTCAACACCGAAGGCCTGCATACCGCGGGAGATACCAGCGGCGAAGATCTGGAACGGGGTGGAAGCGACGCCGGCGTTGAGGGCACCAGTGCCGGCGGTGTTCATATCGGAGAACATGATGCCGGCGACGATGATGGCAAGGATGCCGACGAAGGACTCGACGATCATGGCGCCATAACCGACCTTGACGGCGTCCTGCTCCTTCTCGACCTGCTTGGAGGAGGTACCAGAAGAAACGAGGCTGTGGAAGCCGGAGAGGGCACCGCAGGCAACGGAAACAAACAGGACCGGGAACATCATGCCAGAAGCGCTGGAGAAGCCGGTAAAGGCCGGAGCGGTGATGGTGGCCTGGCCGTTAACACCCAGGACGACGATACCGAGGACAGCGCAGGCGATCATGACGATCATCATGATGGAAGTGAGGTAGTCGCGAGGGGTCTTGAGCATCTGGATGGGCATGGCGCCAGCAAAGACCAGGTAGACCATGACAACGGCGAACCACTGGAACTTGTCCAGGTAGACCGGGAACTGCATGCCGACGGCAAACATGAGAACCATGAGCACCACGCCAGTGACAAACTCGGCAGCGCCGGTGAGGTTGAACTTCTTCTGGGCCCAACCAAAGGCGATAGCGACGAAGGTGAACAGGATGGAGATGGTACCAGCGCAGCCGGCGGCATAGGACTTGGTGAAGTCGATAGCACCGGTGGCAGCGCCAGAAGCGTCAACGACCGAGGTGAACATGAACGTCTTGCAGACCATGTCGGTGAAAGCGGCGATGACGATGATGCAGAACAGCCAGCAGAACAGCAGGAACAGGCGACGGCCGGTCTTGCCGATGTATTTCTCGATGAGCTGGGCCAGGGACTTGCCGTTGTTCTTCATCGAAGCGTACAGAGCACCAAAGTCGTGGACGGCGCCAAAGAAGATGCCGCCGACGAGGACCCAGAGCACGACGGGCAGCCAGCCAAAGGCCATGGCGACGATCGTACCCGTGACAGGGCCAGCACCGCAGATCGAGCTGAACTGGTGCGAGAACGCGGTAAAGGCGGAGACGGGCGAGAAGCTCTTGCCGTCCTTCATGCGCTTGGCCGGCGTGAGGGCCTCTTTGTCAACGCCCCACTTGTTGGCCAGCCAGCGGCCGTAGCCCAGATAGCCACAGGCGAGCACCGCCGCGGCCACAACCATGAGCAAAACTCCGTTCATTACATTTCCTCCTCTAAAAAGAACTTCCTAGACATAAAAAATGAGGGCCGTCGGTTGCGCTCGACGGCCCTCATCTTCATCAGCCGCCCGTTATCGTACGGGCTAGCTGTATGTGCTAACCCGCATCAGATAATTACTACGCTGATAATGTTTAGCTGATGCGTGAACATGTCTAAGAAATCCTCTTCAATCATGATGTGAACGATCCGTGCGTGTTCACATCCCCCAGTGGTTGAAAAGGAGTATGAAACTTTAGTTACCTAAAGTCAACGCAAATTTGTAATGGATTTTCAACTTTTTTGAATTTCTCGTTATAAAACGCCACTGACCTCGGACTTTACTCAACAAAAGTTTTTGCATGGGAGATACCCCTCGGGAGCCGCGGGAGCCGGGCGGCGCATATGAACTTTCCTGCTCTACAGTCCTGC
>UQMW01000062.1 GCA_900542275.1 uncultured Collinsella sp.
CACTTAATGTGCTCTCCGTGCGAGCAGGACTGTAGAGCAGGCGACCTTATGCCCCGCCCCTCGGGACGACGAGCCACGTAAAGGAGCAGCCATGGCAGGCAAGCCGCAAACACTAGCTACGACCTCGGCATTCGAGATCTTGGGGCCCGTCATGGTCGGCCCCAGCTCATCGCACACCGCTGGCGCCCTGCGCTGCGCACAAGTTGCCGCCAGCCTGCTGGAAGGCCGCATCACCAAAGTCACCTTTGGCCTGTGGAACTCCTTCGCCCACACCTACCGCGGCCACGGCACCGACCGCGCTCTCGTCGCGGGCATTCTGGGCCTCGACACCGATGACGAGAACATCAAGCAGGCCTTTAACCTCGCACGTGAGCAGGGCCTCGAATATCACTTTGACATCAAGGGCGACGACGCCTCCATCCACCCCAACACCGTCGACATCGATATGGTCGACGCCACGGGCGCCACGGCGCAGGTCCGCGGCGAGAGCTTGGGCGGCGGCAAGATGCGCATCAGCCGCATTAACGGCGTCGGCGTCGACATCTCGGGCATGTATTCCACGCTCTTCGTGGCGCACCAGGACGTCCCCGGCGTGCTCGCAGCGCTCACCAACCTGCTCGCCTACGCCCATGTGAACATCGCCTTCTGCCGCACCTACCGCACCGAAGTGGGCGGCCAGGCCTACTCCGTCTTTGAGACCGACGGCGCCCCCGACGACACCGTCGTCCCCATGCTCCGCAAGCTCGACAATGTCGATTACGCGACCTTTATCGAACTCCCCGGTTCTGCCTCGTCGCTCTCCCCCGGCGTCTCGGCAAAGGAAATCTTCGACGACGGCGAGCAGCTGCTCGATGCGTGCGAGGAACTGGGGCTCAACATCGGCGCCGTCATGGCCGTGCGCGAGGCACGTCTGACCGGCGAGGCACACGCTATCGCCGCCATGCGCCGCGTACTCGACGTCATGCGCGAAGAGACCACAGCCCCCATTTCCAATCCACAGCGCTCGCTCGGCGGCCTCATCGGCGGCGAGGCAAAGCTTGTCGATGCCACCAGCCGAAACGATCTGAGCATAAGCCTGATGGGCGCCGTCCAGACCGACGCCGTGGCCCGCGCCATGGCCGTGCTCGAGCGCTCCGCCACCATGGGCGTGATCGTCGCAGCTCCGACGGCAGGATCCGCGGGCGTTGTGCCCGGCTGCGTGCTAGCGCTCGCAGACCATCTGCAGCTGGACGACGAGCAGGTCATGGATGCCCTTTATTGCGCCGCCGCCATCGGCCTCAACCTCACCACGAGCGCCTGCGTTGCCGGCGCCGAGGGCGGCTGTCAGGCCGAGGTCGGAAGTGCGGCCGCCATGGCCGCCGCCGCACTGGTGCAGATGCTCGGCGGCACACCCGAGCAGGCGCTCGATGCCAGTTCCATCGCGCTGAGTAATCTGCTGGGCTTGGTCTGCGACCCGGTGGGCGGCCTCGTGGAGGTGCCGTGCCAAAACCGCAATGCCATCGGCGTGGCCGCGGCATTTAGCTCGGCGCAGCTTGCACTTGCCGGCATTAAGAGCCTGGTGCCGTTTGATCAGATGGCACACGTCATGCTCTCGGTGGGCCACGCGTTGCCGGCCACGCTGCGCGAGACGGCAAAGGGCGGCATCGCGCAGGCTCCGGCCGCACTTTCAGCCTGTGCAAAATGCGGTGTGTGCGGATAGCGACAAAGAACGACTCGAAGGTGGGACAAATGTCCCACCTCTTTTGAATGCCACCGTTTCCATACCACAATCAACTAGGTAATCGCTATAATGCAAGCCCAGTAAAAATACGATGAGCCGCAAGGCGAAATTCGAAGGATATGCACACGATGTCGCAAAACGATCGAACTCAACTGATTCCCGATCCGCAGCAGCCAAGCGGGCACACCGGCGGCGTTCAGTCGCCGCGTCCTATCGCGCCGAGCCACGGTCAGCAGCGTGGTGCGGCAAACGCTTCGCAACGCCCGAACCAGCAGCGCCAGCAACGTCAGCAGCGCCAGGCAAACGGCAATACGCCCAAGCAGCCCCCCAAGCACGGTCGAGGCGATCGCGGCCCCGCGCGCAAACCCACCGGGAACAATAAGTCGGGCAAAAAGACGACGCTCTTTGTCCTCCTGGGTCTTATCGTCATTGTCTATATCGTAGGCGTCGTAGCGTTTTCGCAGGTAGCCTACCCCAACACCACCATCGCCGGCGTCGACGTCTCGTTCTCCAACGCTTCGTCTGCCGCCACCAAGGTCAACTCGGCGTGGAAGCACTATAAGCTCACCGTGGCGGGCGATGACTTTAGCTGGACCTATCAGCCCGAGTCCGATGAGCCCATCGTCGACGGCGAAGCTGCCGCAAAAGAGATCATCAACCACAACGAAGCCTTTGTATGGCCGGTCCGCCTTATGGAATCCTTAAGTGGCAAGACCAAAACAACCGCTACCTCCAACGAAGTCGATCTTGATCAAGACGTCGGCCTGTCCATGCTCTCCGATACCTTTGACCAAAAGCAGTTTGAGAAGGATCTGGGCACCGCCATCGATGAGTTTAACGAGGGCCGTTCGGGCACGTTCGAGGCCAATAGCTCCTATGACGAGCAGGCCGGCAAGTTTACCGTCGAGAAGGCACGCTCCAACGAAAAACTCAACCGCGAGCATATCATTAAGTATGCCGAGCTCGAGCTTGCCTCGCTGGCCGAGACCGTAGATCTTTCCAAGCTCGGCAACGATGCCTATGAGCCGCTTAATGGAACGCTGACCGATGATCAGATTCAGTCCGCATGCGATGCCGCCAACAACTTCTTGGGCGTCAACGTGACCCTCAAGCTCAACGGCGAGGATGCCGGAAAGGTTGATGGCAGCTCCGTGTTGCAGTGGATCAGCTTTGCCGATCCTGCCAACCCCACGCTCGATACGTCGCAAATCAGCAGCTGGGCAGCCGAGCTCGCGAACGGCTTTAATACCGTGGGCTCCACTCGCTGGTGGACGCGCGCCGATGGCAAGCAGGGTGCCGTCGAAGGCGGTGACTTTGGTTGGTCCATTGACAGCAGCTCGCTCGCCAAGCAGGTCGAGGACGCCATTAACAACAAGCAGACCGGCGAAATCGAGATCAAGTACTCCCAGAAGGCCGACACCTTTACAGCAAAGGGAGAGCCCGACTGGAAGGCGTATATCGACGTCGATCTGTCCGAGCAGCACGCGCGCTACTATGACGAGAACGGTAATATCGTTTGGGAGGCCAACTTTATTTCTGGCAAGCCGGGAGAGGACGCCACCCCCGAGGGCGTATGGCAGATCAACAGCAACAATGGCGCCAGCAAGCTTATCGGTGCCAAGGACCCCGAGACCGGCAAGCCCAAATACGAGAGCCCGGTCAGCTATTGGATGCCGTTCGAGGGCAATATGGTCGGATTCCACGACGCCACCTGGCAAAACGACAAGAGCTTCGATAATGCCGAGTCGTACAAGTGGTGCGGCAGCCACGGTTGCATCAACCTGCGCCTGGCCGATGCAAAGGCACTTCACGACTGCATCAAAGTCGGCCTGTGCGTGGTTGTCCACTCGTAGTGCAACGCGCGCATTCCCACAACGTGGAGCCGCTGCGACCAATCTAACAGTTCCGAAAGAAACCGTCCTATGCGCCCATCCCAACCGATGGGCGCATATACTTATCGAGGTTCTATCTATAAAGGAGACGCTATGCCGAATGTCCCCACGATCGCCCCGGGCCCGGATGATACCGAGCACACGCCCGAAGGTGCCACCGAAACGATTCCTCTGATTACAAACGTACATGCCGACAAGCAGAGCGAACGCACGAACGATACGGCCGAGATTTCCGATGAAGAGGCGTACGCCAAGCTCAAGGCAAAACGTGCCGACCGTCGACGCAAAAAGCTGATTCGACGCGGTATTGCCGTCGGCGTCGTAGGTGCCATCGCTCTCATTGCCATTGTCGCAACCCTGGTTATCAATGCGCAGCCACAGGGCGCTAGCGAGCCGGTAACCGACATGGTGACCGAGGGCACGTTTAGCACAACGGTCGAGGCGAAAGGCCAGCTCAAACCCATTTCGTCCTCAGTGGTCTCCCCTTCTGTCGACGGCACGGTCGATTCGATCAACGTGCAGGCGGGCCAATCCGTCAACGAGGGCGACGTGCTCATGACCATTAAAAACGACGAGCTCGATCGTAACGTTGCCGAGGCGCAGCGTGCAGTTGCAGCCGCTCAAGAAGACCTCGCCAACGCGCAGAAAGCCGCAGCTGCCGCGCAGGCCAACCCAACGACGGACGTCGACGGAGGTTCCGCAGCGGCTGGCATCTCCGCCGAATCAGCGGACACGAACGCCGTATCGGCCGCTCAGCGCAGTCTCGCATCGGCCCAGGCAAACCTCGATCAGGCGAACGCCAAGGCCGCCAGCCGAACGGTCACGGCCCCGAGCTCGGGCAGCATCGTGGAGCTCAACGCCAAGGTGGGCGCCACGGTAACAGGCGGAATGATCATGGGCGAAAGCGATACGAGCGGCGGCAAGCAGTGCATGCAGATCGCCGACCTGTCCAAGATGAAGGTGACGGTTCAGGTAGGCGAAAAGGATATCGCCAAAATTGCCGTGGGCCAAAGCGCCAACGTGACCTATCCCGCGTTTCCCGATATCGTGAGCCAGGGCACCGTCACGGCTATCGCCTCGGTTGCAAACTCTGACTCCGGCTCCGGTAGCGGCGGCAGCGTGACCTTTAACGTCGACATCCTCATCGAAGCACCCGACAGTCGCCTCAAGCCGGGTATGACTGCCGAGGTCTCGGTAGTGACCGAGAAGCTCGACGACGTGGTTATGGTGCCGACCATGGCGCTGATGACCGAAGATGGCGAGCACTATTACGTCAATCTGGCCACCGATTCGGAAGGCAAGAAGACGCGCCGCGTGAAGGTGACCGTCGTGACGCAAAACGACAACGAGGCTGTAGTCGGTAAGACGCAGGTCAAGCGCGACGACCAGGGCAACGAGATCAACCCAGACGTCCCGGTTACCAAGTTACGCGACGGCGACACCATCGTGACGGATACCGGCGCAGGCATGACGGCAGACGGCGGCGACAATATGTCTGCCGACGAGGGCAAGTAATGCGTCCCGTCATCGACATCCGCAACGTGCACCGCATCTTTGAGAGCGAGGCCGGTTGCGCCCACATCCTGCACAACGTGAGCCTGGCGGTGAACCCCGGTGAGTTCGTCGCCATCACCGGCCCCTCGGGCTCGGGCAAGTCGACGCTCATGAACATCCTGGGCTGCCTGGACAAGCCGACGGCGGGTGATTATTTCCTGCAAGGGCTCAACGTCGCCGAGCTCGACGATGATGAGCTCACCGAGGTGCGCGCGCTGAGCATCGGCTTTGTCTTTCAGAGTTTTAACTTGCTGCCGCGTCTGACGGTGATCGAAAACGTCATGCTGCCGCTGTCCTACACCAATGTGCCGCGTAGCCAGCGCGAGATGCGCGCCGTGCACGCGCTGCAAGCCGTCACACTGCCGGTCGACCATTGGGACCACCGCATATCGGAACTCTCGGGCGGACAGATGCAGCGCGTCGCCATCGCGCGCGCCCTCGTCAACGACCCGCCCATCATTTTGGCCGACGAGCCAACGGGAAATCTAGACTCGACAACCGGGGCGCTCGTCATGGAAACCTTCCACAAGCTCCAGAAACGCGGCAAGACCATCGTACTCATTACGCATGACCCCGGCATCGCCGCCGAGGCCGATCGAGCCGTAACCATCCGTGACGGGCGAATACATGACGGCGCATATGTCGCGCATACACCGAATACGTTACGCGGGGCCGTCAAAAACCTGCCCGCGATTTCTGCAACCACCAATCAGCCGAAAGGAGCGAAGGCATGAGCACCCGCGATCTTGTCCAAGAAGCCCTTCACTCGCTCGAGGCCAACAAGGGACGCAGCCTGCTCACCATCCTTGGCATCGTCATTGGCATCTCCTCGGTCATCGCCATGACTTCGCTCATCGGCGGTATCCAAAACAGCCTGGTCAACAGCCTGGGCCTCAATGCAGCCCGCATGGTAGAGATCTATTCGTCCCAAGAACTCACCGATTCAGATGTGGAAAAGCTTCGCAAACTGGTGCCGCAGATTGAGCAGATCGGCATCGTCGATAGCGCCTATTCCGAGTACAAGGTCGGGGATAAAAGCTATACCGTCATGGCCCACGGCGTCGATAGCGACATGCTTGATGCCGTGGGCGCCAGCAAGCTCGTTGCGGGACGTGTCTATTCACAGGCAGAGTCTCAATCAGGCTCGCGCGTGGCGCTCATCAGCCGCGGCGGCGCCGATCAGCTTTACGGCAACGAACAGGATGCGCTGGGAAAAACCATCAAAGTGTCCAACGGCGAGGTGCAGATTGTAGGCGTGATTGATGGCGGCAGCGACTCCATGGGCTCGCTCACGCTGTATATGCCACGCGAAACCATCTCCGGCCTGTTTGGCGACGAGAATCCTTCATTCCCCAGCGTGACGGCACTTGCCGCCGAGGGCACGGACATGGATGAGCTCTGCAAAAACATCGAGTCCAAGGTGCGCGCGATGAAGGGCATCTCGGAGGACGATGAGTACGACAGTGTATCGGCGACCTCCATGAAAAGCGCCATCGATGCACTCAACTCCTTTATGGGCGCATTCTCGCTCATCATGGGTGCTGTCGCCAGTATCTCGCTGCTTGTCGGCGGAATCGGCATTATGAATATGATGCTCACCAACGTGACCGAGCGAATCCGCGAGATCGGTATTCGCCGTGCCCTGGGCGCCAGTCGTCGCGATATCACCGCGCAGTTTTTGGCCGAATCCTCGGCGCTGTGCGTCACCGGCGGACTGTTGGGTGTCCTGATTGGCTATCTGCTGGCCTGGGGCCTCGCGATGTTTGCCTCCGGATCCGGGATTCTTGGCGAGCTCGGTGCCAGTGGGCAAATCACACCGAGTTTCTCAATCGCCACGGTGCTGCTGGCCTTCGCCGTCTCCGTCGGCATCGGCGTAATCTTTGGCTTCTACCCCGCTCGCCGCGCGGCAAAGCTCAACCCGGTGGAGTGCCTTCGCTACCAGTAAGCCACCACCAAAAAGTTGCGGTGAATTAGGAACCGAATATGCTTTCTAGCAGCAAAAACAGACACTATTTCACCGAAACTTATTGAAGGGCCGCTTGCGCCAGTTCCGGGCGTCGTCCTCTAGCTATTGGCGGATGACGGGCTTGTAAGGGTCAAGCTTGCTCGAGGCGATCCTCCTCGCGGGCGGAAGGGCGCGCAGGGGCGGTGAGCGCCTAGCGCGCGAACTCACGTAAGAGCGCGTCTTCCACTTCCCGAAGCGAAAGGGCCCCGCTTCCCTCGGCGGGACGGGTGACCACGATGCAGCGCGCTCCCACGTCGCGCGCGGCGGCGAGCTTCTCGGCCGTGCCGCCTACGGTTCCCGAGTCCTTGGTCACAAGCCACTGGGCGCCCACCTGCCGAAGCATCGCCTCGTTGAGCTCGCGGGTGAAGGGCCCCTGCATGCCGATGACGTGCGACGGCGAAAACCCCGCGTCGATGCACTTCGTTATAGCACCGGGCAGCGGGAGCACACGCACGAAGAAGCGCTCCGCGAAATCGGCGACGCGCGTGTAGGGAGCAAGCTCCTTGCTCCCCGTCGTGAGAAGCGCGCGACCCGGGTTCTCGGAGAGAAAGCGCGCCGCGCAGGCGATCGACGCGACCGGCACGACGCCTTTGGGCAGCGCCTCGACCGGGCGCGCAAGGCGCAGGCATCGTGCACCCACGGTGAGCGAAGCGGCTCGGATGTTGCCGCTTGCGAGCGTAGCGAAGGGGTGCGTGGCGTCGACGACGATGCGCGCGCCGGAAAGCTCGCGCTCCATGTCGGCATCGTCGAGCCTGCCCGCATGCACCTCGATGCCCGGAAGCTCGCCCAAAAGCTCGCCTCCGTACTCGGTTGCCGCGTAGGCACGGGCGGGGATGCCCGCCTCGCTCGCCCATTCGCACAGAAGGCGGCCCTCGGTGGTGCCGGCGAAGATGCGCAGCGCCGGCGCGGATGCGGGCGCCGTCACTTCGGGCCGCCTGGGCGCGTGATCTGGTAGAGCAGCGCGTTCATAATGGCGGCCGCCACGGTCGAACCGCCCTTGCGACCCCTCGCGACGATGGCCGGCACGCGTCGCGCGAGTAGCTCCTCTTTCGCCTCGACCACGTTCACAAACCCGACCGGCACCCCAACGACGAGCGCGGGTGCGATCTTCCCCGCGTCCATGAGCTCGGCGAGGCGCAGAAGTGCTGTGGGAGCGTTGCCGACGACCACGATGAGCGGACCCTCGATGCCGCAAGCTTTGTCCATGCTCGCAACGGCGCGAGTCGTGCCCGCGACACGCGCAGCAGCGGCGACATCAGGGTCGGCCATGTAGCATACGGCCTTGCAGCCGAGCTTCGCGAGCGCGGGCTTGCTTATGCCTGCAAGCGCCATGTTCGTGTCGGTGAGCACCGTGGCCCCTGCGCGCAGTACGTCGAGCGCACAGTGCGCGGCGTCATGGGTGAACACAAGGGAATCGGCGTACGAGAAGTCGGCAGTGGTGTGGATGACGCGCTTCACGACGGGCTCTTCGAGCGGCGGGAACGTGCGGCCGCCGAACTCTTCGGTGATGATCTCGAAGCTGCGCCGCTCGATGTCGCCGGGTGCCATCTCCTTGGAATCCATCTAGTACTCCACTCCTTCCCTTGCACATATCCCCTGAGAGTAGGGGTGTTTCTCGCACCGCATCTCGGTTATGTAGTCGGCCTTCTCCACGATCTTGCGGGAAGGTGCGCGCCCGGTGAGCGCTACTTCGACGCCGCGCGCGGACATATCGAGCGCGCGGTCCACGAGCGCCTCGTCGACAAGCCCCTTCGAAAGCGCGTCGAGCGCCTCGTCGAGCAAGAGCAGCCCCTCCTGAGCGCCCTCGAGCTCGGCGAGCGCGGAAGCGAGGTTCCCATCGTGCAGCTCGCACGTCGCGGCAAGTTCTCCCGACGTCATTGACCAGGTAAACTTGTCCGACACCTTCCCCGCGAACACGGGCACGCCGAAATGCTCGGCGAGCAGGCGCGCCTCCCCGC
>UQMW01000063.1 GCA_900542275.1 uncultured Collinsella sp.
GCCCGCATAGCCACTAGAAACAACGCGGCCCCGCGATCAACACCGATCGCGGGGCTGATTCTTTAGCTGCCCAGGTTTCCTTATGAGTTGCGGTGAAATAAGGACTGTTTGGCGGGCAGAAGCCGCTATTCAATCCCTATTTCACCGCAACTTAGTCGTTACTTGTGGACCAGGCGGGCGCAGAAGTGGCCGTCGTAGGAGTCGGCGTTTACCGACACGCTTTGGAAGAGGCCTCGATCATTCTGGCGTACGGATACGAGCTTCTTGGCCTGATCGAACTCGGGGAGTTGCAGAATCTGCGCCTCGGAGAGCGGCTCCAGGCTAAAGTCCGCACCCTCGGGCGACGCCAAGAACGCATCCACAACCTGCGTGTTCTCCTCATCAAAGACCGAGCACGTCGCATAAATGAGCTCGCCACCGGCAGCCACGCGCGCAGCGGCTTCCTTGAGCATCGTCAGCTGCAGCTTGGGTAGCTCAACCGTCACATCCTTTTCGGTCAGGCGCCACGGGATCTCGGGATGACGGCGCATAGTGCCGGTGCCCGAGCACGGCGCATCGATAAAGACCGTGTCGAACTTAACCGGCTCGCCAAGCATGGCATCAAACGATGTGAGCACCTCATCAAGCTCGCAAGCATCACCCGAAACCGTACGAACTCCCTGAATACCGGCCTTATGCAGGCGAGCGAGATTCAGATCACACTTGCGATCATGCAGATCGAGCGCCGTATGCTGACGCTCATAGCCCGCACGCTTGGCCTGGCACATCATCACATAGGTCTTGGTGCCACGACCGGCACCAAGCTCAAGGCAGCTACCAGGACGCGTGGCAGCTGTGGCGATAAGTTGCGCGTTGAGATCAGATGCCACTGCGGCAGCACGCTCAAACGCACCCGAAGCAACGGTAACCTGGGCATCAACCGGGGCATGGCAGCCCGGGAAGACAGGTGCGACGAGCTGCGAGATATACGGATCGGGCTTGGACGCGAAAGCGTTCTCGTGCAGGGCTAGCGGCGCGGGGGCCAGATTGCCGGCAAAGTTAAGCGCACCCTCTGGCGTGTCAAACGATGCCATAATGCGAGCGCACAGCCATCGCGGCAAGCCCATCAGGCGAGATAGGCGAACCAAGCGGCGCTCGGACTCATCGGCATCGGCTGCGGTGGCAAAGTCCTCAACATTGTCAGCAACCTTATGCAGCACGGCGTTCGCCAGACCGGCAGCCGACTTAGCGCCGCTGCGAACCAGCTCAACACCCTGACTTACGGCAACGCGGCCAGGCGTATGCAGATAGAGCATCTCGAAGGCCGAGATACGAAGCGCCATTCGAACACGCGGTGCAACCTTTTTGGGTTTATCGAGAAACTGGTCGAGCAGCTCATCCAAAATGCCCTGTGTGGCGGCAACGCCCAGCGCCAAGCGGGCGGCAAATGCAGAATCGCGCTGGTCGATGGCCTTGGCCGTAGCGCGAGCAGAGAGCACGTCACGCGCATACATGCCGCGGCGATCGGCTTCCATCAGCACATCGAGCGCAAGCTTGCGCGCGGGAGACAGCTTGCTCATGACAATACACCCCAGATAAGATCGGCACCCTGCAGGCCAGCAGCCCAAGCAGAAGCAGACATAGCACGCTTGCCGTCAGGCTTAACCTCGAGCAGCTCAACCGAGCCATCAGAAAGGCCAAGGTAAACACGCTTAGCCTGAACGAGAACCTGACCCTCGCCGAGCGACACATCAGCCGCCGCAGCATCGAGCACACGCACGGTCTTGCCGGCAATCAAGCAACGAGCAGGCGCGGTATCGGACGAGGCCAGCACATGACGCACGCAATCAAGCGCCTCCATTTGCGGATCCAGGCGCATCTCCTGCTTAGAAATCTTGGCAGCATGGGTAACAAGCGACTCATCTTGTTCAGTCCAAACGGCGGTGCCATCGGCAAGAGAAGGAAGCGTATCGGCAAGCAGTTTGCCGCCAAGCTCACCAAGCTCCATGGTCAAAGCCTCGGCATGCTTACCGGCAACCGACGTAGACGCCTGGGCACAATAAGCGCCGGTATCAACGCCATGTCCAATACGCATAATAGAAACGCCAGCAACCTCATCACCAGCGAGAATCGCACGCTGAATAGGAGCAGCCCCACGCCAGCGAGGCAGCAAGGACGCATGAACATTCACAATACCAAGCGGCGCCATATGCAGCACCTCATCAGGCAAAATGCAGCCATAGGCAGCCACGCAGAAAATATCGGCTTGCGCAGCTTGAAACGCCTCAACAACCTCAGGCGTCATACGATTAGCCTCAACAACCGGCAGGCCAAGCTCAAGCGCCTTGGCCTTAACAGGAGACGGCTCAAGCTTCTTACCACGCCCACGAACAGCATCGGGACGAGTAATTACGAGCGCAACCTCGTTCCCAGCCTCGACGAGCGAAACCAAAGAAGGCACCGCAAAATCGGGCGTACCCATAAACACAATACGCATAAAACAATGTCTCCCCTCAAATCGAGCCGAGACGGCTACAAACAACAGCGGAAAGCCAAGTACCCAGCCCATCCGCAATAACAATTCAACAAGAACAAATATACCCAAAACCAAAGAAAGAGCCGCAATAAAAGCAGCTCTTTCAGCAAAGCACCTATCAGCGAAGACGCCCATCCCTGGCCCGACGGCACCCCGGGGACGGACAAACCTACTCCGTCTCGCCCGGTCGAGCGCCGCGGGCCAGGGCGTCCTGGTACTCCTTGACGGCCTTGAGCCTCTGCATCGGCTTAAGGCGCTCGAACATGGTGTTGCCGTGCAGGTGATCAATCTCGTGCTGCAGGCACACGCAGAACAGGTCGCCCGTAGCCTCGTAGCGAATCAGGTTTGCGTCCAAGTCGTACGCCTCGACGACGACATGGTCGGGACGCTCGATCTCGCAGCTAATGCCAGGGATGGACAGGCAGCCCTCGCTAAACGGCACCAGATGGTCGCTCTGCTCCACGATCACGGGGTTGATGAGCACGTACGGGTCATAGTCGTTCTTGTCGGTGTAGTCGCAGTCGATGGTGACGAGCTGAATGAGTTCGCCGATCTGCGGGGCAGCCAGACCGCAGCCGCCGTTCTCGAACATCATCTTCTTCATCTTCTCGGCAAGCGCCTCGATCGCCGGGGTAATCTCCTCGATGACGGCGCACACCTGGCGCAGGCGAGGGTCGGGCGACAGTACGATTCCGTTGGCTTCCATGGCCATCCTTTCGGGTTGTTACATCAAATCATAGGCGTCGACGTCAACGCTCACGCTCACGCCGCGCACAGAGCCCACCTCTTTGAGGCAGGCGTCGATATCATCAGAGACATGGTACCCCACGGGCGACTTCACAACCAGATGGAAGCGGTAACGGTCCTTGGCTCTCTCGATTACACACGAAGCCGGACCCAGCACCTGCGGCATGGCACTCCCCGCCCGCAAAAAATCGGGCGCGGCGGCATGCCAGCGGCGCTTAAGAAGCTTTGCGATGCGCCCGATATAATCCTGCGCATCGTCGCGGTTTGCAGACCACACCAAAATGTTAACCAGGCGCACGAACGGCGGATACAGTGCGTCGCGGCGCTGGTCCAGGTCGCAGTCGGTAAAGATCGAGCGATCGTACTCGGCGACGGCGCGGATGACCGGGTCATCGGGCAGGTAGGTCTGGATGATGACCTCGCCGGGGCGATCGCCGCGGCCGGCGCGGCCCGCAACCTGCTCCAGCAAATCGTAGGCGCGCTCCCCTGCGCGGAAGTCCGGCAGCTTGAGGGCAAAGTCGGCATTGACCACGCCCACGAGCGTGACCTCGGGAAAGTCGAGACCCTTTGCGATCATTTGGGTGCCCAGCAACACGGCGCAATCGGCCGCATCGAACTGCTCGAGCAGTTTTTTGTGCGCATCCTTGCCGCGCGTGGAATCGGCATCCATGCGGATGATGGCGACGTCCTCGGGCAGCATCTG
Organism: uncultured Collinsella sp.; assembly: GCA_900542275.1. Lineage (GTDB taxonomy): Bacteria > Actinomycetota > Coriobacteriia > Coriobacteriales > Coriobacteriaceae > Collinsella. The sequence goes on from UQMW01000063.1 coordinate 3,966, forward strand.
GTGCAGTGCGTCCTCGATCTGCTGCGTGCCCAGCCCCATTTTTGCCAGGTAGCGACTGCCACATTTGGGGCAACGACTCGTGGGCGCGGGATACGGCTGCACGCGCCAGGAGGATCCGCATGTGTGACATTGCAGCGTGTGCGTGCGCTCGTGATACGTAAGCGCGGTGGAGCAGTGGTTGCAGGTGGGAACGCAGCCGCACTCGCGACACATCAGGAACGGCGCAAAGCCACGGCGGTTATGCAGCAGCACGGCCTTCTCGCGGTGCTCTACAACGCGCTCCAAACCTTCCATCAGCGGTTTAGAGAACATTGAACGGCTACCGTGCGAAAACTCGCGGCGCAGGTCGGCAATGCGGACCTCGGGCAGCACGGCGTGTCCCGGGCGCTCGGGCATCTCGACGCGCGTCCAAGTGGTGCCGTTATACGTTCCACGGCGGCAGTGGTCGAGGGCCTCGGCCGAGGGCGTGGCGGAGCCCAACACGAGCGGGCAGCGGTAGCGCCGCGCCATCTCGGCCGCCACCTCGCGCGCGTGGTAGCGCGGACTGGACCCCTGCTTGTAGCTGGTCTCGTGCTCCTCGTCAATGATGATGAGGCCCAGGTCGCCAAGCGGGCAAAAGAGCGCCGAACGTGCGCCGACGACCACGCGGGCCGCACCGCTGGCAACCATATCCCACTGGTCCAGGCGCTCGCCGGCCGAAAGCCGCGAATGGAACACGGCGACCGTCTCGCCAAAGCGCGAACGGAAGCGGCCGACGGTCTGGGCCGTCAGCGAAATCTCGGGCACCAGCACGCAGGCAGAGCGACCGGCTGCGAGCACGCGCTCGATGGCGGAGAGGTAGACCTCGGTTTTGCCTGAGCCGGTGACGCCGTCTACCAGCACCACGTCGCCATGAGCGTCCAGACGGGCACGCTCGATCTGAGCAAGTGCTTGCTGCTGGCCACTGGTAAGGGAGACCGGCGCTTTGCCGCTTGCCGAGGACAGCGTGGTCTGCTCGCCGCAGCCACGCCAGGCGCGGCGCTCTTCCACCACCACAACGCCGCGTTTTTCGAGCGCCTTGATGGTCGCCGACATGCTGTTATAGAGAAGGTTGAGGTCGCGCGTCGTGACCGGTCCGCACTGGAGCGCCTCGATGAGTTGGCGCTGGCGGACCGCGGTCTTGGGTGGCGTGTAGTCAAAGCCTTCGGGCGTAAGCATCACCCAGCGGTTTTGGATGGGTTTGACGGCTGGACGTTCAACCGTCCACACGCCGTCGTCGCCCTTGACCACACGCGGGCTGCCGCCCGGTGGCAAAAACAGGCGCAGGCACTCGGAAAGCGTCGCGACGTACTCGCGGCTCATCCAGCGCGCAATGCGGGCAGCCTCGGCGGTAAAGAGCGGTTTGCTGAGGATAGCTTCGACAGGCTTGATGCGCGAAAGGTCAAGGGCGTTGTTGCCTTGCAGGTCGCCCAGCTCGGGCGCAATATCGACGATGTAGCCTGCGGCGGCACGGTTGCCAAAGTGGACCAGGACCGTCGATCCGACCTGGGCCTCGTTGGCAAGGGACTCAGGAATGCCGTAAGCGAACGGTTCGGACAGCGCACGGGTGGGGATATCGAGAACCACGCACGAGTAGGCGGCAATGGGCTCAGGTACAGGATCGGGCTTGGCCGAGGCAGCAGCGGATGCCGGTGCCGCCGGAGACTCCTCCGGTTCCGGTGAACCAAACAGCGACAGTTGTTGAGCCATACACCACCTCTAACGAACGGACCTGAAAGGGGTGGGACAAACACCACTGATTATTTTGTCCCAGCAACCCACTCATCGGTACAGAAACAAGAGCCCCGCTCGGGGTGAACGGGGCTCGGATACAAACGTTTGCGCAGCGACTACAGCGCCATCGTGCGGGCGCGGTCGATACGCGCCAGACAGTCGTCGCGGCCGACGAGCGCCATGGTCTCGCCCAGCGGGGGGCTCACCATGTTGCCGCAGACGGCGACGCGCACGGCCTGGAACACCACGCGCTTCTTGAGGTCCATCTGCTCGGGCAGCGGCTCAAGCGCGGCGTCGATGGCCTCGGCAGTCCACTTGTCCACGCCCTCGAGCGCGGCCTTGGCGGCGTCCAGAATGGAACCCATACCCTCCTTGGCCAGGCCCTTGTTAACGGATTTCTCGTCATACTCGAGCGTCTCGGCCGTGGCAAAGATGGGAGCGGCGACAGTCACGGCTTCGGCCGGCATCTTGGTGCGCGGCTTGACGATGGCGGCAAGCGCATCGATCCAATCCTCGCCGTACTCGACGTTACCCTCGATGAGACCCGCCTCGTGCAGCTCGGGAACCATGATCTCGTCGGCAAACTGGGCATCGGACATGCCGTTGATGTACTCGGCATTGACCCAGTCGAGCTTCTTGGGGTCAAAGGTCGCCGGGTTCTTGGAGATGCGGTCGAGCGAGAACTTGCTAGCAAGAACATCGCGCGGGATGATCGTGGTCTCGCCGTCGAGCGACCAGCCAAGCAGCGCCAGGTAGTTGACGAAGGCGTCGGAAAGGTAACCGGCGTCGCGGTACTCCTCCACCGAAGTTGCGCCGTGGCGCTTAGAGAGCTTCTTACCGTCGGCGCCCAGGATCATGGAGATGTGGGCGAACGTGGGCACGGGCGCGCCGAGGGCCTCGTAGACCATGACCTGGCGCGGGGTGTTGGACAGGTGGTCGTCGCCGCGGATGACATGGGTGATCTTCATCATGGCGTCGTCGACGACGGTCGCGAAGTTGTACGTGGGCGTGCCATCGGAGCGGAAGATGACAAAGTCGTCGAGCTCCTTGGCGTCGAAGGTCACCTCGCCGTGAACGGCGTCGTGGATACGGACGTCGCCGCGGTCCTCGGGCACCTTGATGCGCAGGACGTAGGACTCGCCGGCCTCGATGCGGCGGCGGGCCTCCTCGGGATCAAGATCGCGGCAACGACGCTGATAGCCCTGGAAGGGGTCCTTGCGCTCCTGCGCGGCCTTGCGGTCGGCGTCGAGCTGCTCCTTGGTGCAGAAGCAGGGATAGGCCTTGCCCTCGTCCCAAAGTTTCTGGGCGGCCTGCTTGTACAGGTCCAGGCGCTCGGTCTGGGCATAGGGGCCATAGTCGCCGCCCACCTCGGGACCCTCGTCCCAATCCAGGCCCAGCCAACGCATGGCGCGCAGGATGATCTGCGTATTCTCGTCGGTGGAACGGGTGGGATCGGTGTCGTCGATGCGCAGGATGAACGTGCCGCCGTTAGCACGGGCGAAAGCCCAGTTATAGATAGCGGTGCGGGCGCCGCCGATGTGCAGCTTGCCCGTCGGTGAGGGTGCAAAGCGGACGCGAACGTCTGATGCCATGGAAATCTCCTCGATTGCAGGATGGATGTCTAACCGCATTAGTATAAAGCAACAATGCCCACCTCCGCACAAAGGGCACCGACCCACTCATTGGGGACAGACTTGAATGATCAGTCTTTGGGCAACCTGTCGGCACTTAGGTAAGGCTGATCATTTAAGTCTGTCCCCAATGAGTAGGTGCGGAAAGGGTGTGAATGTTTGATTTACGCGCTATGATGTGCCCTTGCATAGAGAGCCCGGCGGAATGGTAACGGTCGCCGGGACACGTTTTTGAAAGGACAATCATGTCAGAAGAACTTCGTTCCATCCCACCCCAACACGGGTCCTTTGTTTTTACGTCGGAGTCGGTGACCGAAGGTCATCCCGATAAGATCGCTGACCAGATCAGCGACGCCGTCCTCGACGCAATCCTCGCCAAAGAAATAGAGCTGCAGGAGCAGGGCTACATCGCCCCCAACGGCGTGCCCGCCAACGTGGAGAACGTCCGCTGCGCCTGCGAGACCCTCGTGACCACCGGCACCGTCATCGTCGCCGGCGAGATTCGCACCCAGGCCTACGTCGACGTACAGGAAATCGCCCGCGGCGTCATCCGCCGCATTGGCTACAACCGCGCCAAGTTCGGTTTTGACTGCGACACCTGCGGCGTTATGAGCCTCATCCACGAGCAGTCGCCCGATATCGCCCAGGGCGTTGACGAGTCCTTCGAGACCCAGACCGGCGCTACCACCGACCCGATCGACCTGATCGGCGCCGGCGACCAGGGCATGATGTTCGGTTATGCCTCCAACGAGACCAAGACCCTCATGCCCATGCCGCACTACCTGGCAAGCCGCCTGGCCGAGCGCCTGGCCGCCGTGCGTCACGACGGTACCCTCGCCTATCTGCGTCCCGACGGCAAGACCCAGGTCACCGTGCGCTACGAGGAAGGCAAGCCCGTCGAGGTCACGACCATCGTCATCTCCACGCAGCACGCCGCCGAGATTGAGGACATGGGCAAGATCAAGGCCGACCTCATCGAACACGTCATCACCCCGGTCATGGCCGCTGAGAACATGCCGTGGGACAACGCAGACATCTATGTGAACCCCACCGGTCGCTTTGTTGTGGGCGGCCCCATGGGCGACACGGGCCTCACCGGCCGCAAGATCATCGTCGACACCTACGGCGGCTACGGCCGTCACGGCGGTGGCGCCTTTAGCGGCAAGGACTGCACCAAGGTCGACCGTTCCGCCGCGTATGCCGCGCGCTGGGTCGCTAAGAACGTGGTCGCCGCCGGTCTGGCCGACCGCTGCGAAGTCGAGCTTGCCTACGCCATCGGCGTTTCCAAGCCGCTCTCAATCATGGTCGACACCTTCGGTACCGCGCATGTTGCCGAGGAAAAGATCGTCGAGGCCGTCGAGAAGACCTTCGACCTGCGCCCGGGCGCGATCATCCGCGACCTAGACCTGCGTCGCCCCATCTACGAAAAGACGGCAGCCTACGGTCACTTCGGCCGAGAAGACGCCGACTTCACCTGGGAAAAAACCGACCGAGTCGAAGAACTCAAAGCAGCCTGCGGCCTGTAAGCCAACGGCAAAAGCTGCAGCCACATATCGATGCACCAAAAGAAGTACCGGCCCCAACCGGTACTTCTTTTTTATTAATCCGGTGGTGAAGATATTTCGATATGGGCATACGCAACGTCAGCAGCCAATGAATTTTGGAGCACATGCGCCTCTACCATGTATCCTTAGTCCCGAGGGGCGGGGCATAAGGTCGATCGCGAGTTCCGCACGAGCCGGAGAGCACTTAATGTGCTCTCCGT
>UQMW01000064.1 GCA_900542275.1 uncultured Collinsella sp.
GGGGTTGTTTCCGCTGCGGCGCTTTTTTGCTACAGGTAGGCGCCGAGGTTGATGGCGGTGGCTTCGGTGTGGCTGCTTGCCTGGGTGCTGGCACGCTCGAGGAGGAACGGCCGCACGAGTTCTTGGCGGTTGATGTCCTCGATGGCCGTGACCGCGGTGACGGTGCGCGCGGCAGAGCCGATGCGGACGTGCTTGGTCTTCGCCGGCGCCTTGTTCTCGATTTGCTCCATGAGCAATTGAACGCCCTTGCGGCCAATCTCGTAGCCTGGGGGTGCCACCGTGGTGAGCGGGACCGACCCGCTCCAGGCGAGTGGGTTGCCGTCGCAGCCGGCCACACGGACCTGCTCGGGGACGGAGATGCCTTTGTCGACCAGCGCCGAGATAACGCCCGAGGCCAACACGTCGGTCAGGCCGATGACAAAATCGGGGCGTTCGTCAGCAGGACGCTCGGCAATCTGGGCACCGATGCTGTAGCCGTCGGCAGCGGTATTCCATTCGCCGGCGTCGATGACTTCGATCTTGATATCGGGGTGCAGGGCAAGGGCCTTATGAATGCCAAGCACGCGCAGAGTGAGCTGCATAAATGCCGCTCTGCCCACAACGGTGATATGGCGTGCGCCGCGGGCGATGGCGAGCTCGGCGATGATGCGACCTTGGGCTTCGTTGTCGGCGGCCACGTAGTAACCGGGTTCTGAACAATGGACGTCCAGATGGACGATCGGCACGGGCATTTTAGTCATGGCCGGGTGCCAGTCGGGGGACGCCATGGGCTGAACCATGACGCCGGACATCTGCGTGCCCATAAAATAGCGCAGGTAATGATCCTCGAGAATATCGTCGTTATCGGCATTGGCGATGAGCAGGTCGTAGCCGTGCTTGCGGGCCTCGTTGTGGGCGCCGCTGGCGATTTGGAGCGAAAAGCCGTGGTCGAGACGGGGGAGCACCAGGCCAAAGGACTTGGTGGCGCCGCCCGCGAGCTGACGAGCGCTTTGGTTGGGCAGGTAGCCCAGGCGATTGATGGTCTCGTTGATGAGCCTGAGGGTCTCGGGGCGCAACTTCTCGGGATGGTTGAGCGCGTTGGAAACCGTGCCCAGCGAAACCCCGGCCTCGCGCGCGACGTCGCTGATTTTAACCTTTGCCATAGCGGCCCCTTTGATGCGTTTCAAGTACAAACCAGATTGTAGCATCGCCCGCCCCCAGGGTGTCAAAACCTGCCAATTAGGGACAGGTTTATTTTGGCAGGTTTTATCTGGGCAAACGCCGTTGCCAGCGCGACTACCACGAAGGGGACAGGTGCCTTTGTGGTGGTTTGAGCTGCCCGGGCCTTCAATTGTCTCGATCTGTAACATCTGGGCGGCAAAACCGGCTCTACCTGTTACAGATCGAGACATGGTGTAGGGGCCGAACCGTAATGTCTCGATCTGTAACACTAAGCCGGCTTATTGCGGCCTAGATGTTACAGATCGAGATCTTTCGCCGGGATAGGCCGCCGCGACGCCCAAAACCACCACAAAGGTGCCTGTCCCCATCGTGGTGGTTTGGGCATGTGTGCATCGGGTGGTATCTAAGTTGAGATACCACTTCTGGTATATCAGCTTGCGCTTGCGTGAGTACAATACTCGAACGTTATACGTCTCAGCGCCCCCTGTGCGTGGACGTCTTGCAGTCACGCGAACGAAGGGATTTATCCTATGTGCGGAATTGTCGGCTACACCGGCTCTGATATTGCAAAGAACATCCTGGTCACGGGCCTCAAGCGCATGGAGTATCGCGGCTATGACTCCTCGGGCGTCGCGCTCGAGGTGGGCGAGGGCGCCGCGGCGCACCTCGACGTCATCCGCCGCGTGGGCAAGGTCGCGGGCCTGGAGAGCGAGCTTTCCAACATCGACAGTGACGCTACCTGCGGTATCGGCCACACCCGTTGGGCCACCCACGGCAAGCCCTCCGTCGTTAACGCCCATCCCCACACCAGCTGCGACGGTCGTATCGCCATCGTCCACAACGGCATCATCGAGAACTTCGCCGAGCTGCGCGAAGAGCTGGAGGGCCGCGGCCACCACTTTAAGAGCGAGACCGATACCGAGGTCTTCGCGCATCTGATCGAAGAGGCTTATGCCGAGACGCACGACCTGATGGCCTCTGTGCGCGAGGCGTGCACCCACGTGGTCGGTGCCTATGGTCTGGCCGCCGTGTGCGCTGACGAGCCCGGCGTGATCGCCGTGGCCCGCAAGGATTCCCCGATCGTGGTCGGCGCGGGCGAGACCGGCGCCTATGTCGCCTCCGACGTCATCGCGCTCATCGACGCCACCCGCGATGTCGTGGTGCTCGAGGACGGTCAGTTTGCCAAACTCACGCCCGCAGGCGTCGAGTACACCGACGAGGCCGGCAACGTTATCGAGCCCAAGGTCACCCACATCGACTGGGACCTGGACATGGCCGAAAAGGGCGGTTATCCCGACTTTATGCTCAAGGAAATCCACGAGCAGCCGCGCGTCGTGCGCGACACACTGGTCGGTCGTATGACGCCGGCCGGCGAGCTCGACATCGACGAGCTGGGCCTTTCACTCGAGGAGCTCAACGACATCGACCGCGTCTACGTAATCGCTTGCGGCACCAGCTATCACGCTGGCCTCATTGCCAAGAATCTCATTGAGGGCTGGGCTCGCATCCCCACCGAGGTGGAGGCGGCCAGCGAGTTCCGTTATCGCAACCCCATCATTACGCCGACGACGCTTGTCGTTGCCGTGTCCCAGTCGGGCGAGACGGCCGATACCCTTGCCGCCATTCGCGACGCGCGCATCAAGGGTGCCAAGGTCTTCGGCATCACCAACGTGGTGGGTAGCCCCGTGGCGCGTGAGAGCGACGGCGTCATCTACACCAAGGCCAACAAGGAGATCGCGGTCGCCTCGACCAAGAGCTTCATCGGCCAGGTCGTGAGCCTCACGCTTTTGGCTCTGCTGCTAGCGCAGGTCAAGTACCGCCTGACCACCAAGCAGGCGCGCATGCTGTTCCGCGAGCTTTCCGATACGGCCGAGCAGATCCAGTGGATTTTGGATACCCAGACCGAGGCCGTGCATGAGGCCGCCCTGCTGTGCAAGGACGCGCAGTCCGCACTGTTCGTGGGTCGCGGCATGGGTGCCGCTATTTCCTACGAGGGCGCGCTCAAGCTCAAAGAGGTCAGCTACCTGCACGCCGAGGCCTACGCCGCCGGCGAGATGAAGCACGGCCCCATTGCCCTGATCGACCCGGGCTTCCCCGTCATCGCCGTGGCCACCAAGAGCGCCACCTACGACAAGACCGTGTCGAACCTTATGGAGTGCAAGGCGCGCGGCGCCAAGGTCATCGTCGTTGCCACCGAGGGCGACGAGGAGATCAACAAGATCGCCGACTGCATCATCCGCGTGCCAGCAGTCCGCGACGTGTTCAGCCCCATCACGGCGAGCGTCCCGCTGCAGCTGCTCGCCCGCGAGGTGGCCATCCTGCGCGGTTGCGACGTTGACCAACCTCGCAACCTGGCGAAAAGCGTCACGGTCGAATAATTGTTGTTCCGCCGTTCTAGTGACCGAGGCCCGGCTCCGTTGCAGCGGAGCCGGGCCTTGTTGCATTTGCCCAGATAAAACCTGCCAAAATAAACCTGTCCCTTTTTGGCAGGTTAGCGGAGCTTGCTGGTCTCGAAGTACTCGGGGAACTGGTCCAGAACCTCGGTTTGGTTGCGGAACATCATGTGCAGGTGCTTGCTGACCAAAAAGCTCGCTTCGATGGGGTCGCGACCGGCGATAGCGCGGCGAATCTGCTTGTGCTCGTTCACGATGTCCCGATTGTCGAGAACCTGCGTGGCGGCGCGCAGCCAGCGGAAGCGCTCCAGGTCGGCATTGGTCTCTTCGAGCCACGACCAAACGGTGCTGCGACATGCGATGCTAAAAATCATGTGATGCATGAGGTTGTCGCTCAAAAAGAAGCCGATGCGATCCTCTTCGGCCATGGCTTTTTCCTGCAGCACGATGGCGCGGTCGAGCTGCTCGATGCCGGCCGACGTGGCTCGCGCACAGCACTCCACAATCACCTGCTTTTCCAGATGTTCGCGGATGTAGCAGGCACTCTCGGCAAGGGTGAGGTTGATGGGTGAGACGTAGGTGCCGCTCTGGGGCACGGTGCGCACCAGGCCTTCCTGCGCCAAGCGAACCAAAGCCTCGCGCACGGGCGTGCGCCCCATATCCAGGTCGTCGCAAAGTTGCTTGACGCCCAGCTTTTCGCCCGGCTTGTAGTCCAGGTAGACGATTTTGCGTCGAATGGTGTGGTAGGACTGGTCCTGTAGGCTCGTTTCCTGCTCGCCGACGTGCATCGATTCTTCCATAGCGCCTCGCAACTGTTCTATCAAACTCATATGTCAGTTGTTAATTATGCCGCGAATCAGCTCTCCGCGGTGGGTAATTCGGCTGTTGCCCAAGAACTATTGCGGCATCTTAGTCTGTGTTTGCGCAAGGCTGCGCTCAATGTTGCCGTATCATAAGCCGTCGCAAACGTGAAATAGAAAGAAGGAATCCCATATGCAACTGGCAAATATCGTACGCGAGCGCTGGAAAGGCGTTTTGTTCTGCCTGATCATCGCCATTCCCGCGACGTTGCTCGGCAAACAAATTGAGGTGGTCGGCGGTCCGGTATTCGCCATCCTCTTTGGCATGGTCCTGGCGCTCGTCTTTTCCAAGAATCGTCGCGAACAGCTCGCCGCCGGCGTCACCTATACGTCTAAAAAAGTCTTGCAGTACGCGGTAATCCTGCTTGGCTTTGGCATGAACCTCTCGCAGATTCTGTCCAAGGGCGCCCAGTCGCTGCCGATTATCGTGGCGACAATCTCGACTTCGCTTGTCATTGCCTTTGTGCTCTGCCGCGTTATGAACGTGCCGAGCAAGATCGCGACGCTTGTGGGTGTGGGCTCGTCGATTTGCGGCGGTTCTGCCATCGCCGCGACCGCGCCCGTCATCGATGCCGACGATCGCGAGATTGCCCAGGCCATTTCGGTCATCTTCCTGTTTAACGTTATCGCGGCGCTCGTGTTTCCGACGCTCGGCGGTATGCTCGGGCTGACAGACGAGGGCTTTGGCCTGTTTGCCGGCACCGCCATCAACGACACCTCGTCCGTAACGGCTGCGGCGAGCGCCTGGGACAGCATGCATCCCGGCGCCAATGTGCTCGAGAGCGCCACGGTGGTTAAGCTCACCAGGACGCTGGCCATTATTCCCATCACGTTGGTCCTCGCATGCTGGCAGATGCATCTGGCGCGCAAGGCCGGCGGCGACGCCAAAAGCACGTTCTCGCTTAAACGCGCGTTTCCCATGTTTGTGCTGTTCTTTGTGCTGGCGAGCGTAATCACCACGGTGCTTCAGCTTCCCGTGTCCATCACGGCGCCCATCAAGGAGCTGTCGAAGTTCTTTATCGTGATGGCCATGGCGGCTATTGGCTTTAATACCGATATCGTCGAGCTGGTCAAAAAGGGCGGCAAGCCCATCGCGCTGGGCTTTTGCTGCTGGATTGGCATTGCGTGCATGAGTTTGGGAATGCAGCACGTGCTGGGAATCTGGTAGAGGAGTAGCTTATTTGCGTGCTGGTTGCTGGTGGGCGCAAGCTTGCGGTGGAGCGATAGGAGCTCTTGCGGGTATGGCTTGTCCGCAGGTTTATAAGTCCCGAAGAGCTCTTATCGCCCCGCCAGGATGGCGATGCGGGGCAACACCTATACTCGCAGGACGGCGCTTTCTGCCCTATAGTGTTTGGTGAGCAATATCGTTCAATTTTGAAACACTCGGTGGTGCGACCGTCGGCGGTTGCACGTCGCCGCGGACAGGGGCAAATCATGGATAGCGATGCCAAGCTGAACATCTTGACCGAGGCCCTGGCTGCTGCCGGGGCCTCGGCATTGGCAATTGATGCGCGTGGGGACGTCGCGATTTCGACCATGAATGACGCGGCGCTTGAGCGGGGTGTGGCGGCTTTTGTTGCCGAACGCCTCGACCGTATAGGAGACGGCGCGCGTCTGGTTATGGGACGTGCGGGTGCGCGCCTGAGCCTGACCGTTCGCCCCACCGACAAAGAGGGCGGGAGGCTTTGGGTCGTTGTGGTCCGCGAGGTGCGCGGTGCCGCGGCGCATGCGGGCATCGAGTGGCTCAACGCCGACGAAGTTGAGGCCCGCTACGAATCGAGCGCGTACGGCATCGTTGAGGGGGCGGCCTCGGTGGCTGCGCCGGTCGCCGAGAGCTACGCGCGCGGCGTGCCCCTTATGCTCGAGGGCGAGCTGGGGGCGGGTCAGGTCGAGATAGCCAAGCGCCTCTATCTGGACGGTCCTTTTGCCGATCAACCCTTTGTTTCCGTCGCGCTCGATGAGCTCACCGAGCGCGGTTGGCGCCGTGTGCTCAAAAGCTCCGAATCGCCGCTGTTTCAAACAGGGCTGACCCTTTGCGTTGAGGGCTGGAATGCGGTTGGCCCCCAGCGCCTCCGCGAGCTCGTTTCCACGATGGCCGACACCGCGTTGGCGACGCGCTGCCATGTGGTGCTGACGGCGAATGACATGCCGGGCGGCAGCGAAAGTGATCAAGCCGCCTTTGTGACCGAGCGCTTCGCCTGTGCGGTGAGCGTGGCGCCGGCGATTGCCGAGCAGGGAGCCGCGTCGACAAAGGTTGCGCGCTATTTGGAATATCTCGCTGATGCATTTGGGACGGCAGCGCCCACGCTGTCCGCCGCGGCGACGAAGAAGCTCGATGCTTACCGCTGGCCGCGCAATTATCTGCAGCTCCGCGAGGTCTCGGAACGACTGTATATATTGGTGGGGGCGGGCGCGGTGGACCGCGCCGTGGCGGAGGAAGTGCTCGCCCAAGAGGACGTGATTAAGACCGCAACCTTTGGCGCCCCGACACTCGAAAGTGACCTGTATATCCTGCGACCGCTGGCCGATACCGAGCGAGATATCGCGCATCTGGTTGTAGATCATCTACACGGCAACCGGACCCGTGCGGCGGAGGTGCTGGGCATAAGCCGTACAACGCTGTGGCGCTTGCTGAAGGACGGTGACCGTTGAGCGAGGCGCCCGTGACCGCGCGCGACGCGTGTGCTACAGTCCAAAGCGTTATTGTTTCGATTTGGTTACGGCGTGCGAGGGCATATGGCTGAGACTTCAAAACCGAGCCGCAGAAGACGGAGCGCCGCGCCGGTTAACCGACGCACGACATCGGTGACGTGGGGCAAACACGCCTCGGGGTTTGATGGCTCGTTCAAGCGCACTAAATATGGCTATCCTTCGGCAAGCGCTCGCTTAGCCATGCAGGCCGAGTCGTCGCTGTGGGGCCGCAAGCGCGTGGTGGGCTCAAAGCTCAAGCACGACGGAACGCTCGGTTACATCAGCCGCGGGGCGGCTCGTCGCAGCGGGCTCAATCCGGCTGGTTGGCATCGTTATGTTCCGATCGCGGTCGTCGTTGCAGTGATCGTCATCGCACTCGCTGCGCTTGGCTACGCCGGCGGCGGTGCCAACTTGGACGCGATGTTTAAATCGCCCGAGCTCGCGCATGCAGGCACAGAAATTGTCGAGGGCGCTCAGACCCAGACGGGCGTCGCGCCCCAGCGCGGTATCGTTGCGGCGGCCTCTACCATCGCCGACGCTCAAAAGGACGAGGACGAACAGGGCGACGGTGCCGAAACGACTCAAACGAACGAAACGACGACAACTCCACCGGCAAGATAAGTTGCGAGCGGGTCCGCCGTTCGTTAGAACGGCGGAACTAATTACTTTACATACACCACGTTGTCGCGGCGGGGTTTGGGCTCGGGTAGCGTGTCCTCGGCATAGCCCAGAATGCAGTGACCGACACCGCGCAGGTTGCCGTCGGCGGGCAGGCCCCAGCTGGCCAGCAGCTCCAGGCCCTCGGGCGAGTCAAAGACCTCGTGCGCGCGGTGAATCCAGCACGAATCGACACCCAGTGCATAGGCGGCGTTGAGCAAGTTGCCCATGGCGAGCGAGCCGTCTTCCAGATGCGTGGGCACGCTGCGGTCGACCAGCACCACCACAACGGTCTTGGCGCCATAGAAGGGGTCACTGTTGCTGCCCATGACCTGGGCGTTGAGCTGTGAGAGACGCTCGACGGTCGCGGGGTCGGTGACGGCGACAAACGTCACCGGCTGGCGGCCCATGCCGCTTGGTGCATATTGGCCGGCTTCGATAATACGCGCAAGCTTTTCGGCCTCGACGGGACGATCGCTGTATTTGCGGCAGCTGCGGCGGTGGATGAGCGCTTCGATAGTCTCCATGGTGTCTCCTTGTAGTGGCGTTGCAGATGCCCCGTTCATACCCGTCGGGCTCAAACGATAGACGGTCAATTGCCCGGCCAAAAGGATAGATTCCAATTGGGAAAGTAGGTTTGCATAAAAGTACCTTCAGAATGTGACAAACAAATGGGATGCTTAAACGTTTTATCCCGTCTACCCTGCGGTTTTTTACCACTTGCCTAAATGACGAACGCATAAGCCCTGATAAAGGTTTTACTAAAGGAGTACCAACGTTTATCAACGCGCCATGGTGGCGCCGGGCCAGGAGGTAACATCATGTTCCAGGCTGGAGATGTCGTCGAGACCGACTTCGAAGGATTTCTGAAGCTGTTGCGTTCCAAGACGCGCGCTTTCGTGTCGATCAACGATCACGAGTACTACATTACGCACACCGATGGCTATTGGCGTGTTCAGGATTGCGAGGCCCTCAACGATAAGGGCCACTTTACTGACTGCTCCGAGCTGGTCAACACGGTCTGCGAGGTCGTCGAGCTGCCTTGGATCTGCGGCAAGAGCCTGCACGACAGCTTCTCGGGCGCCACGGTCTACGAGGCCGTCGCTGCTTAACAGCCAACAATCGATATTCTCTCGCAACCGTCGGCGCCGCCCCGCGCCGGCGGTCTTTTTTGTCGATATGTTATATAGGTCGCACGTCTTGGGTTGATTTCCGATCTCAGCCGAACACATTGAGCGAATAGGCCGTTCCCGCAGCT
>UQMW01000065.1 GCA_900542275.1 uncultured Collinsella sp.
GCACCGCACCTTGCCGCTCAATCGTCGCTCGCGTACCTTAAGTACGCTTCGCTCCTCTTTCGTGGCAATCTGCGGCACTTTGACCCCTTAGACGACCTGCGGGGTTAACTTGGTTGAGTTTATCCTGCTTGAATAGCCCGGGCGTGACATTGTTGTCATGTCCGGGCTTTTGTGTTTAGCGCCTTTTTGTTTGGTGACAATAACCTTAGCAGGAACGTAAAGCTAGGAGGCGCTATGTGTACGAGCATTCGATTTACCGATAATTCCGGCCACATGTATCTGGGCCGCAACCTCGACTGGAGCTTTGACTACGGCCAACAGGTTCGCGTGATGCCGCGCGGGTTCCACATTCCGTATTCGTTTATCGACGATGCGTCGGCGGCACACGCGGTAATCGGCATGTGCATCGATTACAAGAACTATCCCATGTTTTTCGACTGTGGTAACGATGCGGGTCTGGCTGTGGCGGGGCTCAACTTTCCCGGCTATGCCGAGTATGCCGAGGGCCCTGTCGACGGCAAGAACAATATCGCGGCCTATGAGTTTCCCCTGTGGGTGGCAGCGACGTTCTCGACGGTCGATGAGGTCGAGGCCGCGCTGCGCGACACGGTGATTGTCGCCAAATCTGCCGGAGAGGGGCTGGGCGTGTCGCTGCTCCATTGGATTATCGGCGACAGCCAGCGCAGCATCGTGGTCGAGATGATGGCTGACGGCCTGCATGTATACGACGATCCGGTCGACACCCTTGCCAACCAGCCGACCTTCCCGTGGCACATGGAAAACCTGCGCACCTATATCACCGCCACAAGCGATTTTCCGCAGACGGCGACATGGCGTGGTGCCGAGCTTAAGCCCTATGGAGCCGGTGCCGGCATGCGCGGTATTCCGGGTGACTGCTATTCGCCGAGCCGTTTTGTAAAGGCGGCGTACCTCAATGCCAATTACCCGCAAAAGGAGAGCGAGACCGAAAACGTCGTTCGCATGTTCCGCTCGCTCGAGGGCGTGGTGATGATCGAGGGAGCGTCCAGGATGGGCGATGGCAAGTTCGAGAAGACTATCTACACCGGATGCTTTAGCGCGCGCACGGGCAATTATTACTACGCGATGTATGGGGATCCGTCGATTCGCTACGTGAGCCTGATGGATGCCGAGGGCGCGAGCCCCGATAGGCTCGTGGTTCCCGAGCCGCGCCGTTCGTAGCTCACTGGTTCGTTGCGACATAAAACGGCCTCGCACCTCTTATGAGATGCGAGGCCGTTGTCGTCAATGGCTGGTGGCGTGTTAGAAGTTGGCGTCGTTGAACTGGTTGCTCTCGAGTCCGTCGAGTTGCTGTTCGGGCGTATCGGCGACGCTCTCGAGCAGCTCGGTGGGATCGACGTTCATGCTCTTGCCGGCCTCGTTGCCGTTGACCAAGTCGTCCGAGAAGATGTCGACCTCCATTTCCTCGGCCTCTTCGATCTGAACCTCGAGCGGCACCTGGGTGCGCACAAGTTTGACGGCCGGGCGCATGCGGGCAAAGAGCGGTACGTACTCAATGATGATGGCCGAGTTCTCGAGACCGTACCAGCGTGCCGGGCTTCCGCAGGCGCGGCGGACGGCGTACTTGATGGCCATCACGCGGTGGTCATTGCGGTTGATGTCCGTTTCGGGGGCAAGCATCTTGCGCAGCATGCAAAAGCGGAAGTCACCTACGTTGCCGCGCGTCTCGTAGATGGAGTAGGTGTGATGTTGCGGCGGCAGCTCGCCCGATGCCATCAAGTCGCCGACGATCTGACGCAGATAGGCGTTGACGCGCTGGTTGACCTTAAAGCCCAGGTCCAGGCGCACGCGGAACAAAAAGTCCGTGCCAAAGGTCTCGACGGAATACTCGTGCGTATAGGGTTCGTCGGTAACGTGCACGTTGATGAACCAATATGCCTTGGCGCGCTTGGGGTGCTTGTCCAGGATGGAATAGAGCACGTCGCGGTCGAGTGTGAGCGGGTCGGGGCTGTTGGTGAGAAATACCAGATTGTCGGCGAGCACGGGATAGGTCTCGTCATTGCGCAGGCGATTGAGCTGGTCGATGTACTTGGAGACGGGCAGCAGAATCGTCTGCGTGCGCTCGATGGCGGTGCCGCGACGCCACGACGCCACACATACATAAGGCCAAACAGCAGTGCGGCCAAGAAGATCATCACATAGCCGCCGTCAAAGAACATGGTGAGGCACGAGGCGAAAAAGCACAGCTCAATGGCGCCGAAGAGCAGGGCGAAGACGCAGGCACCCAGCTTGTGCTTGAGAATGCCGGCGATGTAGCTCGTCAAAAGCGTCGTGGTCATGAGCATGGTCACGGTAATGGCGAGGCCGTAGGCGCTCTCCATGCGCTCGGAGTTTTGGAACAACAGCACGATGAAGATGCAGCCGACCCACATGATGTTGTTGACGAGCGGAATATAGAGCTGCCCCTTGGTGTCGCTGGGGTAGTGGATGCGCAGATGCGGCATAAGGTTGAGACGCGTGGCCTCGGATACCAGCGAGAACGAGCCGGTGATGAGCGCCTGCGAGGCAATGATGGCCGCCACGGCCGAAAGCACGATGGCAAAGGGGCGTAGGGGCTCGGGGAGCATCATATAGAACGGGTTGACGATATCCATCGTGAGCATCTGGGGATTGGAATTGTTGGCGAGCAGCCAAGCTCCCTGGCCCAGATAGTTAAGGATGAGGGCTGCCTTAACAAACGGCCAGGATGCGTAGATGTTGGCCTTGCCCACGTGGCCCATGTCTGAATAGAGCGCCTCGGCGCCGGTCGTCGACAGGAAGACGAAGCCGAGCACCATGATGCCCGAGTGGTTGATGGGCGAGAACAGGAACATGATGCCGCGGATGGGGTTGAGCGCGCGTAGGATGGACAGGTTGCCGAGCATGTTGAATAGGCCGGCGCTTGCCAAGAACAGGAACCATAGTGTCATGAGCGGGCCGAAGAGCTTGCCGATTGACGAGGTGCCGGCGCGCTGCATGGCAAACAGCCCGCAGATAATGATGATGGTGATGATGATCACATTGGTCTGACCGTCACCCAATAGCGCGTGGCCCCACTCGATGGTACGCAGGCTCTCAATGGCTGTGGTGACCGTGACCGCGGGGGTGAGGATGCCGTCGGCGAGCAGTGCCGCGCCGCCGATCATGGCGGGGAGAATCAGCCATGGCGCCACCTTGCGCACGAGACTGAACAGGGCGAAGATGCCGCCTTCGTTGTGGTTGTCGGCCTTCATGGCGATTACCACGTACTTGACCGTGGTCACGAGCGTCATGGTCCAGATGACGAGCGAAAGCGCGCCCAGGATCATGTCCTCGCTGACGGTACCGATGCCGCCGTTGTTGGCGACGATTGATTTCATGGTGTACATGGGGCTCGTGCCGATGTCGCCATAGACGACGCCGAGCGTTACGAGCAGCATGCCAGCGGAGAGGGGGATGGCTCCGTGCCCGCCTTGCCCGCGCTGGTCTTGGAGGTTTGCCTCTAGTTTATTGTGTGCCACGAGGACTCCCTTAGACATCCGGTTATCTGTCTAGGACAAAAAACTTTATGCCGTCTTTATACATACAAGAGCAGTTTGGCACATCGGGTTATTTTAGACAATAATCCTCAGCTGGGGATTATTTATCTACGCAGGTAGCATTTCAAAGCAGGGGCT
Source organism: uncultured Collinsella sp. (assembly GCA_900542275.1). Lineage (GTDB taxonomy): Bacteria > Actinomycetota > Coriobacteriia > Coriobacteriales > Coriobacteriaceae > Collinsella. The sequence goes on from UQMW01000065.1 coordinate 3,675, forward strand.
TTTAAGCACGTACTGTCTGGGCGATGCCAGCCTTGGCGTTTGCGCGTTTGCCGGCGAGTTCGCAAAAAATCGCGCCGCCGATGATAAGCGCGGCGCCCATCAGGCGGACCGGTGTTATGGCTTCGCCTAAAAGGACGGCCGAGAACACGACGGCCGAAAGCGGCTCGAGGTAGCCGACGACCGCGACGGTCTGGACGGGCAGCTTGGCGACAGCACTAAAGTAGAGCAGGCAACCAATGCCGGTGTTGACAACGCCGAGCATGACGACGGCGCGCCAATCAATGCTGGCGGCGACGCCGGCGGACAGGAATGAGGGGGCGCCCTGCGTGATGAGCGTGAGGACCAGCGCGGTCACAAAGGCGGCGCTCACCTGGAGCGTGGAGTTTTCGAGGCCTTCGATGTGGGGCGCACCCTTGCTAGCGATGACCATCAGCGCATAGCAAAATGCCGAGGCGATTCCGCAGGCGATACCGGCAATGGGCATATTGCCGCCTAGACCTTGCGCTGCGATGAGAAAAGCACCGCAAGCGACAGCGATAAAGCCGGCGATTTTGCCGCCGGTCAGCTTTTCGCCAAAGATGAGCGGGGAGAGTGCCATGACAATGATGGGGCCGCAGTAGTACAGCAGCGAGGATACGCCGACGCCGATCGTCTGGTAGGCGCGGAACAGAAAAATCCAGCTGGCGCCCAGCGCGGCTCCCGAGAGGAGGAGGGCTGCGGCTTCGCGGGGACGAGACGGCGCCTGCAACTTATGGTGTTGGGTAATGGCGAGGATGGTGACAAGCGAAAGTGCGCCCAAAAACGTGCGCAGGAGCACGATATCGGAGCTGGGCAGCGCGATGGCAGCGGCGATGATGCCGTTGGAGCCAAACAATAGCAATGCTGCTAAGTACGTAAACAGTCCGTTGTTCATGCGCTGACATCCCCTCTATATCCGAGCATGTTCACTATGGGTGAACTGGCTTTAGAAGAAAAGCGAATATAATGCATGGATAACATGACAAAAACTCATGCAAAGGTGGGGACGTGCCGTGGAGACCAATATTCAAAAGATGCAGGTGCTGCTCGAGACCGTGCGCGCCGGCAGTTTTACGCGCGCCGCCGAGCGGTTGAGCTATTCGCAGTCGGGTGTGAGCCGTATGGTGGGCGACCTTGAGGCAGACTGGGGTTTTAAGGTGCTTGATCGCAGCCGCGAGGGCGTGGTGCTTTCTGCCGACGGGCGGCAGGTCATGCCGGCAGTCGAGGCGTTATGCGAGGAATTCACTCGCTTGCAGCGACGGGTGGATGAGATGCGTGGGCTTATGCGCGGCAAAATCTGCATCGGTACGTTTTCGAGCGTGGCGACCCACGTGCTGCCGCCGGTGATTGCGCGTTTTCGCGCCGATCATCCGGACGTCGATTATGAGCTGCTGATGGGTGATTACTCCGAGATTGAGCAATGGGTGGCGGAAGGCCGCTGCGACCTGGGCTTTATCCCGCGTGAGCCCCGAGAAAACGGCATGACATCGCGGTCCTTGGTGCGCGACGAGTTGATGGCGGTAGTGCCAACAGGCTCTTTGCTTGCCGCGGCGGAGGTCGTCTCTCTTGCCGATTTGACCAACGAGCAGTTTATTCTGCTAGAACGCGGCACCGATGACGAGATTACGCCGCTGTTCCGTCGGGCGGGGCTGGCAGTGCGCTCAAAACTGTCGACCTGGGATGACTATGCGATTATGGCTATGGTCGAGGACGGCTTGGGCGTGAGCATTCTTCCCGCGCTCATCTTGCGCCGCTGTCAGTTCGATGTCGCCGTGCGCCCGCTCGAGGGACGTCCTCATCGGCAGATCAACGCCATATACCGCACCGCTGACGTTTCGCTTGCGGCGGCTCGTTTCCTTGAATATCTCTAAAAGCGCGTACCTGTTGTCCACTTTGGGACAATTCTCGGGGTTCGGTACATTTTCTTGTGAAATTGAACTTTTGGATAATGCGCCGCGCTATACTGCTGCCTAAATTGAACTCAGGTTCAATTCGTGTTCTATAAATTGAACTTTGCCAGCAAGGAGGTTCTAGTGGCCCAAGAGACGTTTAGCGATCGCCTGCGACAGGCTATGTCCGATCGCGACGTTCGCCAGTCGGACGTGATCCGCGCATCGGAGATGCTCGGCAAAAAACTCGGCAAGAGTCAGATGAGCCAATATGTGAGTGGCAAGACGATCCCGCGGCGCGATGTGGCAGAGCTGCTCGCCCGTATTTTGGAGGTCGATGTTACCTGGCTGCTCGCCGGTGACGCCGATCAAGGCGAGACGTCCTCGTCCCATAACTTTGCCAAATCCGAACCTAGTCCCTCAGCTCAAATTCCAAGGAGCACCACCATGCGTACTTTTTCTAAATCCACCAAGCTCGATAACGTCCTGTATGACGTGCGCGGTCCCGTCGTCGACGAGGCTGCCCGTATGGAGGACGAGGGCGAGCGCATTCTCAAGCTCAATATCGGCAACCCCGCGCCCTTTGGTTTTCGCACGCCCGACGAGGTCATTAAGGACATGCGCCAGCAGCTGCCCGACTGCGAAGGCTATTCCAACTCGCGCGGCCTGTTCTCCGCGCGCAAGGCGATCATGCAGTACTCGCAGATCAAGGGCCTGCCCAATGTTCAGATGGAGCACATCTACACGGGCAACGGCGTGTCCGAGCTCATTCAGCTTTCGATGAACGCACTGCTCGATAACGGCGACGAGATCCTGATTCCCAGCCCCGATTACCCGCTGTGGACGGCGTGCGCAACCCTTGCCGGCGGACATCCCGTGCACTATCTGTGCGACGAGCAGGCGGATTGGTATCCCGATCTGGAGGATATGGAGTCCAAAATCACGAGCGCGACTAAAGCCCTCGTCATCATCAACCCCAACAACCCCACGGGTTCCGTCTATCCGCGCGAGGTGCTCGAGGGCATCGTCGAGGTTGCACGCAGGCATCAGCTGATGATTTTTGCCGATGAGATCTACGACCGCCTGTGCATGGACGGCTACGAGCACGTCTCGATTGCCTCGCTCGCTCCCGATCTGCCCTGCGTCACCTTTAGCGGTCTTTCCAAGTCGCACATGATCGCGGGCTATCGTATTGGCTGGATGGTGCTTTCGGGCAACCAGCGCTGCATGAGCGACTTCATCATGGGCATCAACATGCTCTCCAATATGCGCCTGTGCTCCAACGTGCCGGCTCAGTCGATCGTTCAGACGGCACTTGGTGGCCATCAGTCCGTCAACGACTACATCCGCCCCGGCGGTCGTGTCTACGAGCAGCGCAACTTTGTGTATGAGGCGCTCAACAAGATTGATGGCATCTCGGTGGTTAAGCCGCGTGCAGCGTTCTACATCTTTCCCAAGATGGATGTGAAGAAGTTCAACATCACCGATGACGAGCAGTTCGCCCTTGACCTGCTGCACGAGAAGAAGATCCTGATCACGCGCGGCGGCGGCTTCAACTGGGCTGAGCCCGACCACTTCCGTATCGTGTACCTGCCGCGCATGGAAGTGCTCAAAGAGTCCCTCGAAGACCTCGCCGACTTCTTCGATCACTACCGCCAGAGCTAGTGGGATAGAAGTTCCGCACTATGAAAAGCTCCCTGCAGTTGTTTTGCTGCAGGGAGCTTTCTTGAATCGGCGGAACTAAATAACGATTCCTTGACAGTGGTCGATTTCGTGTTGGATGATCTCGGCGGTGTAGCCCGAGAAGTTCTTGATGCGGTGGACAAAGCTCTCGTCCAGATATTCCACCTTAATGCGGCGATAACGAGTGCAGGGACGCCCGCCGACGAGCGAAAGGCATCCTTCGCTCGTCTGATAGGCATTGACCTGCTCAAGAATTTGAGGGTTGTACATCAGGAGTGTCCTGTTGCCGTCCTTTACGCAGATGATGCGTTTGCGCACACCGATCATGTTGGCGGCGAGGCCCACGCACTCGCGCTCATGCTCGTGGAGTGTATCCAGGAGATCCTGCCCGGTCGCGGCGTCTTCGGGTCCCGCGTCTTCGGAAGGCAGGCGTAAAAAGAACTCGGATTTCATGATGGGCTTAATCATGGCGGGCTCCTTAAGGTGGACACGTTTGGTTCAGGTCATGATACCGCGACATGTCGCATTAATGTGTGCACATAGATTCTGCAGCTAGATTGGAAGGCGACACCATAAACTAATGGGCGTTTTGCCGAGAGGCATGAATGTTTAAAGCGCAAAGAGTGCGCGACGGGCCCCGCGAATGGGGCGATGATGCTCGAGAGGGCCAAGAAGGAGTCTCATGTCTGAGAACGAAGAGATTATGAACGAGACCGAGAACGAGACCATGGCTGCCGAGGTTGAGGCAGTCGAGACCGTGGAGACCGAAGCTGCCGAGGTTGAGGCTGCTGACGAGGTTTCCGCCGAGGAGGAGGCCGAGGTTGTCGAGGCCGCCGCTGATTACGATGACGAAGAGCTGATGGACAAGATGCAGAAGGCCGCTCGCCTGCTGCGTAGCCGTCGCTTTGCTATTTCCAAGGAGGAGGAGGCCAAGGCCGAGCGCATGGCGAACATCGAGCGCGCCATCAAGCTTCTTGACCTCAAGCCCAAGATGGAGCAGAAGGAAATGTCCGACCTGCTGGGCATGCGCCTTCGCGAGCTCGATGGCCTGATGGCCGAGGCCGAGGCTGCCGATCTGGTCGGCCGCATCGACGACGCCGAGGGCGATATGCGCAAGATCGTCGTCTTCGCTGCCGAGGATGCCGCTGAGGGCCTGGTCGAGCTTGCCAACAAGAAGGAGAAGCTCCTGCCCGAGCTTTCTTACGAGGAGGCCACCGAGCTGATGGCCGCTCTCGATAAGGTTATTGCTCCGCTCGTCGCCATGGGCCTGGACGAGGACCGCGGTCCTCGCGGCGGTCGTGACGATCGCGGTGGCCGTGGTGGCGACCGTGGCGGTCGCGGCGGCTTTGGCGATCGCGGTGGCCGTGGCGGTGA
>UQMW01000066.1 GCA_900542275.1 uncultured Collinsella sp.
GGCCGCGGCGGCCCGCGCTGCATGAGCATGCCCTTCTGGCGCGAGGACCTCTAAGTCTTTCCGTTTCCGGTGCGGTCCCCCTACAACCGCACCGGCTTCGCCCGTTAAACGGGCAACACTAATACTTACGTAATTCATTTCTTCGAAAGGAATCGAACCATGGGTGTTAACCTCTCCGGCCGTAGCTTCCTCAAGCTTCTCGACCTCACCACCGAGGAGATCGAGTACCTGCTCAAACTCTCCAAGAACTTCAAGGACATGAAGCGCGCTGGCGTTCCGCACCGCTATCTCGAGGGCAAGAACATCGTTCTGCTCTTCCAGAAGACCTCCACTCGTACCCGCTGCGCCTTCGAGGTCGGCGGCATGGATCTGGGCATGGGCGTCACCTACCTCGATCCGGGTTCGTCGCAGATGGGCAAGAAGGAGTCCATCGAGGACACCGCCCGCGTTCTCGGCCGCATGTATGACGGCATCGAGTTCCGCGGCTTTGCCCAGGACGACGTCGAGGAGCTCGCTGCTAAGTCCGGCGTGCCCGTCTGGAACGGTCTGACCACTGAGTGGCACCCCACCCAGATGCTCGCCGACATCCTGACCGTCCAGGAGAACTTCAACTACGACATCAAGGGCAAGACCCTCGTCTTCATGGGCGACTGCAAGAACAACGTCGCTCGCTCTCTCATGGTCGTCTGCTCCAAGCTCGGCATGAACTTCGTGGCCTGCGGCCCCGAGGAGTGCATGCCCGCCGACGACGTCATCGAGGCCTGCAAGCCCATCGCCGAGGCCAACGGCTGCACCATCAAGCTGACCACCGACGTCAAGGACGGCGTCACCGGTGCCGACGTTATCTACACCGACGTGTGGGTCTCCATGGGCGAGCCCGACGAGGTCTGGGCCGAGCGCATCGCTCAGCTCACCCCGTATCGTGTTACCTCTGAGGTCATGGCTATGGCCAACCCGGGTGCCATCTTCCTGCACTGCCTGCCCAGCTTCCACGACACCAACACCACCATTGGCGCCGAGAAGTGCGAGCAGTTCGGCATCACCGAGCAGGAGGTCACCGACGAGGTCTTCGAGAGCCCCGCTTCCAAGGTCTTCGACGAGGCCGAGAACCGCATGCACACCATTAAGGCTGTCATGTACGCCACGCTCAAGTAAGAGCATCTAGCATCTCGCTCGGGGTGTATTGCTGCGCACCCCGAGCGCTTTTGTATGGTAAAAATCTCGCACCGAGCGACATGCACGGCACGGAAGAGCCGCTTCGGGCGAGATCAGTAAATGATTTATGAAGGGGGGATGAGAACTATGACTGAGACCGCTAAGAAAAAGCGCGGTATGCCTTCATCGTTCACCATTCTTCTTGCTCTGCTGGCAATCGTCGCGGTTGTTACCGTTATCGTCTCCGGTACGTCCGGTGGCGAGGTTACCGCTGCCCGCCTGAGCGATTTCTGCACCGCCCCGGTCAAGGGCTTCGCTGACGCTCTGCCCGTCTGCCTCTTCGTTATGATCCTCGGCGGCTTCCTCGGCATGATGACCGAGACCGGCGCCCTGGACAACGGCATTGCCGTTCTGGTGCAGAAGCTTAAGGGCAATGAGATCATGCTCATTCCCGTGCTGATGCTCATCTTCTCCCTCGGTGGTACCACCTATGGTATGTGCGAGGAGACCGTTCCCTTCTACGCCCTGCTTGCCGCTACCATGATGGCCGCTGGCTTCGACCCTATGGTCGGTGCTGCCACCGTCCTGCTCGGCGCTGGCTGCGGCTGCCTGGGCTCCACGGTTAACCCGTTCGCCGTCGGCGCTGCCGTCGACGCTCTGACCGGCGTTGGCATTGAGGTCAACCAGTCCATCATCATCGGCCTCGGTGCCGTCCTGTGGATTGTTACCACTGCCATGTCCATCTTCTTCGTCATGAGCTATGCCAAGAAGGTCAAGGCTGACAAGGGTTCCACCATCCTTTCGATGCAGGAGCTCAAGGACGCCGAAGAGGCTCACGGCAAGGCTGCTTCCGAGGTTAACAAGGAGGTCAAGCTCACCGGTCGTCAGAAGGGTGTTCTGATCGCCTTTGCCTTCACCTTCGTCGTCATGATCGTCGGCTTCATCCCGCTGGCCGACCTCAACGAGGGCGTCGCCAACTTCTTCGATGCTGGCGCTGTCTATGACGCCGACGGTAACGCCATCGTTCAGGGTTGGTCTGCCCTGATCACCGGCCTGCCCATTGGCCAGTGGTACTTCGACGAGGCTTCCACCTGGTTCTTCCTCATGGCTATCCTGATCGGTATCATCGGTGGCCTGTCCGAGAAGCAGATCGTCAACACCTTCATCACCGGCGCTGCCGACATGATGTCCGTTGTCCTCGTCATCGCTCTTGCCCGTGGTATCTCCGTCCTCATGGCTAGCACCGGCCTCGACGTCTACGTCCTCGATGCTGCCGCCAATGCTCTGGCTGGCCTGTCCGGCGTGATCTTCGCTCCCATGAGCTTCCTGGTCTACTTCGGCCTGTCCTTCCTGATCCCCTCGACCTCCGGTATGGCTACTGTCTCCATGCCCATCATGGGACCGCTGGCTGTTAAGCTCGGCTTCTCGCCCGAGGTCATGGTTATGATCTTCTCCGCCGCCATCGGCGTCGTGAACCTGTTCACCCCGACCTCCGGCGCCATCATGGGCGGTCTTGCCCTGGCCAAGATCGAGTGGACGACCTGGCTCAAGTTTGCCCTTAAGCTCATCGTCGCTCTCTCCGTCGTCTGCGCCATCATCCTGACCGTCGCTTGCGTGATGCTCTAAGTACCCAACGGGTACCCCACGGAAACCTTGACGATCCTGTAGAGGATCACCTGGTCATCGTCTGTCCGGTGGGGTAAACCCACCGGTAGACTCCTACCTTTAGCCCCCTTCCGTTCCGTGCGCGGGAGGGGGCGCTCTTGTGTTCCGGCGTTTTACCAAACGCCGGAACCACTCGACGCTGCAAGCCCGCCAGAGCGGCAATCTGACGTTCAATCGTCGGGCATGGCCAAAAGGCCTATGCCCTCCTCTTTCACGTCACCTTGCTCGCTCTGGTGGGCTTTCGCTGACTTATGCTCAACCTGCGGCGCTGCCATTGTTGGTGCAGGGGGCTGCTTGCTCGCTCTGTTGCCCGTTCACTGTCCGTTCTCTGCCCGCGACGTTTCTGCTGTTGGTACAAAGGGATCAGGTTACTTTGCGCCAAAAGGGGAAGTTGCGGTGGAATATTTCCCGTTTGGTCGTCTTGAGGGGTTAAACGGGAACTATTTCACCGCAACTTATCGATGGCGTGTTTGGTTGGTGCCAGTTGATTGCTTGGGCGCTGGGGAGGGTCTGCTCCGTTATAATCGCCTAGAACATTAAATGGAAACGGGACGGGAGCCATACATGCGCCAGGGTTTCGACAATGCGAAGTATATCGAGCTGCAGGCTGCTCACATTAAGGAGCGCATCTCGCAGTTTGGTGGCAAGCTCTATTTGGAGTTTGGCGGTAAGCTGTTCGATGACTATCATGCGAGCCGCGTGCTGCCGGGTTTTGAGCCGGATAGCAAGTTCCGCATGCTCAAGAGCATCGCCGACGATGTCGAGGTTATCATCGCGATCAACGCGAACCACATCGAGAAAAACAAGGCTCGTGGTGACCTGGGCATTACCTATGACGAGGATGTGCTGCGCCTGGTTGACCTGTTCCGCGGCAACGGCTTTGCCGTCGCGGCCGTGGTCATCACCCAGTACGCCGGCCAGCCCGCCGCCGATGTGTTCCGCAATCGCCTGAACGCGCTCGGCATTCCTGCCAAGCTGCACTATCCCATCGAGGGCTATCCGCACGACGTCGACCTGATCGTGTCCGACGACGGCTATGGCAAGAACGAGTTTGTCGAGACCACCCGACCGCTCGTCGTGGTCACTGCCCCCGGTCCTGGCTCGGGCAAGCTCGCCACTTGCCTCTCGCAGCTGTATCACGAGCATAAGCACGGTACCGCCGCCGGCTATGCCAAGTTTGAGACCTTCCCGGTCTGGAATCTTCCTCTGACGCATCCGGTCAATATTGCCTATGAGGCCGCCACGGCAGACCTCGATGACGCCAATATCATCGATTCGTTCCACCTTGAGGCCTACAACAAGACCACGGTCAACTACAACCGCGACGTCGAGGCCTTCCCGGTGGTCCGTGCCCTGATGGAAAAGATCCTGGGCAAGAGCCCCTACCAGAGCCCTACGGACATGGGCGTCAATATGGTCGGCTTTGCCATCACCGATGACGATGCCTGCCGCGACGCTTCTAAGATGGAGATCGTCCGCCGCTACTTTACCGCGGTCGAAAATGTGCGCCGTACCGGCGTGGGCGATGAGCAAGTCGACCGTCTCAAGATCATTATGAAGAAAGCCGGCATCGATAAGAACTACTCACCGGCGCGCTCGGCGGCCCTCACCAGGGAGCAGCTGACGGGTGGTCCCGTGGGTGCCATGGTCATGCCCGATGGCTCCGTGGTGACCGGTAAGACCTCCACGCGCCTGGGCGCCGCAAGTTCGCTCATTATGAACGCCCTCAAGCATGTCTCGGGCGTTGACCTTGAGCTCGAGGTCATTAGCGATGAGGCGATCGAGCCCATCAGCAAGCTCAAGACGCATTTCCTGGGCAGCAAAAACCCGCGCCTCCACACCGACGAGACGCTTATGGCGCTGTCGATCACCTCGGCCACGAGTGAGACGGCCGCTCGCGTCCTTTCGGGCCTGGAGCAGCTGCGCGGTTGCGATGCCTTCTTTAGCGTGATTATCTCGCCGACGGACGAGACGGTACTGCGCAAACTGGGTATCAACGTGTGCTGCGAGCCCAAGTTTGAGCGCCGCGGTTTCTTCCATCGCTAAGTTTGAAGCACCGCGGCAATTGCATTGCATTTTGGCCGTATCGGGTTAGCGCCCGGTACGGCTTTTTGATCAATAAAGCGCCTATTTCGGCGAAAAATAGCCGTTTACCTGCCTAGAAACAATTTGAGCGGTATACAATAACCGTAACTGTTTCATCCTTAGCGGGATGCCGCATGATGGATATTACCTGCCATCGTGAGGTGTGTCGGTCGCGCACGGCGCGTTAGATGCTCGTGCTCGGTTTGAGGGGGCTGCTATGGCGGGCAAGGGTCGTGCGAGTGTCAACGATATGAAGCGTGTCGAGGTGCTGGTGTTGATGGAGATCGACCAGCAAACTGAAGACAATGGCGGGCCGTATGGTTTCTCGCGCAAAACGCTTGCCGAGCGCGTGGGGGTTTCGCCGTATCGTGCCCGCGCCGCAATCGATCGCTTGGATTCCGAAGGCATGATTGATGTCGTCTCGCGTTATAGCGACGACGGCGGTCAGCTTGCAAATGGCATTTGCCTCACCGAACGTGGCGAATGGTATCTTGAGGGCGTCCGTACCGGCATGCTCGTTCAAGAAATGCTTGAGGACGCGGTTGCTGATCGATAGCAGTATGTAACCCTTGCCATAGCGACGCCGCCTGGGAAACCGGGCGGCGTTTTGTTTCAAGATTGAGAAATGCAATCGCACGCGAGAAAAATTGCGAACGGTCCGCGGCACGAGTGTTACAATGAAGACCCGTAAGATGTGTATGGACAACTTCTACGGGAAGCGCAGGTAACTCAATATGACCAAGCATGTGTTCGTAACCGGTGGCGTGGTTTCGTCCCTGGGCAAGGGTATCACCGCGGCCTCGCTGGGCCGTCTGCTCAAGTCGCGTGGCTACAAAGTAACGATGCAGAAGGCCGACCCGTATCTGAACGTCGACCCCGGTACCATGAGCCCGTTCCAGCATGGTGAGGTCTTCGTTACCGAGGATGGTTACGAGTCCGACCTGGACCTGGGTCATTACGAGCGCTTTATTGATGAGAACCTGACCCGCGATTCCAACTTTACGACCGGTGCCATCTACAAAAGCCTAATCGCCCGCGAGCGTCGCGGCGACTTTTTGGGCGGTACCGTGCAGGTGATTCCTCACGTCACCAATGCCATTAAGGACAAGTTCCGCCGCATCGAGGAGCAGACCGGCTCCGATGTAGTCATCACCGAGCTGGGCGGCACGATCGGCGATATCGAGTCCCAACCGTTTGTCGAGGCCATCCGCCAGTACCGCAAAGAGGCCGGCCCCGAGAACGTCTGCTACATCCACGTGTCGCTCGTTCCCTATATCGCCGCCGCCCACGAGGTCAAGACCAAGCCCACGCAGCATTCCGTCAAGGAGCTCCGCAGCTTTGGTATCCAGCCCGATATTATCGTGCTGCGCTCCGACCACCATATCGATGACGCTATCCGCGGAAAGATCGCAAGCTTCTGCGACGTCGACACCGATTGCGTCTTTACCAACGAGGACTGCGCGAGCATTTACGATGTTCCGCAGCTGCTTGCCGAGCAGGACTTTGACCTGCGCATTTGCGAGCGCCTGGGTCTGGACCCGCGTGAGCGCGACATGAGCGAGTGGAACGAGTTCCTGCGCAAACAGAATCACGCCAACCAGCACGCCGACAAGGTGAAGATCGCCGTCGTGGGCAAGTACACGCAGCTGCCCGATGCGTACCTGTCGGTTATCGAGGCCCTGCACCATGCGGGCGTCTTCTACGATCGCCATGTGGACGTCCAGCTGGTCGACGGCGAGAGCCTCGACGAGCAGAATGTCTCCGAGGTTCTGGGCGACGCTTCGGGCATCCTGGTCCCCGGCGGCTTTGGCAAGCGCGCCCTGGAGGGCAAGATCCTCGCGGCCGAGTTTGCCCGTGAGCACAAGATTCCGTATCTGGGCATTTGCCTGGGTATGCAGGTGGCCGTGTGCGAGTTCGCCCGCAACGTCGTCGGCCTTGCCGGCGCCAGCTCCTCCGAGTTCGATCCGGATGGCCCGTATAGTGTCATCGACCTGATGAGCTCGCAGGAGGACGTGACCGAGAAGGGCGGCACCATGCGCCTGGGCGCCTATCCGTGCAAGCTCGCCGCCGATACCCTTGCTCGCGAGGCATATGGCGAGGAGCTCGTCTATGAGCGTCACCGTCACCGCTTTGAGTTCAACAACGCCTTCCGTGACCAGCTCGAGGACGCCGGTTTGGTTATCTCGGGTCTGTCGCCCGACGAGCGCCTGGTCGAGATGGTCGAGCTGCCGCGCGACGTGCATCCGTGGTATGTGGCAACCCAGGCTCATCCCGAGTTCAAGAGCCGCCCGACCAACCCGCAGCCGCTGTTCCGCGAGTTCGTGCGCGCTTCGATCGGCCAGCACGAGGGTGTCGACCGTCTGCAGGTGACGCCCATGAACCTCGCTACGGACTAAGGGTGCCGGCGAATAAGGAACATACCGAAGCTACTCCCTCGTCGCTCGCCGTGGCGGCGGGGGAGTATCTCGATTACCTCGCGGTCGAGCGGGGCTTGGCGCGCAACACGATTGTGGCCTATCGTCGTGACCTGACGACGTACTGCGCCTATCTGGAGCGGGCGGGTATTGTGTCTTTTGAAGAGGTGACCCGTCAGGTCGTGGAGGGCTTTGTCGCCGATCGCCGCGGCGGAGGCTATTCCGACGCCTCGGTGGAGCGCGCGCTTGCTGTCGTGAAGGGCCTGCATGCCTTTTTGGTGCGCGATGGGGCCGTGGCCCAAAACCCGACGGCGGCGTTGCACCTGCCTAAAAAGGCTGAGCGTTTGCCGGAGTATCTATCGGTGGAGGATGTCTCGGCGCTGCTCGATCAAGACTTTCCCGAGGGCGAGATGGGACTGCGCGACCATGCCATCTTGGAAGTGCTCTACGGATGCGGTTTGCGTGTGAGTGAGCTGGTTGGGCTCGATGTGGGCGATATCCATATTGACGATGGCTTTGTACTCGTTCGCGGTAAGGGCTCAAAGGAACGCCTGTCCCCACTGGTGGGAAGCGCGGCGCGAGCTCTGACGCTCTATGTAACTGAGGGACGTTCTCGCTTGGCGGCCCATGCCCGCGGAACCGAGACCTCGGCGGTCTTTTTAAATAAGAACGGACGTCGCCTGTCGCGCCAGGCCGTGCATACGATATGCGAGCGGTATGGGCGTCAGGTGGGGCTGGTGGGGCTCCATCCCCATACCTTGCGCCACTCCTTTGCCACCCACATGCTCGCGGGCGGTGCCGACCTGCGTGTGCTGCAGGAGATTTTGGGCCATGCCGACATTTCGACCACGCAGGTCTACACGCATGTCGACCGCACGCAACTGACCGAGGTCTATCTGGCGGCGCATCCGCTGGCACATCGCTAGCACCTCGCTGACCTGCATATTTATAAATACTAAAGGGGACGGGCCCCAGATTGCCGAGACGCACTTTTGCGCGCATGGGCAATCTGGGGCTCGTCCCATTTTTCGCTAGACACCGACGCGGCGGTGGGCCGTGTGTACCGTGGGTGGGGGAGTTTGGGGGCGATGTGAACGGCGTGTAAAGGGACGTAAAAATCGCCTCAAGGTCAACTTGAAGGTTGAGGTTCGCGGGCGTGGTTCTACAGGTGGCATCCCGCCTT
>UQMW01000067.1 GCA_900542275.1 uncultured Collinsella sp.
TGGTCAGAGCCCGTCCCTCTCGACCAGGGCACGCAATTTTTTTAGGTTGGCCACCTCGGTCTCGAGCCTTCGGCAGCGCTCCTCGAGCTCCTGCTCGCGGGTGCGCTCGCGCGGCCTGGGGCCGGACCCCCTCGGCCTGCCCCTGGGCTTGGGCCTGAGCGCCTCGGCGCCGCCCTCGCGGTAGAGCGCGCACCATCTCTTGAGCGGCGCCAGGGACATGACCCCGAACGCCTTCATGGCGTCCTGCTTGCCCATGCCGCCGTCGACCACGGCCGAGGCGGCGGCGACCTTCTGCTCGTATGTGTACCTGGTCTGCTTGCCGTCCATGGATAGCAGCACCTCGCTTCCGAACGACCGGTATACGTAGAGCCATTGTCTCACGGTGTTGCGCGGGACCGACAGCGCCTTCGCCGCCGACCCGAAGCCGTGCCCTCGCTCGAAGAGCCCGATCGCCGCCTTCCTGGCCTCGATGTCGTGTTTCACCCTCAAGTCGACACGCATAAAAAGCCTCCCATTTCTCGTGTCCAAGAAATGGGAGGCAGTTCAACTTGGTCCTCCCCGCTTTTAGTTACGCCTTCTTAATCACGAATGCCAATCCAATATCGCAGGCACAGCGTACGATTGACGCGAAGAGCCACGATGCCGGCAGCGTCATAAGCAGCGGCATCGTCTGCCAAGGAATAAACCAATCGACCGCGTGGATTGCAAAGATGGCAAGACTGGCCTGTCCGCAGAACACGAGGGCTTGTTCAAAGGACCCCAAAACCGGCACGTCTTTCAACTTCTCCAGCGCCATGGAAACCCAGCACGCGCAGTAGCTGCCGGCAAGAGCGGCAACTGTCGCAACCACAACCCATCCACGCGGCGGCTCGAAAGCTCAAGCCCACTCAGCGCGGCAAGGACAAGCCAAGCGACACCGGCTCCAATAAACAGCAGGGGCTTGCTCACGCTCGGCTCCAGCCCCTTTTGGCGCGCCGTATAGCCAACCCACATCAGCAGCAAGATATAGCAGCTCAGATCCATATCGAGCGGCAGGTAAACACCCATTAATCGAGACACGCTCAATCCGCAAAAGGCAATCGCGGCACAGACAACGCCCTGCCAAACAACCCCGATCCCGCGGCGATCAAACAGCCGCACGAGCGCATTAAACAACAGGCGCGACGTAAACAGCGCCGCCAAAAACCATGCCATGCCAACGGCGGCAACGCCAAGCCGAGGCACATCAACGCCTGAGGCAAACACAAGCGTCTTAAGCCCCGCAACCAGCGTACCGCTCGTCAAAGAAACACCGCTCATCAAGAACGTCGGCACCTGCCACGCCAGTGCAAGAACCACATACGGCACCGGCAGGCGCGACACCGAACCACTCAGCAGCTCGCGCCACGGCTTCGGCCTAAACGTATACCCGGCAAGAATAAAGAACACCGGCATGTGAAACGAGAAGATCGCGTGCCGCAAGGGAGAAGGATTTGGGACGGTGTGCCCCACAATGACCAGAATCATTGCAATCCCCTTTGCAATATCTATCCAGTCGAGCCTTTTACTTCCCATGGCGAACCCTTCAAAACCGCAGCACGCAAGATGAAAAAAGCCCAGACCACCAAGCGGTCCGGGCTTAATAAATGATGGTGCTCCATGGCGGATTCGAACCGTCGACCTTGGGATTAGAAGTCCCCTGCTCTATCCAACTGAGCTAATGGAGCAAATAACCGCACGCCCAAGCAAGCGCAAACCTGTCAGGCGCAAGTAATTATAACCTAGTTGAACTGCTCGCGGTACGCCTTGCAGATCTCATCGACCGGGCCGTCCATGCGAAGGTCACCCTTCTCAATCCAAACGGCACGCTGGCAGATGCGTTCAACCTGCTCCATGGAGTGCGAAACGAACAGAACCGTCACGTCGCCGCTCTGGATAAAGTGCTGGATGCGGGCCTCGCACTTCTGCTGGAAGAACACATCACCGACGGACAGCGTCTCGTCAACGATCAGAATATCGGGCTCGGTAATCGTCGCGATTGCAAAGGCAATACGCGCAACCATGCCCGAGGAGAAGTTCTTAAGCGGCATGTCGACAAAGTTCTGAAGCTCAGCGAACTCGATAATGCCGTCAAAGTTGGCGTCGATGAACTCCTTGGTATAGCCGAGCAGGGCGCCGTTCAGATAGATGTTCTCGCGGGCGGTCAGCTCGGGATCAAAGCCGGCACCAAGCTCAATCAGCGGCGCGATGTTACCGTGCACCTTAACGCTGCCCTCGCTTGGCTCAAGCACGCCAGCGATAATCTTGAGCATCGTAGACTTGCCGGAGCCATTGGTGCCAACCAGACCCACGACCTCGCCACGATGAATATCAAACGAAATATGCTTAAGCGCCCTAAACTCCTCAAAGAACAACTCGTGCTTGGCGAGCTTGATGAAGTACTCCTTGAGGTTGGTCAGCGACTCAGACGCCATGTTAAAGATCATGGTGACGTCGTCGACCTCGACAGCCAGAGGCTGCTCGCTGTAATCAACAACAGATTCAGTCATCACAGCACTCCTTAGATGTAGAGGATAAATTTGCGCTCGGACTTATGGAACACGGTGTAGCCAATAATAAGCGCAAGAACCGCCCAGGCAACGCACATACCAAACGTCATGAGCGAGGGCGTAGTCTGAAACAGAAAGATATCGCGCATAAACTGCAGGTAGTTGAACATGGGGTTCGCATACATCAAGATACGCACGAGATGCGGCATTTGCGCAATATAGTCAGTCGTCCAGAAGATGGGCGTAATGTAAGTCCACGCCGTAATGACGACGCTCCATAGATGCATAACGTCGCGGAAAAAGACCGTAAGAGCAGAGAGCATCATGCCCAGGCCCATGCAGAAGCACATAAGCAGCAGCAGGCAAACCGGCAGCAGAATGAGGTGCCAAGAAGGCATAACGCGGAACCACAGCATGACGATGGCGACGGCGACCAGCGAGAAGGCAAAGTTGACCAGCGAGAAGAGCACCTTTTGCACCGGGAAGACCCAGCGGTGCACCTTAACCTTCTTGAGCAGAGGGGCAGCGCCCACGATAGACGTCAGGGCCTGGTTCGTAGACTCGGACATGACGGCAAAGGTAATGTTACCCACGATCAAGTACAGCGGGTATATCTCGGGCGTCATTGAGCCATTGCGGCCTTGGCCAAAAATCGTCGAGAACACGATGGCCATGACGATCATCATCAGCAACGGATTGAGCACCGACCATGCGACACCCAGAACGCTACGGCGATACTTGATCTTAAAATCCTTGGTAACCAGCTGACGAAGGATAAACGCATCCTTCTCAAATTCGTTCTTAGCAAACGTCGCAGGCAGACTGCGAGTTTCTTGTTGCTTTGTCTGATCCGACACGGATGCAACTCCTTTACTCGTAATCGTTGACAAACGAACAGTATAGACCCGACGGCCATGCAAACGATTCGCGCAACAAAACTGGAGAACTAACCCACATCTTAGGATGCCAAGCCCAAACGGCTATACTTTCAAGGATTGAAAGTATAAGGAGCATTGAGTGAATTCTGAATCCATCGCCGTCATCATCCCTTGCTACAACGAAGCCCTCACGATCGGCAAAGTCATCGACGACTTTCACCGCGAGCTTCCGCAAGCGACGGTCTATGTCTATGACAACAACTCGTCGGACGATACTTCACGCATCGCCACCGAGCACGGCGCCACGGTCCGCTTTGAGCCCCGTCAGGGAAAGGGCAACGTGTGCCGCCAGATGTTTCGCGATATCGACGCCGATTGCTACCTGATGGTCGACGGCGACGACACCTATCCCGCCGAGGCTGCCAAAGCCCTCTGCGAGCCCATCCTTAACGGCACGGCCGACATGACCGTAGGCGACCGCCTTTCCAACGGCACCTACGCCGAGGAGAACAAGCGTGCCTTCCACGGCTTTGGCAACAATCTGGTCCGCGCCATGATCAAGTGGATCTATGGCTACAGCTTCGATGACGTCATGACCGGCTACCGCGCCATGAGCCGCCCGTTCGTCAAAACCTTCCCCGTGCTTTCCGAGGGCTTCCAGATCGAAACCGAGCTCTCGATCCACGCCGTCGACCACCGCTGGCGCATCAAAGATGTGCCCATCGAGTACCGCGACCGTCCGGAAGGCTCCGAGTCCAAGCTCAATACCGTGAGCGACGGCATTAAAGTCGTCGCGATGATCGGCACGCTGTTCAAGGACTACCGCCCGCTGAAGTTCTTCAGCCTCGTCGCGCTTCTGTTTGCGGTGATCGGCCTCGCCCTGGGCATGCCCATCGTTGTCGAGTATTTCCACACCGGCCTCGTTCCGCGCTTCCCCACCGCCATGCTCGCCGCGTCGTTTATGTTCCTGTGCGGTCTGAGCCTTGCAACCGGATTCATCCTCGATTCCGTGGCAAAGGTCGAAAAAAAGCAGTGGGAGGTCAACGTGTACAGCAAATACGCCTACGACGACCAGCTCGGCCACCCCACTTCCAAGCCAAGCGAGAGGTAAACCACTATGCCGCTCATCTCCATCGTCGTGCCGTGTTACAACGAGCAGGAATCACTTCCGATCTTTCTCAAAGAGCTCGATGGCGTCGTTCGCATCATGACCCGGCAAGACCCCGGCATCTCCTTTGAAGCCGTCCTCATCGACGATGGCTCGGCAGACAAAACGCTCGCCGTCATGAAGGCAGAAGCTGCGGCGGCGCATCCATACGCCATCCGCTGGCACTCTTTCTCGCGCAACTTTGGCAAGGAGGCGGCACTACTCGCCGGACTCCAGCACGCAAAGGGCGACTATGTCGCCACCATGGATGCCGACATGCAGGACCCGCCCTCGCTCCTGCCGCAGATGTACGAGATCTTGCAAACCGAAGACTACGATAACGTCGCCACACGCAGGACCACCCGCGAAGGCGAGCCTCCCATCAGGTCGTTCTGCGCCCGTATGTTCTACAAGATCATCAACCGCATTTCCAAGGCCGACATCGTCGACGGAGCACGCGATTTTAGGCTCATGAAGCGACCTATGGTCAACGCCATCATCTCCATGGGCGAATACAATCGATTCTCCAAGGGCATCTACGGCTGGGTCGGCTTCAAGACCAAATGGCTCCCCTGCGTAAACGTCAACCGCGTGGCCGGTGAGACCAAATGGAGCTTTTGGTCGCTGCTCCTCTATTCCATCGACGGCATCGTCGCGTTTTCCACGGCGCCACTCTCCCTCGCCGCCCTCACGGGTATCGTCTTCTGCCTCATCGCCATCATGGGATTTATCGTCATCCTGGTCAAAACGCTTGTTTGGGGCGATCCCGTAGGCGGATGGCCCTCCCTTGCCTGCCTCATTACGCTGTTTGGCGGCATGCAGCTCCTGTGCCTGGGAATCATTGGCGAGTACCTAGCAAAAGCCTACTTGGAGGCCAAGCACCGCCCCATCTATATCATTCGAGAATCCAACGAGGAATCTGATGACACGGCCCAATAACAGCACGCTCAAGAATGTGGCGTTCTACGCCGCCTGCTTCACGTTTTCCATCGCATTTTTTGTCGCACTTGCAGAGGCGGGGCATGTCTACCCCTTTGGCGACAACTCGTTTCTCACCAACGATCTCAAATACCAATACATCGACTTCTTCGCGTGGTTTCGCCGCGTCCTTTTAGGCGAGGCAAACCTTCGCTATTCCTTCTCACAGGGCCTCGGTATGAACACATGGGGGCTCTATAGCTACTACCTCGCCAGCCCCTTCAACCTGCTCTGCGTGCTGTTTCCCGCAGACAAGCTGACGCTCTTCGTGTTTGTTATCTCCGCGCTCAAACTGGGCTGCATCCACATCAGCAGCGCTTGGTATGTGCAAAAGCGCTTTGACCTTTCCAAGCCCGCCGCATTCTTGCTATCCCTCTCGTTCACGTTTTGCAGCTGGACCATCAGCAACCTGCGCAACCCACTCTGGATTGATTGCCTGATCCTGCTGCCCATCTGCGCCTACGGATGCCACGAGCTCATCCGCAAGCAGCGCATGATCCGCCTCGTCATCACAACGGCGCTCAATGTCATGTTCTGCTGGTATACGGCCTACATCAGCATCCTGTTCCTCTGCATCTTCGTATTGGTCGAATTTGTCGATTATGTTGCAGAAGAAGGTTTTAGCTGGAAGCTCATGCTCGATCGGGCCCTGCGATTCGCAGGCGCCATCGTGCCCGGGCTACTTCTGTCCGCTTGGACCTTTTTGCCGACCATCCTTGCCATGTCCAAGGGCGGCCCCGTCCTAGCCCTCGGGCCGCTGCTTAAAACCAGCCTCAAATCGCTCATCAGGGGCTTTCTCCCTGGCATGTGGGTGAACAACGATAGTACACCGCAGTTCTATTGCGGCGTCATCATGATGCTGCTCGCGGTGAGCCTGCTGTTTAACCGCACGGTTTCGATCAAGACACGCATCGCAACGCTCGTCGTCACGATAATCCTGGTCGCCAGCTCCGTTTTGAGCCCGCTCGAGTACATCTGGTGCGGCATGCGCGTGCCCAACGGATTCTATTCGCGCACGACTTTCTTGCTGAGCTTCTTTGCGCTGTGGGCAGCGGGCTATTCGTTGCAGGTGTTCGAGGGCCAGCCCAAATTTCGTCATGCCTATCGACCAGCCGTCGTATTACCAATCCTGACAATCACCGCAATTGAGTTGTTTATCAACGCCCATGTGATGTGGAACCAACTGTACGCAGGCTATTCCGAAGAAGCCAACAGCACCTATGTCGCCACCGCAACCAACACGATCACAGCCATTCAAGACCAGGATTCTGCGTCATTCTACCGCATCGATCGAACGACCACGCGTGCCGATAGCGCCGCCCTCAACGAAGGCCTAGCGCTTGGGTACAACCAGTTGTCTTCGTATTCGTCTGCTAACAACCCGCAGGCCATCGCACTGCTCAACTCCCTTGGATACAGCAGCGTCGGCGAATTCTCGACCCGTTATGCCGAGCCCATTCTCGCCGTCGATGCCCTATTGGGAGTTAAGTACGCCATTCCTGAAAACGCGCCTGCAGGATACGTTTCGGCCAAGACGAATCAGGCCGACTCCACAAGCTCGGTGTACGAGAACCCCTATGCGCTCAGCATTGGCGTCGCAGCCTCAAGCGATATCCAAAACAGCACGCTGAAGAGCGAGAACCCCTTCGAAAAGCAGAACGACCTCTACAGCAAAATCCTAGGCCGCAAGGTCGAGCTCTATACCAAGATCGAGGCCGCGAGCACGGAGAATAGCGATAGCTTAAAGCAATGGAGCGTTACTCTTCCGGCAAGCTCCATCGGGTATCTCTACATCAACAAAGATGCGACCGCCGGCAGTTATTGGCCCGTCGCCCTTACCATCGACCAGCGAGCAATCGAAAACGAGGCCTGGAGATTCGACAATAATATCCGCCAGATTGCGGATGCATCGGACACCCCGAGCCAGCATACGGTGTCAATCGGAGTCGCAGAGGGCTATACAAACATGCCCCAAGACAATGAGCCGGTCTTTTACGCCCTCAATCTGGATGTTTTCGAGCAGATTATTAACGAGCTTAAGGCGAGCGAGTTTATTACGACGGTTTTTGAGGACGGAAGGATCGAAGGCGAGTATACCGCCAAGGATGACGGCAACCTGCTGTTGAGCGTTCCGTACGATGAGGGCTGGAACGTAACGGTAAACGGAACCGCCGCAGAACTAACGCCCGCCGCCGATAAGGGCTTGTCGTCCCTGAACATGCAGAAAGGCGCGAATAAGATCGTGATGACCTACAAGACTCCGGGCGCCCTTGCGGGGCTTGCAGTGAGTCTGGCGACCGCCGCCGCCCTTGTTGCAGCGGGTCTATACGCCAGGCATAAGAAAAGCCGCCGTTAACAAGCGGCGGCTTTTTCTCTCGAAAAGTTAATAACGGCTAGAGCGTCTTGAGGTACTCCCCCAGCTCTTCCTCCCAGTCGAGCATGTGGAAGCCTGCAGCCTCGAGCTTGGACAGGTCGAGCGCCGAGTGGACCGGGCGCGGGGCGACGGGACCGGCGGCGTTCGCGTAGTAGTCGGCGGTCGAAACCGGCACGACCCTCTCGCCGTTGCCGTTGGCGGCCTCGAAGACGGCGCGGGCGATGTCCGCCCAGCTCTTCACGGCACCGGAGCCGGTGCAGTCGTAGGTGCCGTAGGGCGCGTGCGTGCCCAGCACGTGGAAGATGGCCTCGGCCATGTCGCGCGTGAAGGTCAGGCGGCCCA
>UQMW01000068.1 GCA_900542275.1 uncultured Collinsella sp.
ATAACCCGGAACGTTAAGCCGGGAAACCACATGGGACACGGCCAGCCACCAAGACCCCGAACCGTTCCCCGGCTTAACAACAAACCCGGCTTAATCGCCGTTAAACCGACATCGGTTTAACTCGGATTGCGGCTCGCAATACGTGTCGCTGCTTCTGTCCAAGACCATGCGGGAGAACGGCATCCGGCCATCGATGGGGTCGATCTCGTCGCCGCGG
Organism: uncultured Collinsella sp.; assembly: GCA_900542275.1. Lineage (GTDB taxonomy): Bacteria > Actinomycetota > Coriobacteriia > Coriobacteriales > Coriobacteriaceae > Collinsella. The sequence continues at coordinate 218 of UQMW01000068.1, forward strand.
GACAACGCGGCCATGGAGTCGCTCATGGGCATCGTGAAGTCGGAATGCGCGCACGCGCGCACCTACGCCACGCGCGAGGAGGCCGCGCTGGATCTGTTCGAGTACATCGAGGTAATCTACAATAGGGCGAGGATACATTCGGCGCTGGGCTACCTCAGCCCCGCCGAGTTCGAAGAGGCTAATTGGCCCAAGGGAAACAGCCGCTCGAAGGCGGCGTAAAAGGTATCAATGGAATCGGGGTAGATTCACGAAGCTTGAGCTCCTGGGAGTAGCGGTTGCCCTTCCTCGGCCTGTCTATGGCCCCGACGCCGCCTTGGTCGATCCTCTCCCTCCGAAGCTTCACGGTTGACTTCGTAAGGCCGAACTCGTGCTGCAGCATGGCGATGGTCGCGCCGTCGGCGTACCTGTCCGCAAAGCGCTGCTTGAACTCGGCGGAGTAATCCATGCTCAGCAAATCAACCCCCCCCCTAACGCAGAAGACCCCTATAGGAGAAGCAGAACATTGTCTGTCCAACTATAGGGGTTCACTGCAGATGCGGGTCTTCAATCTGTTCCCGCGCTCTCTGGTCCTATCGTGCCGTCATCAAGCACCTTATTTTATGCTGTGCAATATAATTCTGGATGCAAAAAGATACCTGCACGGAGGTTTCCGGAATGTCCAAGCTCAACATCGACCAGAAAACGATCAAGCTGCTCCTCACAGATAAGCATTCAGACTTCCTCATCCCAGATTACCAGCGACCTTACGCCTGGGGCGAAGACGAGTGCGCAACGCTATGGGACGATCTCTTCACCTTCGCGTTTCCCAACGACGACTGTGACGCCTTCAAAAGCACTAGTGATGAATACTTCCTCGGCCCCATTGTTACTTTCAAGAACGACGCAGGACAGCTTGAAATAATCGATGGCCAGCAGAGACTTACAACCATCATGTTGCTGCTTAGGGCGTTTTACGACAAGTTCGCAAACATGAAGGACAAGCAGTCAATTAAAGTGCGTGACTCGATTGCTGGCTGCGTCTGGAAGACCGATGAGTTCGACGACCCCGACATGGATGCGCTGAAAATTGATTCAGAGGTGGCGAGCGATTCCGACAAAGATGAGTTTCTAGATATATTGCGCCACGGCGCTGTGGGCCCCATGGCCCACAGCGCCTATTCACGCAATTACGCCTTCTTCTCTAAAAGAATGGCCGAAATGACAAGCGAGTGGCCAAGCTACATCGCGCTATTCGCCGCTCGCATTCTCAATAACGTAATCTTGCTTCCCATCGAGGCGGAATCCCAGGACACCGCGCTCAGGATCTTCTCGACTTTGAACGACCGTGGACTCCCATTGGCAGACGCTGACATCTTTAAGAGCCAGTTCTACAAGCGCTTCTCCATCGAGGGCCGCAAAGACGAGTTCGTCACGCGTTGGAAAGCGCTCGAGGAAACAGCCAACCTCATTTTTAAACCAACCTCGGGCACGCCGCTCGACGAGCTTTTCACCCGCTATATGTATTATCGCCGTGCAAAGAAGGGCATCCGCGACACAACAACCAAAAGTCTACGCGACTTCTACAGCGACAGCTCGTACGAAATTCTACGCGAGGACGCGACGCTCGACGATTTGGAGTCTCTGCTCGTTTTCTGGAAACGGGTTGGTGCGCAGGAGGGCTTTTCCGAGCGTGTAGCACGACGCCTATTCGTTCTCAATTACGCACCCAACGGCATGTGGGCTTATCTGTTGAGCACCTGGTTCCTGGCAAAGCGCAATACCAAAGGCGAGCTAGACGACAAGGAGCTCTACGATTTCCTTTGCTACATCACTGGATTCATCTACGCCTACTCACTTGAGCGTCCCGGAGTAAACGCTCTGCGCGGTCCCGTCTATCCCGCACTCATAGACATCGTAGAAGGTCGCAAGGTTGACTTTTCAGCCCATCTGTTCGACCGTGAAACAATTACGGGACGCTTCAGAAGCTATCAGTTCACCAACCAGCGTCGCTTCACACGATCGATGCTTGTTTGGTGGGCCTACTCAGATCCTAAGCAACCTCTCATGGACTTGGACACAACGCTCGAGATCGAACACATCTATGCAAGAAAGCGTAACGAGGTACACCCACTATCCAATCGCTCAAACCTTGAAGCACTAGGAAACAAGGCGATGTTGGAGAAGCGCGTAAACATTCGCGCCTCAGATTACCAGCTGTCGGATAAGCGCAAGTATTACGAGGGCTATGTGAACGATAAGGGCGTTGAGGTGTCGGGGACCGCTGTTCGCGAACTCGTGGAAATTGCGCGATGCGGCGACTTCGCCGAGAGCGACATCGAAACGCGCACCGAGCGAATCATCACTACTTTTGTCGAGTGGCTTGGCAAGTTGGGCCTGTTAAGGGAGTAAAACTTAATCCATCTTCGCTTATCGGTCTTGGACCCGGAAAAGCTCGTTGCTTTTGCTCAGTAGGCGGACGTTGCCGTCTACTGCGGTTGTGTGCCAAACGTTGGTGTCGGCACCCCGGAAAAGGGATGTGGCCACCGCCTAGAATCTTCAGTTACCACGCTGAGACGATAGGAGATGACCACATGGACGCACTGTAGCGCACGAAGCGCCCGTGACGCCATTGCTTGCGTTTCGCTTTCGCTGCTCGAAGCATGTCGCCTGGGGCTCCTAGCCGGAGGAGAGCTGACCGTTCCTTGCGAAGCCTCGGAACCATCTATATCCGCTTGCTGCGGGCTTGCTTGAGCCAGTTTCTCTTGAAAGATCCGATACCTCCGAAGAACTTGTTGTACGTCTCACCGTTCTCCTTGGCCTGGTACTTGACCAAGGCGAGTTCGATGGTGCAGAGGTAATCCGCCACTTGCTCGAGGCGGTAGTCAGTCATCGAGGTCTTGCGGCGTCGGATGACTCCTTTTGAGAGAACCTTGTCCACTGAACGGTCGAGCGCTTGCTTGACGATGTCCTGGCCGTTGTCGTAATAGACCTTCGCATCGTCGAAGGACTGGAAGAAGCCCAAGTGCTCAACCATGGCGGAGGAGACGTCGCGCCCCATGCGCTCCATTAGCCTTGCCGGGTCTTCGAATTGGCTGCGGCGGTAGACGAACATGACATAGGAGATGGGGAGCCTGCGGACAAACGAGGAGAAGTAGGCGAGCATGGCTTTGCGCTGCTCGATGCCGAGAAACTCATAGTCCTTATGCCCGTTCATGAGGGACTCGGAGTGGAACGGGATATTGGGGAGGTCGGCCCTGGCGAGCTTGGCCTCATAGCCCGTGACCGCTTCGGCGATGCCGTCTGCCTGGTCGTGGAAGACGAGCGTGAGCAGATAGTAGCGAGCCTTGCCGCCGCGGTCGCCGCTCTCATCGACAAAGATGCTGAGCTCCTTGGCCAATGGGGACTCCTAATGGAATGGATAAAAAATAGCCGGGGGACTCCCCCGGCACTTGGAGGTAGCTCAATGAGCCACCAACAGCCTTATATCATGCGCTAGCGGTGAATGCAGGGGGGGGCGAGCCGGTACATGGCGTCGCGGCTGATGCGCAGCATCGCGCACGCCTCGTCGGCGCCGAATATCGCGTTGGTCGATGCGATGAGCCTCACCTAGCTCCTGCTAATGCTCTTGGTCATGGTCTCCTCGAGCTCCTCTCGTCTCGAGGCTCCCTCGCATGCCCGGCCGCGGGCGGCTCCCGGGGCGGTCGCCGTCGTCATTTCCTGCCGCCCCTCGACTCGATGTAGGCGTCCACCGACGCCCTCGAAACCAGGAGCTTCCTTCCGAGCCTGTACGAGTCGATCTCTCCCGGCCAGATGAGGTCGTATGCCTTACTCCGGCTCGCCCCCATGTACTCCTGCATCTCGATCACCGTCATCCACTCGTCGCGGCCCCGGTTGCCCTCGGGCGCGGCGCATTTCGTAGCGTGCGCCATGGTTGCCTCCAATCTTTCCGCGCGATACGTCTGCGCGGTCCTGTGTGCGTTTACGTCTGCGCGACGATTGAACCGCCTGACGGCGATTGACACGCCCGACAGGAGCGGAGATGGGTCGAGGTGGGTCGAGCTGGTCGGGCCTTCACGAAACGGCCATGAGCCGTACGCCTTAGCTGGCAGCTAAGTCCCCGAAAAGCAAAAGGCGCCCGTGCGGGCGCCTGCCTAGGATCGAAGTTCGTTCAGTTGTGTTCGCAGTTGTGTTCGGAATGCTCGTCTTCCGCGGTGCTGTCGTCCGGGGTCCGGCATCTGTCGTTCGTCTCTTCTTTCGTGTTTGATGTTGCGTGTTCTGCGAGCGACCTTTCGAGGGCCTGCCGGCCCGTTGCCCCAGATGCACCCGGGTAAATGGTATCCATCCGTTGGGACACAGCCTGGCCAGGAAGATGATTATGCTGCGAGGGGATGGACGAGCGGCGCGGTTTGAGCGCCAGCCAAGGGCGTCATTGTGGCCTGACTAGCCATAAATTGTTACGAGCTCGCGTTACCGCAACATACATCTTTGCCCTTGCGCCTGGTTTAAGCGCCGCCTCTCTATTATCGAGCCACATGGACATGGGCTTGGTCAGCCAAACTGCGACATTGTCGAATTCGGAGCCTTTCGAGGCGCCCATTGTCATTGTCGAGCAATTGCTATAGGGCAATGACTTCGCTTGCCAGGTCAAGTGCATCGCCTCAAGGAAGTCTACCGGTGGCTTGGCGCGCTCTCCTTTTGACAGGGTGCGGAGATGGGTCCCCTCGTCGGGTGTAGCGCAGGCCAGTGCTGGCAGATCAGGAAACAAGGCGTTGGCAAGTGCGACAACGTCTGGTCTGCAGCGGTGGCAGACGGAAAGGCTATTGGTGTCAATCTCACACAACTGGCGACGTCGAGCATAATCGAAGAATGTCTCTTCCGTATACGGCCCCTCTTTCGAAGTGGTGTAGGTTCTTTGTCTCGGGTCACCGACGACTATGACGGTAGCGGGGGTATGCATCAGGCTGCTGATGTAGTCATAATCGTACGAAGACAAATCCTGGGCCTCATCGATAAGGATGATGTCGAACATGTCGCTGATGCGATTGACGGCATCGCCGCCAACCTGCTCGTTGCATTTGCAGGCAAGGTCGGCGAGGCGCGAGCTGAATACGTCTCCTCGTTCGTTCGCGAGATAGTAGGCCGGGTTGCCCCTGGTCACTCCTCTACGTTGAGGGACCTTTCCCTCAACAAAGCTAATGCCTCGCGGCAAGATACCGGGAAGAGGGTAAGGGAAGGGCCTAACTCCGTGTGCGAGAAGAAAGCTATACCAGGTCATAACGGTGATATTGCCGGGAACTGCGCCGCGTATCGCCTTCACTCGACTTGCGAAGTGAATTGCTGCCGCTTCCGTATATGTGAGGTAAAGAACATTCTTCTCGTGAGGAACGTTCAGTGCCTGGTTGAGGAGATAGGTTGTCTTCCCGGTTCCTGCACCGGCCATAATACACTTCTGAGTTGTCACTAGTTTTCGCCTATCCACTCGATGGCTCCAGTAATGTAGCCGGGGAATGCGATCGAGGTCTCTGAATCGAAGATAGAAAGGGCTGTGTCCGTCTTGTTGGTTTCCATGTAGTGGATCAGGCTATGGTCGCTCTCGTCCTTCCTTCCCAATAGCGAGCAGAGCGTTTCTCGCCCGGCACTCCTTACCAACGTGGCCTCCAGCGTATCCAAGCGAAGCGTGGGATAGTCGTCGTGCGGCTCGTCATGCGCTTCGCTGTCAAAGAACGCCTGTATGTTCCCCAGCGGTAAATAGGGTTCGAATTTTTTCGCTAACTTTTCCGGATTGCCGTCGTTGTCCGTGACGATGGCGACCTTCTTTCCGATCAGCTTAGCGATGCTCAGGAATCGTTCAAACGCCAGGCCAACGGAAATGACGTCTATGCCATCTGCTAATGGGGAGCGCCCGTATTTGTCCTGATACGCGCGCTGGATAATCAGCTCGTCAGATGGTCCCTCAACGAGAATGGCTTTGTCTACGAGGGCGAGGCGTAACGTTTCGAAGCCGGGCAGTTTCCTGAAAAACGAATAAGTGGCCTCTGGCAGGTGTTTTAGTGTGGTCGAGGGTATTCCATCCGTCGCGGAACCGATAACGACGAGGTTTTCGAGACCGAGCTTGTTGGCGACGAAACTTGAATGAGTCGTGCAGAGGAACTGGCTTCCTTGGTAGCTGTTGAGCAGCGAGAGCAATCTGTTCAAGTTCCCATACGAGAGATGGTTTTCGGGCTCCTCTATCAGCACCACTGTCGGCTTGCTGCTGCCACCTGAAATTGAACCAAATGATATTTCGCTCTGAAGCAGGCACTGAGGTCCAGCTCCGATATTTTCGTACGGAACACCGGAGAGAGAAATGGTCAAATCTCGATACCAGGAGTCGGCACTTCCTAGGTTGACGTCGAGCTCTGGCTTTCCCGCTTTGAAGTTTGCGCTATTTGCTAGCTTTTGGTTTATCCCGCCATTCCTTACGGCGTGCCGAAACCCATCCTTGCCTTTGCGCGCTCCCTGCGAGAGGGCCAGTCGGTCATCTTTGTCGAGCGTGTCGATTAGGGATTTCGTTGCACGGTCGGTCCCGAATGAAGGGCGCATGTCTCCGTTTGGGTTGATGAGAACCGATGTGATGGGAAGCATTCGTGGCGTCACCTTTTCTCCTGAGAAGGTCGTCCACGATGCCTCGAAATACTCTATAGGCAGTGAATCAAAGTGTTCGCTGCGCGATGCCGCCTCAACTTCTGGAAGATATTCTGAATCGAAGGAAATCGTGAACGAGAAGCCGCATTTCTTGGTCTTCTCTGGGCAATTCGCGCCGCTCAGCCGTGCCGCCGTAGCCTTATCGCCGCCCTCGAGGTATACATCGATTCGCACTTCCGGAAAAGCCAGATATGGTTGGGACGAATTCGTAAACAGGGCCACGTCGTCCTTGTTGAACAGGTATTCAGAAACGCTTCGACCGATTGGTGCGTCGCGGTATCTACCACTCAGGGCAAGGTTTATCGCTTCAACAATGGTGCTCTTTCCTGTCCCGTTTTCACCTACGAGAATGGTAACGAGATCATTGAAGGTTAGTTCGAAAGGATTTCTGATTTTCTTGAAGCCGGATATTCGCACTTTTGAAATTGCAAATGGTTTGTTCTCGTCCTCCATTAGCACCTCCGCATGCCATGAATTAATTAACGCAGGACGACGGCGACGTAGCCTGCAGCCAAGGTTCAATGAGTTTATTTTACCAGCGTAGATCGCATGAGCTTCATCCCCCGTTGTCTAATTGAAAGTGCAACACCCGTTAGATTGGAGATTGTCCGGATAACCAGTCCGAGGGGATGTTGCACCTATGGGAGAAGTATGTTCGCGCCTGTCGGAGGGAAACGCCGGGTCATCCAGATCGAGGTCGGCGACGGCACGAGCGTCAGGAAGATGGCCCGTTTGCTGGGACGCGGCCCGTCCGGCATCAGCAGGGAGATCAAACGCAACACGTGGGTTCCCGTCCGACGAGAACGGGTCCTGCCGGCCGTGCCG
>UQMW01000069.1 GCA_900542275.1 uncultured Collinsella sp.
ACGAGCCGGAGAGCACTTAATGTGCTCTCCGTGCGAGCAGGACTGTCCGAGCAGGCGACTTCGCATGCCGCCGGGCAGCCGGGACGGACGACCCTCAAAGTTTTTCAAAAAAGTTGTTGACGCGCGCGTAACGACTCGTCTAATATATCCCTTGCGCGATGGACCTGTAGCTCAGTTGGTTAGAGCGTCCGGCTGATAACCGGGAGGTCACAAGTTCGAATCTTGTCAGGTCCACCATCAAAATGTTAAGAGCCCTGGGGCATTGCCTCGGGGCTTTTTTCTTATCCAACATAAGTAGTCAAAATAGCCCCGTCCCAAATTAACTACTTTGATTTTGTGTGCTGGGCGAAAGATTGGGTAGTATAGCTATTCAATGCGGCGACCCTGCCGTGTGTTAACCGCTACGTACCGGAGGTGTTCCATGGTTCGCGTCGACATAGAGACCATCGTCATGGCCGCCGGTCCCGTGCCATCGCTTATCGTGCTTCGCGAGCGCTGCGGCAAGTCGGATTCGACGGCACCGCTGCGTTCGCTTTCCATTCAGACCGGCTCGTTTGAGGCCGCGGCCATTAGCCGTGGCATCGATAGCGGTCGCGCCGAGCGCCCGATAACGCATGACCTGCTGCTTGACACCGTCGATGCCCTGGGCGCCAAGCTCGAGCGCATCGAGATCGTTCGTGCCGAGCCGCCGGTGTTCTATGCGACGATTGTTGTGCTGGTCGATGGTGACGAACGAAAGATTGACGCCCGCCCCAGTGACGCCATTGCCCTTGCCGTGCGCAGCAATGCCCCCATGTTTGTGGAGGACGACATCATGAATCGCCTGGGTACCGTTTCTGCCCATGCCGAGGAAGTTGACGACGAGCAGGAGTTCGAGAAGTTCGACGAGTTCGTCCATACGCTCTCCCCCGATGATTTCTAAATGTCTGGCACGCGAGCGGAGAGGTCGCTGATGGGTACCCGCGTATCGGCTGAAGCGGCCGCCATCGCGCGTGAAGCCCAGATGCGCTCGGAGGCATCCGAGGCGGCTCGCATCGCCTATGTGACGCAGGCCCGCACGCTTCGCGAGCGCCGCGGCTCCTATATCAAGATGGTTATCATCTCCGCCCTTGTCGCGGTAATCTGTTCTCGTCTTCGTGGTACAGTTGGTGCGCTTGGGTTTTCGATTTCAACAGGCTTGGTAATCTGGGGTGTGGTCGATGCGGTCATGCTGACCAACCAGATCAAGGTACTCGACAAGCGCGCGATGGATATGGTGCGCGCCCGCGACGCTGCCGCCAAGATCGCTGCCGAGGCACAAGAACTGTAACGACGCCGGATTCGATGGGAAGGTCTAGAGATGGCACAGGATATGCAGGACGCCGGTAACGTCTCCGCCGAGCTCGACGCCATGGTGTGTGACCTGATTGGCGCGTTCTTGGACGACCTTGCCGCCGGTGAGAATCCGGGCGTAGTTGTGGCGATCGAGGACGCTGCTTCCAACCGCTATCTGGCCGCGCTCGACGAGGATGGCGAGGAGGCATGCCTGGAGGCTGCCACCAACTTTATCTCCGAGCACAAGATGGGTCTTAAGGACGAGGGCCTGGGCCGTATCGCCCGCTATGCCATCGGCTATACCGGCTGCGTCGAGATTGACGGCGGCTATCACGACGCTCTGCTCGTGAGCTTCTTTGAGACGACGCTCGAGAGCGGCTTTTCGGCATATGTGCTGTATGAGGGCATGGGCGCCGGCGATGGTTTTATGTGGAGCGACCCTGAACCTGCAGGTGAGGAAACCCCTCTCATCTAAAATCGCTAAAATAAACGAGTTTTCGGTAAAAGGCTCAATATTCCCGCTGAGCGTTGTATCGCTGGGCGGGCCGCATACGCGTGCCGTTTGTATATGGATAGAAGATAGGGGAACTACATGCGCGTAGACAATCTGAGGAACATCGCCATCATCGCCCACGTCGACCACGGCAAGACGACGATGGTCGACAAGCTCCTGCGTGCCACGGATGCCTTCCGTGCCAACCAGCAGGTCGAGGACCGCGTCCTGGACTCTAACGACCAGGAGCGCGAGCGCGGCATCACGATTCTCGCCAAGAACATCTCTATCGAGTACAAGGACGTCAAGATCAACGTCATCGACACCCCGGGCCACGCCGACTTTGGCGGCGAGGTCGAGCGCGTGCTGCGTATGGCCGACGGCGCCCTGCTGCTGGTCGATGCCTTTGAGGGCCCCATGCCCCAGACCCGCTTCGTGCTGCGTCACGCCATCGACACCGGCCTCAAGATCATGATCGTCATCAACAAGATCGACCGTCCGGGCGCCAACCCCGAGAAGGCCTACAACGACTGCCTGGACCTGATGGCCGACCTGGGCGCCACCGACGACCAGCTTGAGTTCGCCATGGAGCACGTGGTCTACGCCAGCGCCATGAATGGCTTTGCCCGCCTTGACCCCAACGACGGCAACATGGACATGTACCCGCTGCTCGACATGATTATCGACGACATGCCTGCGCCCGAGGTTGACGAGAACGCCCCGCTGGCCATGCAGTGCGTGACCATCGACCACTCCAACTTCGTTGGCCGCATCGGTATCGGTCGCGTGTATTCCGGCGCCATTCACCAGGGCGACCAGATTCTGGTTGTGAAGAATGACGGCTCCAGCGCTACCGCTACCGTCAAGCAGCTCTTTACCTTCGACTACCTGGGCCGTACCGAGTGCCAGGAAGTCGGCGCCGGCGATATCGCCGCTGTCGTGGGTATCGACCGCACCGATATCGGCGATGTTTACACCGACCCCGAGAACCCCGTCGAGCTCGAGCCCATCGAGATCGACCCGCCAACCCTGTCCATCGTCTTTGAGGCCTCGACCTCCCCGCTCGTCGGCCGTGACGGCGACATCGTGGGCGCCCGTCAGCTCAAGGAGCGCCTGTTCAACGAGGCCGAGAACAACGTGACCATGAAGATCGAGGAGCTCGAGGACAAGAGCGGCGTCGAGGTCTCTGGCCGCGGCATTCTGCACCTGTCCGTCCTGATGGAGTCCATGCGCCGTGAGGGCTTTGAGTTCCAGGTCGGCCGTCCCCGCGTTCTGTTTAAGAAGGACGAGAACGGTAACAAGCTGGAGCCTGTCGAGCAGGCTGTTGTCGAGTGCCCGGACGAGTACTCGGGCAAGGTTGTCGAGGTCTTCGGTACCTCCGGTGGCATCATGACGAGCATGGACACCTCGGGCATCGTGACCCATCTTGAGTTCAAGATCCCGACGCGCGGCATCATGGGTCTTAAGAACCGCATCATGAACGTCACCCACGGCGAGGGCGTGTTCTACCATACCTTCCTGGAGTATGGTCCCTACGCCGGCGAGATCGGCAACCGCCAGAACGGCGCCATGATCTCCATGACCACCGAGAAGGCCGTTGCCTACGCCCTGGGTACGCTGCAGGAGCGCGGCCAGCTGTTTGTTGAGCCGGGTACCGAGTGCTACGAGGGCATGATCGTGGGCGAGCGCAGCAAGGCAGGCGACATGGTCGTCAACATCGCTCGTACCAAGAACCTGGGCAACCAGCGCTCCTCGACCTCCGACATCTCCGTCCAGTTGGTGCCGCCTCGCACCTTCTCCCTGGAAGAGGCGCTGGAGTACATCGCCGATGACGAGCTGGTGGAGATCACCCCCAAGAACATTCGCCTGCGCAAGCGTCTGCTCAACGCCACCGACCGCAAGAAGGCCGCCGTCCGCGCCGGCCAGGTCAACAAATAAGCGCTGGGGCTTATAACCGCCAACAAGAAAGGGCGCCGACCGCAATGGTCGGCGCCCTTTTTGGTGCAATGGGGTCAGGTTGCTTTGCACCACCACAAAGGTGCCTGTCCCCTTTGTGGTGGTTGGCGGCTAGGCGGTGGGGGGTTCCGGCGTATTAGCCGGCTGTTGCGACTTGAGGTGGGCGTTGCGCCAGATGATCTGGATAACGTAGCCGAGCATAAAGACGAAGGCTACGCCGCTGATGAAATCGCCTACGAGGGGGATTGCCGTAAGCGCGCCTGCGATCACGCCGCCGGCGGCTGCCATGGCGTAGCGGTTCTGGTTGTGTCCGACCATGCGGGCAATCGCGCACCCCGCAAAGGCGCTCGACACCAACGCGATGCCGATAACGCCGCACAAGAGGGTTCCGGCAAGCGGCAGGCCAGCGATTGAGATAATTAGCAGTAGGACGGCGGGGACGATAGCAATCGTGCCCAGAAGGCCGCTCACCCACAGGGGCGTGGGGCGCTGGTGGAGCATTCCGGCGGCGCTGGCGGTCGCGCGCGGAAAGACGAGCTCGAGCAGCAGAGCGACAAAGCAGGTCGAGAGCGCCGCGGCGACGATGCCGCCGATGACATCGTTAACAGTGGAAGTATCCTCGTTCTCGGTGCGGTCGATCTTGAGCGCGCCGACCTCGGCTCCCGCAGCGCGCTCGGGGTCCTCGGAGACGTGCGCGTTCACGGTGCCGGTGATGTGGGCGTTTTTGCCCAGGATGAGCTTGTCGGCCCAAACCTCAACATCGCCCTCGACGGTGCCATCGATGGTCACCGTATCGCCCGCAAGCGCTGCCGACTTGGTAGAGCCGCGCAGGGCAACCGTCTCGCCTATCGCATAGAAACAGTTGGCAGTGCTGTCGGAATTGAGCACGACATGCTGACCGGCTACCGTCACACTGCCATCAACCGTGGTCTTGGCAACGTCGATGGTGCGTGCCGCCAGACGGACGGCGCCGCCCACCGTGCAGTCGCGAATTGAGAGGGTATCGCCCGCGGCGATGATATCGCGGTCGATGGACGTATCGTCCAAGTTGAGGGCCTGACCTGCCCAGTACAGGTCACCTTCGACGCCGGACGAATTGGCGTCATTGTCGGTCGCAAGTACGTTGCCTGCGGTGTCCGTGCCGGCGAACGACGCCGTGGGAAGTGCAGTGAGCGCGAGCGCGATGAGCGCGAATGCCATAAGCAGGCAGCGACGCATCTTGTGTGACGGCGCCGCCGCGGTTTGATTGAAAGCCATAGTTGATCCTTTTGTTAGGTGTTCGGCATATACCTAACAGGGTACCCAACGCGAGGGCGCTCTAAAAGAACCTCTCGGTTGCATTTCGAAGGATGAGCCCGCGCCACCTACTTTTTGCGATGCAAGAAGCGCGCGATGTCTTCTTCGGTGGGGCTTTTGATGTCAAAGCGCAGTGAGAGCCAGCGCAGGCCCATGGTCACGACAACGCATACGACCAGCGCGGCGACATTGCTGACCAAGCCGCTCATGACAAGGCAAACATAGCTTGCCGATCCGGCGATGGCCGCGATGGCATAGAAGTTAGTGCGTTGGAAAATGCCCGGCACCACACCCATAAAACCATCTCGCAGCATGCCGCCGCCCACCGCGGTAAAAAAGCCCATCATGATGCACACCGCCGGCGCAAAGCCGTAGACCAGTGCCTTGTCTGCTCCAGTGGCGGCGTAGATGCCGACCGAGATGATGTCGAGCAGGGGAATGAGTTTTTCGGGCTTGTCGACGATTGCCGGGAAGATGTAGATGATTGCCGCCGTGGCGATGGAGAGCGGCAGCGCCATCGGCTGGTTGAGGATGTAGACGTTGCCCACCTGCAGCGTCATATCGCGCAAAAGACCGCCGCCCAGTCCACAGACCACGGCGAGCGCGACGGCGCCCACCAGGTCGAGCTTGTGCTCGCGCGCGACCAACACACCCGAGATCGATGCAGCGACAACAGCGAACATCTCGAGCCAAAACGGAATGGCGACCATGGCATCCGAGGCATGTGAGGTAACGGTTACGGCGGCGATGACGGGCAAGATGGGGTCCTTTGGATCGTGGGTTTAGACAATGCCCGTACATAGTACATGGTTGGCGGGCGTGGCGACCCTATTGCTCGGTAAACGGTCGGGACCGGGTGGGGGCGTGGCGTTACTGGAATGCCAGGGATCCAAAACATGTACGTCACCCTCCAAAAACGACATTTTTCGACATCTTTGGAGGCTGACGTACATGTTTGGATTGAGCTCACGGCATGAGTGAGTTGATTTACTCACATCCGGTATATTTCCCCACTTCAACGGACATAAGAGTTGGATACCGGCTCAGAGCGAGAGGCCCTCAATGGATACCCCTGTTCTCATTTCGCATAAAACCGCATGGCTTGTCCATCATGCACCCCAGAATTTGGTTCAGTCTCTTGCGCGGCACGACTACCAGATAGGCGCACAAGGCATCTCCACCCAGCAACGTGTTGCGCGCATACGACAGGTCCTTACCGACTGCGGCATTCCGTCCGATATGCTTAAGACTATCGATATCGCGGTTGTATTCGAATTCGAGCGAATTCGTACCAAAGGCGTCGTTTGCCACATTCTTGGACAAAATCTTCCCTACGAGCATATTAACGAGTTGACGCCCGGAATCTTCATCACCGACGAAGCCTTCACCTTCGTGCTCGCCGCCGAATGGATGGATAGGATCGAATATCTCGAATATGGCTATGAAGTTTGCGGCGATTATCGCATGAGGCTCAATCCCGCCGACCCTTATACCGAGCAACCAGCCACCACCTCCAAGGATGAAATAACCGAACTGCTCGATCGGCACCCCGGCAAACCCGGTGCCACACGTGCACGGCTCGCGCTCAGGCACATCTACGATCACTCGGCCTCGCCTATGGAGACCGCTTCGGCAATTGCCCTCTCGCTCCCAACAAGCGAAGGCGGCGTTGGCATTAGAGGTATCGAACTCAACAAACCGCTCGAGATCCCTCAACGTCTCTGGCATTGCGCCAAAGCTCGAACACTCAAAATCGATGCGCTCGTGACCTATAAGCGCAGGGAGCTCGGTATCGAATATAAGGGCGGTTTTCACGATGAGCTCGAGCGCAAGGGAGCAGATGCGGAGCGAGAGGCCGTTCTCTCCCAAATGGGATATCGAATCGTTACGTTCACTTCGGCTCAGTTCGGCCGCCAGCTCGCCTTTCACCGCGCCATGAACAACATTCGCGAAGCACTCGGCATGCCTCGCTGTACCGACACCGGGTACCAGCGAGAGCAAAATGAACTACGCAAGGCGCTTATCCGCAACTGGAAAGGCATGCGAGACGAAGAGGCACCTTCCGAATAGTGCCACTCCCGTGAGCTCAATCCAAACGTGTACGTCAGCCTTCAAAGATGCCGAAAAATGTCGGTTTTGGAGGGTGACGTACATGTTTGGGGAAGCGTGGAATCGAGACGTATTTCGATAACAAAAAAGCTCCCATTCTTGGGAGCTTTCTCAATCTAAATGGCGGAGGAGGAGGGATTCGAACCCTCGTGACCTTATACAGGCCAAACGGTTTTCGAGACCGCCGCATTCAACCACTCTGCCACCCCTCCGCGTGGGGTAAAAACAAAGCAGGCTCGAAGGCCTGCTTTGGAATTAACTGGCGGAGAGTCAGGGATTTGAACCCTGGAGACGCTTTTGACGCCTACACGATTTCCAATCGTGCTCCTTCGGCCACTCGGACAACTCTCCGTTAAATGCGAAAGTCAGTATACACGAGGAATCGCAAAGTGCAAACAGAAAAGTTGGCATTTTTTAAAACGCTTGGCCGTGCCTTGATTCTCATTTTCATTGCAACAGCCTCAGGACTCAGCGCAACGCGTTGCGC
>UQMW01000070.1 GCA_900542275.1 uncultured Collinsella sp.
CGGAAAGCACATTAAGTGCTTTCCGTCTTGCGCAGGACTGTAGAGCAGGAAACCTTATATCCGGCCCCTCCGTCCGGGGACCGCGCCGTACCAGCTACAGCGTCATGTTTGGATCGGCGTCGACGTCGAACGGCGAGATTTCTCCTCGGTCGAATTTACGGCGGGCAACCTCTGCGATCATGGCGGCGTTGTCGGTGCACGCCGAAAGCGGTGGCACCGTTACGCGGATCCCCTGACGCCCAAGCTTCTTGATCATCATCTCGCGCAGATGCGGATTAGCCGAGACGCCGCCGCCGATGCAGTATTCCTTGCATCCGGTGGCATGCAGGGCGTTTTTGGCCTTCTTGTACTGAACGTCAAAGACGGCTGCCTCAAACGAAGCCGCCAGATCGGGCAGGTGAATCGTGCGCCCGGCCTTGGTCTCCTGCTCGATGTAGAGCGTCACGGCCGTTTTAAGACCCGAAAGCGAGAAACGATAGTCTCCCCTGCTGTTAAGCGCGCGAGGAAAATCGATCGCGCGGGGGTTGCCCGTCTCGGCCAGCTTGGAGATGATGGGGCCACCGGGATAGCCCAGACCCAACGCCTTGGCTACCTTGTCGAAGGCCTCGCCCACAGCATCGTCGAGTGTCTCACCAAGTACCTCGTAGTCGCCCCATGCCTTCACGTGCACGAGCATGGTATGACCGCCCGAGACGAGCGTGAAGATAAACGGCGGCCTGAGATCGGGCTGCGCCAGCAGGTTGGCGAACAGATGGCCCTCCAGATGGTTGACGCACACGAGTGGCTTGCCGGCGGCATAGGCAAAGCCCTTGGCGAAGGCGACGCCCACTACCAGAGCACCCACCAGGCCCGGACCCTGCGTCACGCCAACAGCGGCGAGTTCGCTCGGCGCGATGGCTCCACCCTCAAGACCAAGCGATGCTGCGGCATCCTCGAGCGCCGCATCCACGACACTCACAATCACCTCAACGTGTTTGCGCGAGGCGATCTCGGGCACCACGCCGCCAAAGCGGGCGTGAAAATCAATCTGTGTCGACACCTGGTTGGCCAGCATATTGCCATCCGCATCGATAATCGCCACGGCCGTCTCGTCGCAGGAGCTCTCGATAGCGAGCACTAGGCGGCGGCGCTCAATTTCGGCACGCTCCCCCTCGGAGCGCCCAGGCGCAGGCAGCGGCCATACGCGCTGCTCTGCCGCCGTCGGCTCGGGCGAAGCATTATCGACCGGAAGCACCAGGGGCAGCGGAGCCGTCATGACGATGGCGTCCTTGCCGGCACCATAGTAGCCGCGGCGACGGCCAGCCTCGGTAAAGCCCAGAGCGTTATAAAGCGCGGTCGCTCCCTCGTTACCGTCCTCGACCTCGAGCGAAGCCGTAGTGCAGCCGAGCATCTGGGCATCATAGCTCACGTGCGACAGCAGCTTGCGGGCAATGCCCTCACGGCGATGTGCCGGGTCGACGGCGACATCCAGAATCTGCACATCACCGTCCACGACCATACCGCCGGCAAGGCCCAGCAGCTTGCCGTCGTCGTGTGCCACCCACCAACTACGCGGCGCAGCGACGTCCTCGCCCAGTTCGGACAGGAACATGCCCGGCGTCCATGCCTCGTGTCCGGCACCTTCAAAGCAGGCAGCCTCCAGCGCGCTTGCGCCCTCGGCATCCGCCGCGCCCATGGGACGGAACTGCAGATGACGACCGGCGAGCTCATCGGCAACACCCGTAATTTCGCTCTGCGCACTCTCGGCAAGACCAAGACGCTTGCGCTCGTTTTCCTCGGCATCCGAAAGGCGCGTGTAAATCGGCAGGACGCGGGCCGGATCGCCGTCACCCGCAGCGTGCGCGAGCAGCAAGCCCTCGCCCGAAGGCCACCACAGGTCGCGCTCCACGCAGCGGGCGGCCTCGTCCTCACCCAGCAGCTTGCCATAGCGCACGAGACCGTCACCGGTCAGCTGAACCTGGCCCCAGTCCGCTGCTTGGCGCCACTCATCGAGCGCCACGGCGGCCTTGACCACGTGTTCGCGCTCAAATTGACGCTCGGGACCCTCATCGACCAGCATATACAGCGCCGGATATACCTCACCGCGCATAGCATCGGCCAAGATACCAAGCTTGCCGCGCACGCCAGCCTTCCACGCCGTCCAAGCGCAAGCGTCGAGCGTCGACACGCCCAGCAGCGGAACATTGGCACCACGCGCGAGGCCCTTGGCAGTGGAGATGCCGATGCGCACACCCGTAAAGGACCCCGGGCCGCGGCCGACCACATAGCAACCAACATCGCTGCGATCCAGACCGGCTTGAGCCAGCACGCCATCAACGGTATTCACGAGCTCAACGTTGGCGTGACGGCGACACATGTGGTCGCCACTCACGAGCTTCGTCTCACCCGTCTGCCCATCAATCCAGCTTGCCGCGCAGGCAAGCATGTCAGTCGAGGTATCGAGCGCCACCACCAGCGCGTTGTCGTTATGCAAGCTCATCTTGTACAGCCTTATCAATCAAATGGGAAAGCTCCATTGCGCGGTCACCGTGCGCCTCAAGCGTTATCGTTCGCACGTCGCTGTCGCCCTCATCACGCCTGAGCGTCACCGAAAGATACTCATCCGTCAGCTCGTCCTGGAATTGTTCGCCCCATTCCAGCAGGCAAGCACCCTCATAGCCCAGCACATCGAAAATGCCCGTATCCTCGAGCTCGTAGGCATGCTCCAGGCGGTATAGATCAAAGTGAAACAGCGGAATACGACCTTGATCGTGAACGGCCATGAGGGCGAACGTAGGGCTCGTAACCATATGCCCATCGCCCAGCCCGCGCGAGACGCCCTTGGTAAAGTGAGTTTTGCCCACTCCCAGGCCACCGGTCAGGATGAGCACATCGCCGTCCTCAAGGCACGGTGCAATTAGCTCGCCAAAGTACTCCGTATCGGCAGCGCAAGTCGTTTTGTAAGTACCTACCCCCAGGCGCTCCAGGGACATATATGCTCCTTATTATTCCGAGGCGTCCTCTGGCGCGGGATGTCGCTCCAGATAGTCGCCCAGCATCTTAAAGTCTTCCTCCAGCAGCTCCTGCCACGCCGGATTGCGCAGCGCTGCTGCCGGATGGAACGTGGGCATTACCACAAAATGCCCCATCTGGTGGAACCTGCCGCGCAGCTTAGTAATGCCAATCTCGGTCTTTAGCACAAAGTGCGTCGCGGGGTTGCCGAGCGTCACAATAATATCGGGCCAGATGCTTCGAATCTGCTCACGCAAAAATGGCGAGCAAGCCAGCACTTCCTCGGGACGCGGATTGCGGTTTCCCGGCGGGCGGCACTTAAGCACGTTGGCAATGTAGACGTCTTCGCGTTTGAGCCCCGCCAGCGACAAAATGCCGTTGAGGTCCTCGCCTGCCGCCCCCACAAAGGGCTCGCCCTGCAAATCCTCATTGCGGCCCGGCGCCTCGCCAATAAACATCACGCGAGCGTGGGGGTTTCCCACGCCAAACACGATGTTATGGCGCGACTGGTAAAGCTGGCAAAGGTGACAATCGCCCAGAACGGCCTCGATCTCCTCGAGTGCGACCTCACGCGGCGCCTGATGGCTATGGCCGGGGATGTGCATGACGCCCATAGCGACTCCTACACGTAGACCTTGTCGAGACGCATACCAAAGCCGCAAGCGACCTCGTAGTTAATCGTGCCGCGTAGGCGCGCCATCTCGTCCATGGTAATCTCGGCATCTCCATCGCGGCCGACAATGATCATCTCGTCACCATACTCGGCCTCGGGAATCTCATGCGCCGGGTTGGACTGAATGGCGACCATAAACTGGTCCATGCAGATATTGCCCACCTGACGCACACGCTCGCCGCGATACAGCACGTCCATACGATTGGAAAGCGTACGCGAAAGGCCATCGGCATAACCGATCGGAAGGGTGCAGATCTGAACGCGCGTGCGCGGTACGCGGTAGGTAAAGCCGTAGCCCACGCCCTCGCCCATCGCAGGATGCGCCACGCGCGTCACACGCGCGTGGACGCTCATGACGGGATCAAGCTGCATCACGCGACCACTCAGCTCACATGGCTGCAGACCATACAAACCGATGCCGGCACGAATCATGTCAAAGTGCATTGAAGAATCGAGCATCGAGGACGGCGTATTGGCACAATGCACGATACCGCATTCAAAACCTGCGTCCTTAATGGCCTGAACGGCCTCGGTAAAACGCTGGCACTGCAGCTTGTAGTCCCAACCCGAAGGTTCATCGGCCGTGGCAAAGTGCGTAAATACGCCGTCGCACTGGATGCCGCGATGGAAACTGATGCCGCGTACAAAGTCGAGCACCTGTGTGTAGTGAACACCGATACGATTCATGCCCGTCTCGATGGCAAGATGGTACTTGCCCACCTTGCCCGCCGCGACGGCGCATTCGCCATACGCAAGAGCAAAATCGGACGTATAGACCGAGGGCATGATATCGAATTCGAGCAATGCAGGAATAGCCTCGATAGGCGGCTCACTTAGAATCAGGACGGGCTTAGTAATCCCGCCCTGACGGAGCCCAACGCCCTCGTTAACCGTCGCCACGGCAAACATGTCGGCACCGGCCGAATACATGATCTTGGCACACTCAACAGCTCCATGACCATAAGCATCGGCCTTGACCACGCAGCACAGGCGCTGACGCGGATTCAACAAGTTCTTATAGGCCCTTGTGTTGCGACGGAGCGCCCCGCGGTCGATCTCGACCCAGGACCAGCGCGTCAAATCGGCTTTATTCATGATTAGTCATCCGACCCTTCGTCCATGATTCCCAGATCTTCGAGCGCATCCTTTGCCGCCAGCTCCATGGCAGGACCGATCAAGTCGATAAGATCGGTCGCGATGACGCTCTTCTCACCATACTCCGTCGCCGCGGCAAAACCGGCGTAGCTGTGAAGTGCGACGGCGTACGAATACAGCAACTCCCAACGATCCATCTCGTCGCGCATGGTGGCAAGCGTGCCGGCCAAAATACCCGCGAGAACATCACCCGAACCGGCAGTTGCCAGAGAAGCCGGACCCGAGAGCGGCAGCAGCACACGCTCAACGCCACAGATAGCCGTCGTCGGCCCCTTGGCAATGACCACCAGATTGTCGGAGCCTGCAGCCCAGACAACCTTCTGCGCGGCCGCAATCGCGGTACCAAGGTCGTTCACCTCGTCACCGGCAACCAGGCGCGAAAGCTCACGATAGTGCGGCGTCATAACCAACGGCTGCTCGCGGCGATACATCTCGGGGTTACTATCAATACCGTCAATGGCAATCTTAGCAAGGCAGTTGAGTGCATCGGCGTCCAAAATTAGCGGTACATCAAGCTCGAGCAAGCCCGAAACCACCTGCATAGCGCCGGCAGACGTCGTCATACCGGGACCGCACAGCACGCAGCTGTACTTCTTTGCGATCTCGCACACCGTCATGCGCGCAGCGGCGCCAAAGGAGCCGCGGGAATCAGACGGAATAGCAAAGACCGGAATCGAAGGAAGTGCCATGCGAATGAGATTGGCGCAGGCGTCAGGAGCCGCGACTGCCACGTAACCAGCACCCGCGCGAGCTGCAGACTTGGCCGCCATAATGGCAGCACCAGGATATTGCGCAGATCCGGCGACAATAAGCACGGAGCCACGGGAATACTTATCGATATTCGATGGTAGCGGAGCAAAGTAATCAACTAAGTCACCGGGCTCGACAATCTCGGCGGCGTGGTCGACATCATCGATGACCTCGTCAAGACGGTCGTAAAGATTGCCGCAGATCAAATCGCCAGCATACTCAGGACCATCAGCGCTATACAGACCAATCTTGGGCGCAATCATCATCACCGTGCGCTCGGCACGAATGCAGTCGTCATCAACAACGCCCGTCTCTGCATTCAGGCCCGAGGGGACATCAATGGATACGACACAATCGGCGCATTCATTGACCGTAGGAATCCAAATGGAGAACGGCGCACGCAGATTCCCGTGGAAACCGGTACCAAAAATGGCATCGACAACAACATCGGCCTTATCGATCAAAACCTCGAGTTCATCACGCGAGGGGCCGACGCAAACGTGCACATCGCGGCCGGCAGTACGACGAGCAACATGACGTGCCAGAGCAGCAGGAATCTCATCCGGTTCAACCGGAGAAACGATATCCACGTCCACACCCTTATGGCTCAGGATATCGGCGGCAACCCAACCGTCGCCGCCATTATTACCAAAACCGACCAAAACGAGAACCCGATCAGGATTGAGCTTCAAGACCTCGTTAGCGGCAAACTCACCCGCTAGCTCCATAAGCTCGGCCTTCGAAGTCCCTTCGCGTTCGATGATATCCTCGAGACGAACGACTTCTTCGGTACTCAAAACCGGTTTCATCTATGCTCCTAGCGTATCTTGCGAAGCATCGCCCAGGTGCTCCGTCAATGCTGAATTCTGCAGCTGCTCGAGCTCATCTAATACAGAGCGAGCCTCTTTAAATGTCTGCGCAACGCGTTTCTTGGTGCTCACCTTTTCATCTTTTGGCTTAGGCCGAGCATCTTCGGTAATCGCGATGGCATTCGCAACGGCCAAGTCTCCCGTAAGCGTAATGGAAAGAGCGACCTCAACAACGCCCAGTTCTTGAGCGATCTCGAGAGCACGGCCCGAAAGCAGCGCCTTCGGTTTGCCGAGTTTATCACGCGTTACCGAAACATCCTTGCGACCCACGCCTTGACTAAAACCCGTGCCGAGAGCTTTAAGCACCGCCTCGCGCGAAGCAAAGCGGCTCGCATAGTGAGCAGCGGGACGCGATGATGCATCGCAATACGCACGCTCTTCTTCGGTAAACACACGCCGAGCAAACGACGGCGTCTTTTCAAGAATTGATTTCATGCGGGAAATCTCGACGATATCAACGCCGATACCAGCTTCAGCCATGTTCACCTCCATATCGCACAGACTAAGTTATTGTAGCCCGTTCACAGAAGATGCGACAAACGAGGGTTATAAAACACAGCTACTATGTGAGACAAATTGCCCGAGATACAAAAAAGGGGGAGGCCGCGAGGCCTCCCCCTTCTTCAAGTCATCAGACGGCTCGGTGCC
>UQMW01000071.1 GCA_900542275.1 uncultured Collinsella sp.
CTGAGAGCAAGAATCGTCCCGTGGCCACAAATTTTCAATTCTTGAAAATTTCTTGTCCATCCGGGACTTCACTTCTTCAACTCATGTGAGTTTCCGAAGTGCTCTTGTTGGGGCGTGCCTGCCCCAAACCCTGCTTATGTTTACTGAGGCACAGGGCCTAACCCCAAAGTTCCAGCCAGCATAAAGGCACCAAATATCAGAGCAACTATCCCCAAGCCGGCAAGGGCAATCAAAAAGGTTTGGTGGCAAGACTGGCCTTTGCACTTTCGGTATATAGCGTATCCCAGCAGTACAAGGAACGAGAGGATTGCTATCAATGGGAGAATTATCCCCACTACTGTAAAAAGAAAGGTGTCGAGCCGCCATCCGATATTATCCAGATATAGAATGAAAATTATGGCAACTGTAAGGCATTCAATAATTGAGAGAACACTTTTTCTCTCCTGCTGAATTTGCTTCTCCGCAAAGCTTAACGCATTGTTCACAATTTCATTGTTCATCGCGATAGACATCTCTGATTCATCTATCCTTTCGGATTTCATAAGTTCTGCAACACTGACATCTAAAGCTGCGGCCAATGGCTCGATGGTATTGATGTCGGGGAACCCCACACCTCTTTCCCAGCGGCTGATAGCTTTATCGGTCACATTCAATTTTGCGGCCAGGTCAGATTGTGTCATTTTCTTGTCTTTGCGGCACTGGGCGATAAATGTACCAAACTTCTGTAAATCCATTTTGCTCCCTCCTTGCCACTACAAGATAGCACGACTATAAACCATTATCAAGAAATACCGCGGCTATTTTCGCCGTAAGATACTCTACGAATCGTTTACAACGATAACCGGTTTGATTTTCAATCTGTATAAGAGAGATTTAGCCGGTTCCCTGCGTACGTGCGTACACGCTCCGCAGGAATTCCAAAGGGGCTATGCCCCTTGGCACACAGACTTTGGCACAAAGTCTAGTGTGTTACACCTTGTCAGAGGTGTACAGGCTCCCGGTACGCACGTACGCAGCGATTACCCCCAAACGCGCCATATAGGGGGACGATCAAGTTCGCACAAAGCGACCTTGATCCCGCAAAACAAAAGGCAGGATACCATCACCACGATGATACCCTGCCTTTGTTCGTTCCTGTTTACCGTTCCGAGTAGTCCTTCCGCAGAATTTCCGATAAACAAAAAAACGTACCCGAACCCTTTCTCGTAAAGAATCGTGTTCGAGTACGAACTGAATGCTGGAGTAATAAAAAACCACCACAAAGGTGCCTGTCCCCTTTGTGGCGGTTTTGGTCGGTTAGGCCAGGATAGAGTGGCCGTAGGCGTTGGCGGCCTTGATGGCGGCGGCGAATTTTTCGTCCGTGAAGGGCTCGGGGTTTCCCTGCTTCCACTCGTTGGTGGCGTGTGCGTACTCGCACAGAGCAGGGATATCGGCCTCGGAAAGCCCGACCTGCTCAAGCGTCACGGGCAGGCCCATCTGCTTGTTAAAGGCGGCGTAGCGCTCAAGGTTCTCGGTATCGCCTGTATAGGCAAACAGCACCAGCACGCCCAGGCTTACGACCTCGCCGTGCAGATAGGTTCCCTCGCGCGGAATGCTGCACGTGGCGTTGTAGAACGCATGCGCCACGCTCGAGTTGTAGTAGTAATCGTTTTGGTTGGTCAGGTTGGAGACGTAGCCCGTGTTGACCACGATGTCGAGCGCTATCTGCTTGACGGCCTCGCTCGACAGATTCTGGCACACGTCCTCAAGACCCTGAACGCCGCAGGTAAACAGCGGCTCGGAGCAGGTGTGGGCGAGTGCCAGGCCAAGACCGGCGGTGTGCTCCAAGTTGCCGGCGCTCGTAGCGTACTCGACCTCGGGCTGCTTAGACAGGGCATCGCCTACGCCAGCCCAGAAGTACTCCGCCGGTGCCTCGGCGATGATCTTGGGATTGATGAAGATGTGCGCGGGGCGGTTGGGGTACGAATAGCCCTCGAGCGAGCCGTCGTCATTGTAGACAACGGCAATGGCGGTCGCGGCGGAGCAGTTGGAGCAGATCGTCGGCACGGTAAAGACGATCTTCTTGAGCTCGATGGCCGCCGTCTTGACGGTATCGAGCGCCTTGCCGCCGCCGCAGGCGATGAGCACGTCGGCTTCCTGGCAGGCGGGGGAGTTTACGACCTTGGCGATATTGGCACGCGTGCTGTTGGTACCGTAGACGCGCGTCTCCAGAATCTCGACGTCGGTACCTGCCAGTGCAGCTTCGATGCCGGGAAGTGCTGCGGCCAGTGCTCGCTTGCCACCGATGATCGCGACCTTGGTCGCTCCGTACTCGGCCAGCGCGCCGGGCAGCTCGTCAAAGCAGTCTTCGCCGACGGTATAGTCGCTCATTCCAATTGTGCGCATAGGTACCTTCTTTCGTGAGATAGAGTGCTTTCAGGTATTTTGCTCCTAGAGAAAGGCTGTAATAGCGAGAAATTTCGAACGTATAAAACCAGTGTTGAGGGTTTTTCGGCGGCGCTGACCGTGCTACCATACACCGCATAAGCGTTGATGGGGACGAGTAGTCGGCCGTCCGCATGTTACAGAGAGCGGGAAGCGCTGAGAACCCGTGCATGCGACCGATGAAAATCACCCCGGAGCTGCGGTCCCAACGGACGTGCCGTGCAGGTTCGTCTTAGTAGACATCGCCGAGATGGTCGTCGATACAGGCCAGCCGAGTAACGGATGCGAGCGCGCGAATATGCGGGCGAGGGCATCTAAGCTGGGTGGTTAAGCGAAGAGCTTTTGCGGGCGTACAGCTCGTTTTGTGGCGCTTCGTCCCAGCTTGTAGGGACGGGCGCTTTTTTGGTGCCCAACGGGCGTGCGCGCCCACGACATGAAAGGGGTACCGTGGCAAACGAGTACAAGCAGACGATGAATCTGCCCAAGACCGGTTTTCCCATGCGTGCCGGTCTTTCCAAGTCCGAGCCCAAGCGACTCAAGGACTGGCAGGACAACAAGGTCTACGAGCAGGTTCTGAAGAAGAACGAGGGTCACAAGAAGTTTGTGCTGCACGACGGTCCTCCGTACGCCAACGGCCCGATCCACATCGGTCACGCCATGAACAAGATCTCCAAGGACATGATCAACCGCTACTGGATGATGCAGGGCTATGAGGTTCCCTATGTCCCCGGTTGGGACTGCCATGGCCAGCCGATCGAGCACAAGGTCGAGGAGAAGCTCGGCACCGAGAAGTTCAACCAGACCCCCACGGCCAAGATCCGTGAGCTCTGCAATGAGTTCGCTGTTGAGAACATCGAGCTGCAGAAGGCCGGCTTCCGTCGTCTGGGCGTGCTTGGCGACTGGGACAACCCCTACCTGACGCTCTATCACCAACATGATGCCGCCGACATCGAGGTCTTCAAGGCCATGTTCGATAAGGGTATGATCTATCGCGGACACAAGCCGGTTCACTGGTGCAAGCACTGCCACACCGCGCTGGCCGAGGCCGAGATCGAGTACTCCGACGAGACGAGCCCGTCCATCTTCGTTCGCTTTGAGATGACCTCCAAGCCCGCCGGCCTCGAGAACTTCGACGGTCCTGTCGACTTTATCATCTGGACGACCACCCCGTGGACCATCCCCTCCGACCAGGCCGTTTCCCTTAAGCCCGGCGCCGCCTATGTCGCCGTTGAGCACGAGGGTCGTGCCGAGGTCATGCTCGAGGACTTGGCTCCCAAGTGCTGCGAGGAGTTTGGCTGGGAGTACACCCCGGTTATGGTCGACGGCAAGCCCTACGTGGTTCCCGCCGAGACCTTCCACCACATCCACTACAAGCAGCCGATCTTTGACGGTGTTGAGGGCGTGGCGCTGCTGGCCGATTACGTCGGTGTCGATGACGGTACCGGTATCGTCCACAACTCGCCCGGCCACGGCGTCGACGACTACTTTGCCTGCCTCAAGGAGGGCATCACCGACATCTGCATGCCGGTTGACGACGACGGCAAGTTCTACACCGGCGAGGAGTTTGGCACCGGCGGCCCCTTCAGCGGCATGGACACCGATGAGGCCAACCCGCACATCATCGAGTTCCTGCGCGAGCGCGGCACCCTGGTCCTCGAGAAGAAGATCACGCACAGCTATCCGCACTGCTGGCGCTGCAAGCACCCGGTGCTCTTCCGTGCTACCGACCAGTGGTTCGTCTCGATGGACAAGACCGGTTTGCGCGAGCAGGCTGGCAAAGAGGTTCGCGAGAACGTCAAGTGGTATCCGGCCCACGCGGCAAACCGCATCGGCGCCATGGTCGAGCAGCGTCCCGACTGGTGCATCAGCCGTCAGCGCAACTGGGGCGTGCCTATCCCCAGCTACACCTGCGCCGACTGCGGCGAGAAAGTTATGAACGACGCCACGCTCGACGCCGTCATCAAACTCTTCCACGAGAAGGGCTCCGATGCCTGGTTCACCGACGCTCCCGAGAGCTACCTGGGCGAGGCCTGCGTCTGCCCCAAGTGCGGCGGCCATCATCTCAAGGCCGATAAGGACATCCTCGACGTGTGGTGGGACTCCGGCGTTTCCTGGAAGGCCGTCTGCGAGTACCGTCCCGAGCTGGAGTATCCGGCGGACGTGTATCTCGAGGGCTCCGACCAGCACCGCGGTTGGTTCCAGAGCTCGCTGCTCACCTCGGTGGGCGCCAACGGCCACGCTCCGTACAAGGCGGTCGTCTCGCAGGGCTTCACCCTCGACGGCCAGGGCCGTAAGATGTCCAAGTCGCTCGGCAACGTCATCGACCCCAACAAGGTCTGCGACGAGATGGGCGCCGACATCATCCGTCTGTGGGTTGCCTCCGTCGACACCAGCTCCGACGTGTCCATCGACCACGAGATTCTCGCTCGTACGTCTGATGCCTACCGTCGTTTCCGCAACACGCTGCGCTTCCTGCTCTCCGAGCTCGAGGGTCAGTTTGAGCCCGAGACCGACGGCGTCGCCTTTGCCGACCTGCTGCCGCTCGACAAGCTCATGGTTGCCCGCCTGACCCAGGTTCAGGCCGAGGTTGACGACGCCTACGCCAGCTACGAGTTCCCGCGTGCCTATCGTGCACTCTATGACTTTGTGGTTACCGAGCTTTCCAACGTTTACCTTGACGCCCTGAAGGACCGTCTGTACTGCGAGAAGCCCGGCTCGCTCGAGCGCCGCAGCGCCCAGACCGTGCTCGCCGAGCTCTTCTCGATGCTCATGCGCGACCTTCAGCCGATCCTGTCCTACACGGTCGACGAGGCCATGGCCTATGCGCCCGCCGGCTGCGTCGATCACCAGAAGTACGCCGCGCTGCTCGATTGGTATAAGTCGCCCATCACGGTTGACGAGGCCAATGAGTTCGAGGGCGTGCTCGAGGCTTCGCTCGAGCTCCGTAGCGCCGTGACCAAGGCCCTTGAGGATGCTCGCTCCGCCGGCACCTTCACTAAGAGCCAGCAGGTTCGCGTCAAAGCGGTCGTTCCCGCCGAGATGTATGCGCTGCTGACCGGCGACAAGGCCGTCGACCTGGCCGAGTTCTACATCGTTTCCGCTGTTGAACTGACCCAGGGCGAGGAGCTCTCCGTTGCCATAGAGGCTGCCGAGGGCGAGTGCTGCGACCGTTGCTGGAACTACCGCACCACCGTCGGCGAGTACAACGGCCACGCGCATATCTGCAAGAGGTGTGCGGACGCTTTGTAGTTACGCGGTTTTACCAAACCGCGTAACCGGTTGACGCTGCAAACCCGCCAGAGCGGCAATCTGCCTTTCAACTTCGGCGGCATGACC
>UQMW01000072.1 GCA_900542275.1 uncultured Collinsella sp.
GGTCGTCGGCCAGGGCCGAGGCGCCCACGTACGGAATCTGCTTGGTACCGCCCATGGCATTGACCTTGAGCGCCAGCAGCTTGTTCTTCTCGTCCATCAGGTCGAGCACCTGCTTGTTCAGGCGGCCGATCTCGCGATAGAGCGCTTTGTTGGACGTGTCGTCGCGATGCAGGCGGCGGTTGATGCGGTAGCGGTGGACCAGGATGGCCACGATCAGCACGGGGACCGCGATGAGCATGGCAAACAGGATGACCGCGCCGATCTTGCCCACCAGGTCAAACGTGGTGAAGTAGGTCATAAAGATGTTGAAGTACTCAACCCAGCCAAACACCAGCAGGTTAAGGATGGAGCTCACAACGGCAACGACGTTGTAGACAACCTTTGCCAGCAGCTCCCAGGCAAATCCCAGAAACTCACTCACCGTCGGTATCCTCCTGCTTGGTCGCGCTCATCGCCGCCTCGGCCTCGGCCTTTAAACGACGGGCTTCCTCGAGCTTGGCCTCGGCCTGGGCGAGCTGCTCGGCGGCGTTATCGGCGGTGACGGCGGCGGTGTCACCCTTGCCCTCGGCGTCCACGATGGCGGCCGCGGCGGCCAGGCGGTCTTCCTCGGCCATGGCGCGCTTAAGGTTCATGCCCACCACGATAAGGTGATACACCTGGTAGATAAAGAACAGCAGCATGGGCAGCACGATTACGATGAGGAAGCCCATGGAGCTGGACAGGAAGTCCATGACCTTGCCCATCTGCGGCAGCGCGAACACGTACTTGCCCACGATGTCGCCGTCGCTGATGATGTGCGAATCGGCCACGTCGTTGTTATCGCCCTTGGTGGTAAAGCTGCGCATGCCGTTGATCTCGTCGATGGCGGCGATGCGGTGCGTGTTGAGCGCGTACTCGTTGTCGATAATGGTGTGGAACGTCACGATGTCGCCCACCTCGAGCTTGGAGGTGTCGCACTTTTTGATGACGATGAGGTCGCCCTTGTTAAACGTGGGCGCCATGGAGTCGGACTGTACGGCGAGCGGGGTGAAGCCGGCGATGTCCGAGACGCTGCCGTCCTCGCGCGTGGCGAGCGTGGTAAACGCGTACAGGGCCGCCACCAGGATGATGATCCACATGACGACGCTCAGTGCGATGGATGCGGCCTTTTTAACAGATTGCATGATGTCCCTTACTACCGTGTCTGACTAGGTCGTGCGCGGCCCGATGGCCGCCGTGCATATCTACTGTTCCTCGATGCCCTCAAAGCGCATCGAAACCGAATAGTTAGCTCCCTTTAGCATATTAGTGCAATTTGGGTCCGTTCCCTCGAGCCATATGCGAACGGCTACCGGCTTGTCCGTATCGTTTATTAGGTCGAACATGTCGCTGGCCGCGTTCGCTACTCCCGAGTCGAGCCCAAAGACGGTGGCCGAACCGGACGAGCCTCCGCCTCCGTTGGGGTTGTAGACCCAGGTGTGACCGTCGGCGGTAAAGCTCATGCGCATGGCGCTGGCCATGCCCTGCGTGTCGGAGCTAAACCGCGTGCCGGACGCGCCACCGTCGCCGTCCTGCCCGGTCAGGCGAACGCGCAGGTCCGTACTGCTCATAAAGTGCAGCGTGAACTCCAAGTAGGCGCCGGTCGCGGGATCGGCGGTGGAGCCGTCCTCGAAGGTAAAAGTCTGGTAGTCGCTCGTGGTGACGGGCTTGAGCCTGGATGCATCGATGTCCACGCCCTTTCCGCTGGCGATGCGTGCCGAGATCTGGTCGAAGCCCAGGCTGTGGACGTATTCGTCAAACGTGGAGTGCTCGTCCAGGTCAAAGCGCAGCGAGCCGTCGGCGTTGGCATCAATCATGAGCATGCGGGTCTTGGCGCTATCGGCGATGGAGAACCAGGCAAAGGTTGCCATGACTATCGCCACCAGGGCAAACAGCACCAGCACCACGGTGGTGGTGAGCTTGCGGCGCAAGTCGGTGTCGGCAGGTGCGGCGGCGCCGGCGGGCTTGCCGGTGGCGGGCGTGCAGCTGGCGGCGGGTTGCTTACGCGTCATGGCTACTCACCGTCCAGGGTCGCAAAGAGCGCCAGGTGCAGGGTGCCCGGGTCTTGATGCAGGTAGTCGGCGCTATCGGGGTCGGTTCCCTCGATGTAGTAATAGATGTCCAGGCGATAGGTCTGGCCCAGCGCCAGCGTGGCGAGCGAGTTTTGCGGGCGCTCGGCCGTCTCGCTCGTGTCCAGCGTATAAGCGGCCGGGTCCTGCGTCACGTTGGCACCGCAAGCGAGCTGGCCGTTTTGCCAGCCCAGGAGCATGCCATCGGCGTAGCCAGCAAGGCCAGCCGGGGCGGTCGTGGGATGCTCGCCGCGATGGCCGCTGTCGGAACTGTCGAGCTCAAAGATGTTGGTGGCAAGCACCTGGCTGCCGCTCGAGATCTTAATGCCCACGCGAGCCGCGCGCAGCAGCTCGGCGTTGGCGCCCTGCGGGACCAGCGATTCGGCCAGATACAGGCTCACCTTGCCCTTAACCTTGCTGGCGCCCGTGCCCGTAATGGTGGGACGCAGGTCAATCCAGCCGTGATAGTAGGTGGAGCCGTTGTCTTTTGCCTGCTCAAACACCGCGGCATCGCCGGCCGAGTTGTTTTGCGCGCAGGCCGCAAAGCCGTTGAGGTCAAAGGTCGAGACCGGGTAGAGCGTCACGGCCCCGCTCGCGGTGGAGGCCAGAGATGCATCGCCCTGCTGCGACCAGCTGCCGCGATCGGCGTCGCCCAGCTCTAGCACCAGCTTGGACGTGTCGCTGTGCACGCTCACCGAGTTGGTGTTGACCTTCATGTTGTTGGTAAACCAGGCGTAGGTCGCGACGCCCAAAGTGGCGGCGAGCGCCACCATAACGAGCGCGATGTAGGCACGCGCGCGACGGGCGTGACGGCGGACGGCGGCGCCCTCGAGGACCTGGCGATCGACGGACGCACTGGAGGGGGCCGCGGAGCTAGCGCTCTGGGTTTTGGCCTTGCGGTTATCTGCTGGCATGCGCTTCTTGTCTTCCATGTCGCTTCGCCCCCCTTATGCCTTGGCCGCGGCAAAGGCAAGCTGCAGCACCACATCGCGGGCCTGAGCCTCGTCGATGCAATTGGCGTCGCAGCCTTCCATGTACACAACGTAGCGAACGCTTGCCACCTCATTGGCGGCCAGCGTGCAGATGGGTGTGGCGCCTGCACGCGCCGTGGGCGTGTCGCCGGTGCCGTCCATGCTGTAGGCGCTTATGGCACGCGCGGGGTCGGCGGTGTAGGTCCAGCCCGAGGCACCGGGCGCCACGACCACGCCGTCTTGCGCGGTGGTACGCCTACTGGTGGCGCCCGAGGTGTCGCCCAGATCGTCGCAGGTAAAGATATGCGTTTGCGTGCCCGACTGAGTTGTAATGACCAGGCCCAGACGCAGCGCGGCCAGCAGCTGGGGGTCGTTCGTCACGCTCATCTGGCCCTGATACAGGTACACGTTGAGAGCACTATCGCTGCCCTTAAGGTACAGCGTGCCCGAAAGGGCGTAGTCGTCCAGCCGCGCGGTGCAGTCGGCGTAGTCGGTCGTGATGCCGGAGGCGTTTTGGAACGTGCCGCGCCAAAAGCGGGAAAGGTCTGCCGTCGAGATGGGATAGAGCGTCTTGTCGGCGGCGGCAAGCGTTGCCGTTGTGTCCCAGGGCCCGTTGGCCGAAAGGCCAATCTGCAGGTCGGAGCCCTCGTCGCTTACCGTGTGCGCCACGGGCGTCACGTTGGTGTAGCGCGAATTGCTAAACCACGCGTAGGTGGCAGCGCTCAGGGCGGCTACCAACACCAACATCCATGCAGCCGCGGCAACCATGCGACGACGCGAGTTTAGGATGTCTTTGATGTTCGAAGCACTCATGTCCAGCCCCCTTACGAACGCTTGCCGGCAAAGCGCAGCGCCAGCGATTGCAGGCTGGTGGCGGCCAGATTGTTGGTACAGTCGGGGTCGCAGCCTTCCAGCCACACGTACACGTCCACGCGCACGGGCGTGCTTCGGTCGGCGCCCTTGGCAGCGGCGGGCAGGCTGCAGATCTTGGTCGTGGCCTCCTTGAGGCCCACAATGCCGGTGTCTTCATTGTAGTCGCAGAAGTTTGCGCTGGTCAGCTGGTCAAAATGAACCGTTGTTCCATCGGAGCGGGTGCTGTCGAGCACCAGGTGATTCTGCTCGTTCTCGCCGGCATCCTTGCCGTCGAGCGTGTTGTAGCGCGCCTGGGGATTGCGCTCGCCCGAGACCTCAAAGACGTACTGGCCCGTAACGGTATCGCCCTGCCCCGGCGCATAGGTAACCAGGCCCACCCGCAGAGCGGTAGAGATGGGGTTTGCCGGGTCCTGCTCGGTAAAGTCAATGCCCGACAGGTACACGTCGGTCGCGGCAAAGTTGGTGGCCAGGTACAGGGAGGTCTTGTAGTAGTCGGAATGCTCTGCCGCGCCAAACATGCTGGCAAACAGCGAGTCCTGGGTGGTTCCACCAGTAAAACCCGTTACCTTTTGGAAGCCGTTGAGCACGTTGTCGGTCGAGACGGGATCGAGCAGGCCTGTAAAGCTCAGGCCGGCGTTGGTTTTGTATTCGCCGTCGTACTCGTTGGAGATAAGGAAGGTCACGCCCGTGCCCGCGGCCATCTTAACGTCGGTGATGTGGCGGTTTGCGTTGTAGATGTACCAGGCATACGTTACGGCTCCGGCAGCAGCAAGCGCCACCAGCAACGTGGCGAGCATGCGATTGAACTGTTTTCGCAACGAGCGCGCGTCCGACATGCCCCTCCCCCAAATGCCGTGTTGTAAACTACCTGGACACCATTTGCCCATAATGGGCATTATTTTACGCGAACGTGCAGTTCATCGGGGGTACAAACGCGCCTTGATTGGCAACTTCATCCGAACACTTCCCACATTCACCCGCACATGTGCGG
>UQMW01000073.1 GCA_900542275.1 uncultured Collinsella sp.
CCCCAGAACATGTTTGGGAATTGTGTTTGGAGAATGTGGCCGTAGGCCCCGAATCGGTGCTGCCTCCCGGCGCATTCCGCAGGGGGAGCGATATTTTGCAGCATGAAGTGCGTAGCAAAATATCGCTCATGCCCGAGGACGCGCAGGGAGGCAGCACCGATTCGGGGCCGGACATACGGATCTACCTGCGCAATTACAAATTCGTAAACTTTTTTCAAAAAAGTGCTTGCACAGTTCTCGAATCATAGGTTATTATCTTCCTCGTTGAACGCGCGGGTCCAACAAAACGAACTGCGAATCAACAAAATAGCATGTCGGAGTGGCGGAATTGGCAGACGCGCTAGCTTGAGGTGCTAGTGACCGCTTTTTGGTCATGCGGGTTCAAGTCCCGCCTCCGACACCATCGCATTTGAGAAGCCTCTTCGGAGGCTTTTTTGTTACCGATAGACGGTGAGGTCCACGATGGAAACGCTTGAGCGCAACGAGTGGGCAGACGTTGCCCAACTGGTCGAGATCACGAGCGATGCTGTCATCATTTGTGAGCTCGACGGAACCATCCTTCATGTGAATAATCGTTTGCTCGATCTGATGTGCGAGGAGCGCGCTGACGTCATCAACGGTGATGTCAAGGACGTTCTGTACTCGTCTGCCTTTGAGCGCGCGACCGAACATCGTCTGCCGTTTGAGACCGATGGCTGCGAGAGCGAGCTGATGCTCAAGCTGAGCGACGGGTCCTTTATTCCCGTCTTGGTTCGCGCAGGTTCCGTTACGCCTCCGCGTATCTTTGGACGCCGCGCGCCGCGCGTCCTGGTGGCGCTTCACAGCATCGAAGAGCAGTATTCCCACGATCGTCAGCTCAAACGTGCGCTATCGGAGCTTAGGGTGGCGAATAAACGCCTTTCGGGTACCCTTTCGGTCATTATGAGTACCGTGGGCTCCGATGAGCTCCCCAGCTTGCTCGATACCGTTTTGAATCGGCTCGTCGGAACGCTCGATGCCTCTGGAGCTGCGATTTATTTTTCTGAGAGCGGCGGTTTTAAACTTCGCGGTGTTTCCAAGGAGCTGTACGACAGCTACCTTCCTGAGTTTTTGCCGTATGGCGCTGGCATTCCGACGTATGTTCTTCGTGAGTCGCGTGCCTGTCGCTTGTCGATTCAACAGGACCTTGAGGGTGATAAGGTCGCCTCCGGTATGTTCATGGATCTGGACAATCGTTCTAAGCACCTGTTGCGCATGCAGGATATGCCTCCGTACCGCAGCGAGATCTGTCTTCCCGTTTTTTACGGTACGCAGATCCTTGGCGTGCTGGAAGTTGGTTGGAAACGCCCTCAGGCACCGCTCGCCTATGACGTTAATGTGCTCGAGGTCATTTGCGATTACCTGTCTATCCAGCTGGTCGGCATGGCATCGAGCCTTCGCTCCCGTCGCACGGCCGAGCTTGGCCGCTCGCTCAATGTCTTGCGTGACGAGTTGTTTACCTTTCTAGACGATTCCGCCGCGGCTACCCAGGCGGTATCGTCCGAGATCTGCAATATGCTCAACTGCCATTTTTGCCCTATTGAGTATGACGCCAGTCTGGATTCCTACGTCATAGATTTTGAAGGCGGCAGTCGCGTTGCTTTGCCGGACGATCCCGAGAAGCTTTTCTTTTCCACGACGGCGCCAGCGGCACGTCTGGGGGCTGGCCCTGATGGCTTTGAGGCATCTGTTTTGGGCGGCACGAGCGCCGAGGACCTTAAACACGTCCGTATAACTCGCGTTGACGAATCGATGCCTATGGGAGGCTGGCTTAGGGCGCATGGCCTGCCTTGCCAGGGTCTCTACGTCGACGCCGGCATCGAGGCGGGGCGCCCGCGCTCTGAGGGCGATGGCAAGCACAGTAACGACGCGATCGTTCCTGCTTCTGTTGCGAAGGGCCCGACGACGCGCGCGCTGCTGCTTCGTGATGGTAGCCAAGAGCCGATTGATGACCTTGAATATGACTACTTGGTGCACTTGGCTCATGACTTTGAACTGATCTATGAAGGCGAATCTCAAAAGCGTGAGGAGCGCCATATCGCTCAGACCCTTCAGATTGGCATGAGAAATTCACTGGGGGATGTTCCGGGAATCGCCGCCGATTCGGTGTACCTGTCGGCCACGAACTCGGCGTTGGTCGGCGGCGATTTCTATACGCTCATCCGTCTTCCCGACGATTGCGCCGTCATGATTCTGGGCGATGTGTCTGGCAAAGGCATTGAGGCTGCATCGATGTCCGCGCTCGTCAAGACGGCCCTGACGGCATATGCCTGGGAGGGCGCTGGGCCGGCCCGCATGGCACGCTCCCTTAACAGCATGCTCATGGGCTTTTCAAGGGTCGAGACGTTCGTGACGGCCTTTATCGCCAAGATTGACCTTAAAGCCGGACGTGCAACGTATTGTTCGGCGGGCCATCCTCCGACCATGGTCATCAGGCCAGAGTCGATGCCGCTGGGTGGCGGCGAGGCCCGTGGGGGGGAGGTCGAGCTGCTTGGATGCCAATCGGGGGTAATCGGTGCCTTTGAGAGCATGGTATACGAGACAGGCGTGTTTACGTTCGCTCCTGGTGACATGCTATTTATGTACACCGACGGAACAATCGAAGCGCG
Source organism: uncultured Collinsella sp. (assembly GCA_900542275.1). Classification (GTDB taxonomy): domain Bacteria; phylum Actinomycetota; class Coriobacteriia; order Coriobacteriales; family Coriobacteriaceae; genus Collinsella. The sequence goes on from UQMW01000073.1 coordinate 2,628, forward strand.
TGACCGCTCGGGTGCTTTCTTTGGCGAGCAGCGCCTTCGCGACCTTCTGCTCTCTGTCTCGGGTGAGGGCGTGTCGGGCATTTGCGGCAAGGTCTTGGGCGAGCTTGACCGATTTACCGAATCGGCGCTGGACGATGACATTGCATTGGTGTCCCTTGAGTTTTTACGGGGTCGTTCATAGACGACGCTGGGCGGGCTGAATCCGTACGGTTGGGGAAACGAATGCATCGAGTGGGCTTTTTTGGGGAACCATGGTCGTATGAATGAGTGGAATGACATAGTGGTTTTGACGCCACCAGGCGATATCGACATCGCCACGGTGCCTGCGCTGCGTCGGCGGTTGGATGCTTTGATTGGCCGCGGCGTGCGTCGTGTCGTCATCAACTGCCAGGCTGTTAGCTTTATCGATTCGACGGGCTTGGCATTCCTGCTTACGCGCGCTCGTGAGCTCATGAGGCGAGAAGGCCTGCTTTCGCTCGTCAATGCATCAGGTGAAGTTGTTCGCTTTTTGGAGATTGCCCGTCTTGTCGATATTCTTCATGTCGCGGGGCCGGCACGGGAGTCTATTCCCGCCATTCCGGTGGGGGAGCTGCCTCGCTGGAGTAAGAGCGTCGAGGTCCGTCAGGGTATCGAGAATCTTCCATACTACCGACATCGCATCGCCGAACTCCTTGAATCGCTTCCGTTGCGCCGTGACGAGCGCTACGATGTCGCGTTGGCGTCGGGGGAGGCGCTGGGTAATGCCTATGACCATGCGGGCGGTATCGGGTGCGTCCTGACGGTTCAGGCCTATGGCGATCGCGTTGTGGTTGAGGTGCTTGATCGAGGTGCCGGCTATTCTATCGATGAAACGAGCGAACCGGTCGCATCAGAGGAGCGCGGCCGTGGTATCAAGCTTATGCGTATGCTCGTCGATAACGTGGAGGTTGCTCGTCGTACGGACGGCGCCGGCATGCGCGTGCAGATGGTGAAGCTGTTTAGCGGAGCGCTGGAGTCGTGTGCCTAGCCAATCGCTTTAGCGCGTTTAGCTACTAAGAACATGCGGCAGACAAGTTTTTTGAAAAAAGTACTTGCGTCTTTTGGACAACTCGCGTAAATTAATAACCCGCAAGCGGACATGGCTCAGTTGGTAGAGCACAACCTTGCCAAGGTTGGGGTCGCGGGTTCGAGCCCCGTTGTCCGCTCCATTGCATTTCCGGACCGTTTAGGCGGTCCTTTTTCGGCGAAGTGGCCAAGTGGTAAGGCAGAGGCCTGCAAAGCCTTTACCCCCGGTTCGAATCCGGGCTTCGCCTCCAGACAACATCCGGGCGCTCCGGCGCCCGTTTTGTTTTACATATGCGGACATGGCTCAGTTGGTAGAGCACAACCTTGCCAAGGTTGGGGTCGCGGGTT